>JBMFVW010000001.1:0-44620 GCA_049965795.1 Candidatus Acidulodesulfobacterium sp.
AAAAGATCGTAAAAAGGACGTGAAAATCTTTTGTTTAAAAAAACGAATATCAATATGGTTGCTATAAAATATAAAACTATAAAAAGAATTATCGATTTATAGAGATTTAAAAGATAACCGAACCATTTGTATTGCCTTATGCCTGTGCCGAATATGCCTATAATTTTACCGTCGTAATTTTTTATCGGAACGTTATATATATAAAAAGGCGTGCCTTTTACATTCAGCGATGTATAAATGCTTGTGCCTTTTTTTAAAACAATAGACTGTTTCTTTGTTATTTTTTGCCCTATACCTTCATACTTTTGTTTTTGGCTAAAAGAAATTGCCGATCTTACTGAGCCGTAATAGATACCGAAATTTACCGGCAAGTGTTTTTCAATTTTTATCTTTTTTAAATAAGCGCTGGTAATATCTTTATTTAAAATAATTATATAACCGTTCTTTTTGTTAAGCAGGCGATAAATCACCCTTAGTGCTATAAGACGGTCTGATTTATCTCTTCCGAAGCCCGTAAAAATGTGCCTGTTTTTTGCAAAGATTATTCTTTTTAATCTTTCATAATATGGCTTTGATATTTTTATTTTTTCTAAATATTTATTATGTTTAAATTCCTTAATGTAATCTATTTTTCCGCTTTTTATTTTTATCAAGTTTATATTTGATATTTTTTTAGATTTAGCAGCATTTTGGATAAATCTGTTTTTAAAATTGTGAGCTATTATATAATTGGCTTTTTCAATCATATAGCTTTTTTCATTTAAAAAAGCCATGGTGCCGGACATTAAATACGATTTCAACTCTTGTCTTAAGGATTTGCGGCTGTATATGGTAATATAATGGAGGGCTATAAGTATTCCTACCGAAAAAATAATAATATTCGACAGAATAAATAGGAAATAGATTTTAAATTTTATAGAATTTACTTTTAGCTTAGGCATTTTTCTCGTTTTTTTTTGATATCAAAATATTTAATATGCTTATATTTTAAGTATATAACATAAAAGGATTGTTTTTAACCAAATTACGTTATATAAAAACTTATTTATAAGAAAAATGCCGGCGGCTTAATCTTATTCTATTTTAAAAAAATACCTTTGAAGGGATTTGCATAAAAAAGAATAAACGTAATAAGCAGGGCATAAAGTGCTAAAGATTCCATAATAGCCATACCGGTTATCATCCAGACGATTAATTTTTTCTCCATGCCGGGATTTCTTCCCATAGATTCAAGTGCACCCCTTACCGCATTTCCCATGCCTACGCCTGCGCCGATAACGCCGAGACCGATGGCTAAACCGCCTCCGAGTGCCGAGAGTCCAAAAAACAGGCTTTTAGAAAATAACGCAGAACTATTAACCGCGTGATGCTGAACGGGCGCCGCAGCGGCCATAGCCTTTGCCGCAAAGCATTTTACTCCGTAAACGGAAACAGATAAAAAAGTAATGATAAAAACGAGATATTTCATAATTAAAAACCCTCCGGTTTGATTTTATAATATTTTAAAAAATTTAATTTTGCCTGCTAAATTCTAATGTTCTTCCTCTAACGACAGCGCAATATATATAATAGCAAGCAGGTAAAAAACGAATGCCTGCATTAAATCCGTAAATATCTGCATGTACATCATAATTGCCGGAATTACCCATGGAAGAAGAAACAATAAAACCGTAACCATAAATTCTTCCGCAAAAATATTTGCAAATAATCGCAGCGCATGCGAAAACGGGCGGGACAATGCCGACATAATTTCTATTATTATCATTATCGGCGCAATAATTAAAAGCGGTCCTAAAAATTTTTTTATGTAATGAGCTTTATGTTTTTTAATACCTACTGCGTGCGAAAGAAAAAAAACTATTAAAGCAAGAGCGGCGGTCGTATCGATAGTAGCGGTAGGCGAAGTAAAGCCCGGAATCGAACCTATCAAGTTTGAAAAAAGGATAAATATTGAAAATGAGGCGATTAAAGGCAAATATATCGCTCCTTCGTCACCTATAATTTCTTTTAAAAAATATTCCGTCATTATATAAATAAGCTCAAAAAAGCTTTGCAAACTTCCCGGCACCGTTTTCAGATTTCTTCCAGCTATAAACGCAACTGTTAGTATCCCGGCCATAACTATTACGGTCATCGTCCAGTAAACGGGTATTCCTTGTATGTGAAATAAAATTGGAGCTTTTAACATATTTTATATTGTTTATTTATAATTTATTCAAAAAGATTTATTCTTCAGCCATGTAATTAAGCGAATGCCTGAAAGGAATAAACAATAACGCTACGGAAACAGGAGTTACGGTAATCCCTGCGGCTATTAAAACAAAATTAAGATTAATAAACTTATTTAATATTATAAAAAAAATCGTTATTATGAGCAAGTCTTTTATTAGATTTAAATTTAATTTAAAAGGTTTAATTTTTTTAATATTCCTAAAAATATATAGCGTAGTATCGGTAAATAAAAAAAATGATATTGCGAATCCTATAAAAATTCCCGCAATACAGTTTATTTTTGGAAAAATTATATTAATTGACAGCGACGATATCAAAGCAATAACAACACCGTAAACAAAGGTTTTTGATATAATCTGAAATTTTAATGATTTTTTACGGTTTTTCATTGAGCTCTCTTTTAACGGCTTTATATATTTCGTAAATACCCGCAATGAAACCAAGTACGGCAAAAATTGCTAAAAAAAGGTACTTAAAATTTAAATATTTGTCTATTTCTATTCCTATAAAAATGCCTATTAAAACGGATATAATCAGATTTAATCCCAAAGAGCTCATTCTTGCAATCTGTTTTATGAATTCTTTGTCCATTTTTATTTCTAATTAATAATTTATATAAATAAATAAAGGCATTTAACGTATTTTAATTATATCATTTATTGCGATATAAAATATATTAAATACGATAAATGCCTTAAAGAAAAAGCTAACTTGCTAAAATTTATTTCTTTTTAGCAGCTTTTTTCATTTTTTTTGCATTAGCCGGTTTAGAAGCTTTAGCAGGAGTTCCCCAAGGCAAAGATGCCGGAGGAGTCCATTTCTTATGTTCTTTTGCCAAATGCTGATTATACGCTATAATGTTTAAAGAATTTAAATAATGGATAACTTCTTTAGCTTGCGCCGTTGATATCGGACATCCGTTAACATCTTTCATTTGATGAATAACAAGATTTTTCCAGTCTCCATAATTTTTTCCGTTATACCTTTCAACCCTGTTTAACGTATGACATATAACGCACTTGTCGTGCAACGCGCCAAATCCTTTTTTAACGGGCCATGGATAAACTACGGGCGGAACGTATTTTGTTCCGTTTAGGTTCATAGCCTGATAAATAATTCTGTTTGTTCCTCTTGCGGCGATTTTCATATATCCCATAACCGGAACGTTAACCGCGACGCAAAGCCCGCCAAGTATTAAAAAAATCTGCGGAAATTTGGAAATATTGCCGAATTTAAAATTCGGCGTAAGGTCTTTTAGATAATAACCGAGAACTAAAAAACCTGTAATAAAAAGTCCGGCAAGGGACAAATACTTAACCGGCTGCATATTGCCCAGCATGCCCATGGTTGTCGGGAGCATTCCAAAGCCTAAAGAAACAAGTCCGACTATTATAAGAAAGACTATAAGTCCTACGGATACCGTCGGTTTCTTTTTATCTCTTCCGTTAATAAGTTTCCACAACATGTATATATACTGTAATATCAACGATGCTCCGAGCGTGCCGAGAAAAGTGTACATTATCCACTGATATTTTCCGAGCATTATCCTGTTAAAACCGGAACTTGCCGTTGCCCTGAAATGTTTAAACCAGCCGAAATAAATTACGGGGTACATAACCAAAAACATAACGGTTATGATACTTGCAAACGAACCCATCCAGTCGTAAAATTCTTTATCTTCCTGTTTAGAAGAAATTATGTATCTTATTCCTGCCCATATAGCAAGCAGTGCGCCGGCCAGAGCAAAAATTTCGATATTTTTTTCAATAATTAAGAGCAGAACCATCGGCGTTCTAATAGCAGTCTGCGGGGTCGGCCCTAATGTATAGCTTTCAGAAATCGTATAAAAAACATCGGAAGCAAAACCTGCTAAAAAGGTAACTATACCGATAAATACGTTCCACCCTTGATGCTTTCCCTCGCCTTTTCTGTCAAAACCGGCATAATATATTGCGCCGAGAACTAGAAACGCAAGCAAAAAGTCCATCGATAAGGCTATAACTCCCGGCTGTAGTTTATTCATAAGTATCCAGAAATTAGGAATTCCGTTCCTTAGGAGACTTAAAAAATAAAAATAAAGGATAGTCTGTATGGTGCCTATAACTAAAGCACACATAATCAACGGTTTGGCAAGTCTGAAATAGCGGTCTTCTTTTTTAAATATCCCGATATACTGGGATATGAAGGCAATCGCCATAAATCCTATCGCCAGCCTGTTTATAAATAGATTTACTATATCTATAACACCTAAATTCATTGTATTTACTCCTCTTTTTATTTATACGGTAGCAGGCGCTTTTGGTTCGCCGCCGATTAATGTTAAGTAGACTAACAAAAGGAGAAACAAAATCCCAAGTACCGTTGCCGCAGGTCTTTTAAAAGGACTTCTTTCGTGTCCCCTGTCTATAAAAGGCAATACGAAAAGTATCGCAAAACCTATTGCAGGAACAAGAAACGTGGAAAATATTATAAGTCCGTGACCGGGGAAATATTTAAGCAGTTCTTCGTTGGCAAGGAAATACCAGTCTGCTTCCGGCGCAAAATTTAAAGCAAGAGGTCTGTACATAGGTCCTATCGCCGCTCCGTAATAAACGGCAAGGAAATAAATCACGGCAAATACGCCGAGCGCCACTATCATATCTTTAAACAGCTGGTCCGGAAAAAACGGAACAGTTGCATCCGGATGTTTCCATTTATTAATATCGTCGTCGGAGAGCTTGCTGTTTTTGTATTCCAATGCCATACCCTGCTCTCCGGTTTTTCTTACTAAGAAAATATGTATGGGTATAAACATAATTACTACTATAGGTAAAAGCCAGACGTGAACTGCAAATATGTGCTGCATAGTCAAAACCGACGTTTCGGTTCCGCCTTTTACCAATATTCTTAAAAATCCTCCAATGATAGGTATATGCGATGCTACGTTATCTAAAACGTTTATCGTCCACCATGAATTTTCGTTTCCTATAAGCATGTAGCCCGTCAAACCAAGTATTACTACGACGGAAAATAGAACCATTCCTGCAACCCACTGCATTTCTCTCGGTTTTTTATACGAACCGGAAAAATAAACCCTGGACATGTGCACGAGAAGTATAAAAATCATCGTAAAAGCACCCCATAAGTGGATACCCAGTACGATATTGCCGAGTAAAACATGATGCTTTAAAAAATAAGTGGAGTTTCTCGCCATAGGAAAATATGGCACGTAATAGAACAAAAGAAACATTCCCGTTACGACCTGAATTATGAAAAGAAAAGCCAGCAAACTGCCGAAAGTATATGCCCAACCGCCTCTCGCCGGAATTCTTTCTCCGTTAAACTCATTTATTAATTCGGTTAGACCAATTCTTTCGTCAAACCATTCCTGAATTTTTTTAAACATCAGACCCCCCTGTCCTTTGGATTATCCATAAACTTATTTTGAATTAAAACTTTACCGTTATGTAATTTGTGAACCCATTGAAATAAAGGTCTTGGCGGCGGACCACCTACCACCTTGCCGAGAACGTTAAACATGCCGCCGTGGCACGGGCATAAAAATTTCTGTCTTGCGGGTATCCAGTGGAGAGGACATCCTAAATGAGTGCATTGATTGGAAAAGAAATAAAGTTTTCCGGTTATATCTTTAACGACTATAACCTGTCTTGGAAGAGTGTTGATTGTCCAGCCTTCTTTTACCCTGAAGTAAACCGGAACAAACTTTGGCGTTAAGGGCTCGATTTTCTTTAAATCGTCAATTTTACCGAGTTCAGCCCATACTATGTCTCTTTTTTTGAACAGCGGACTTAAAATTTCGCCAAGTATAGGTATTGCAACTGCAACGCCTATTATTGCCGAAATTAATCCAATAACAACCGTCATAAAAGTTCGCCTTGACGGCGAATCTTCCGAACTTTTAGTCATTTTACCCCCCTTTATTAAAGTAGTTTATTTAGTTATGCATATGGTTTTAACCCTTAAAATCTGCGGTATTTTTTTAACACTAAATGTAATTTTTTATCACTTAAGAAGCAAAAAGTCAATATATTTTTTTAAACAGATGTTTTTAAACTATATTTAAAATCCTGTTAAAAATTTGATTTTAAATTAAAAATGTTGTATAAGGAATTAAAAGCCTTTTGCACTATGCGAATTAATTAATAATTTTATCTGCATCTAAAATGAATTTACAGAATGAATTAATAGAACGCTACACAGAAGAGTTTCCTGATTCAAGAATCGGGAAGTGCATAAAAATCATTGAACGAGCGGCAAAAGCGAAAACAAATCTTCTTATTCAAGGTGAAACCGGCACAGGAAAAACTACGCTTATTAATTTTGTATCAAAAAAAATTTTTCCGTCAAAGCCTTTAGTAACCGTTTCCTGTTTTAATTTATCCGGCGAGCTTTTTCAATCGGTGCTTTGCGGACATCTGAAGGGTGCGTTTACGGGCGCGGTTGAAACTACGCAGGGCAAAGCCCAAACGGCCGATAACGGAGTATTGTTTTTCGACGACGTGGACACTTTAACTATGGATAATCAGTCTAAACTCTTATACTTTCTTGATTATCGCGTGTGCGAAAAAGTAGGCAGTACTGTGCCCGAATTGCTGAACTTATGGACGGCGTTCTCTACTAATTCTAATATCGAAGAAAAAATAACAACGGGATTTATGAGGGAAGATTTTTATTATAGGATTTCCACTATTAAGGTTAGCATACCTCCTTTGAGGCAAAGACCCAATTTTATAAGATATTTCATTGAAAATTACTTGAAAAGCTTGAAAATTTCGTATTGTAAAAAATTTATGAAAGAATGCCTCGAATACGAGTGGCCGGGGAATATCAGGGAAATGACTTCGGCTCTTGACAGAATTCTTATTTTAAATTACGACGGATGTAAAAAAGTTCAATCGCTTAAAGAGTGCGGCATCGATACGCGGCGTCATAAACGCAAAAACGAAAATCCTGCGCAAAATGTTTCGAAAAGTTATCAATCGGGATTAAGTCAAAACGGCGGCGGAGAAGATATTTTCGATATAGCTTCGGAGAAAAGCAGAATTATGTCGGCATTAAAAAAAGCAAAATACAAAAGAAATAAGGCATGTAAAATATTGGATATTTCTTATTCTACGCTGTGGAGGAAATTAAAACGATACGAAATTTACGAAAGCCTCAGATAAATAAAAACCCCATCCGCCGTTCATGAAAACGGGGATGGGGAAGTTTTAGCCTGCCTGTCCGGTAAAAACAGAACTATGGCCTTACGTTGTATTTTCTGAAAATCCATACTTTTACTATATCCACTAAGAACAGATAAACCGCTCCGAATACATAAAGCCGGATTATCTCGGCAAGCGGGATTCGTGCTATAAGAGGATGGTTTTCAAAGCTGATGCCGAACCACGCAAGCAAAGAAACGACTATTAAATCCGCTGTAGTAGCAATAAGCATATATTTGGACGGCGCGCTCTTATAAAAATAGTCCGCCGTTCTGACTAAATAAAGGACTCCCTGTCCCGTAAACACCATTATTAAAAAAACTATCGTAGCAATCTGGTTCATATCGTAATGGCCCTGCATTTTATAATAAACAAGGGCGCCGAAAGAAAAAATTAATTGAAATACGCCCATAGCTACCGAACCTATTACCATATTTTTAATCTTCCACTCGTTTGGTTTTAGCGAATGTTTAACGTTATCGGTTGAAATAGACATAGTAACGAAATCGTTGGTGAAAAGCAGTAAAATAACAAGCACCGGCGTAATTATAAAAGAATTTTTTGCCGGCGTATTATAATAATAGTTCATAAGAATAATACCGAATATAGTGAAAAAAGAAATCTCTATGGTTTTGGCTATCTTATTTAAAACCCAGGTCGCCATTCTCTGAAATATTTCCCTGCTTGTTTTTATGGCAGAAACGATATCGGACAAACCGGGGTCGGTTAGAACGATGCTGGCGGCGGCTTTTGCGACGTCGGTGGAACCGGAAACGGCAATACCAACCTCAGCCTGTTTAAGCGCAGGAGAATCATTAACTCCGTCTCCCGTCATGCCGACTATATAGTTGTTGTCCTGCAAGGCTTTAACTATATTATACTTGTCTTCAGGGTAAATTCCTCCGAACACGTCGTAATCCGCAAGACCTTTCTCTTTTTCTTTGTCCTTGCTCATTTCTATAAGTTCTTTTCTCTCGCATACTCTTTCGCCGATATCTAACCTTTTAGCGATGGTTTTGGCGGTAATAGCAGTATCGCCCGTAAGCATTATTACTCTTACGCCGAGATTGCGAAGCTCGTGGACAAGAGGTTTGGAATCTGCTCTCTCAGGGTCCATAAAACCTAAAAATCCTAAAAATTCGTATTTTCCGCCTTTCTCGTAAGCCGCCGCAAGAACTCTTTCTCCTTTCTGGGCAAGTTCTCTTTCGATGTTTTCATATTTATATGCCGCTTCGGAGCCTTGCTGCGTCAGATTCCATATCGTTCCGGGCTGCCCTTTGAATATTTTAACTTCTTCACCGTTAACTTTATATAAACCTTCGGTTCTTTTAGTAGCAGGATCGAACGGGGTAAAAGAAATTTTCTCCCCTTCCGGTTTCAAGTTCATCGGGTTAGTAACCTTAAATATGGCGTCGTCTAAGGCGTCCTGGCTTTTCTCGTCGCTTGCCATAATAGAGTATTTGAGCAGTTCTTCTTTCGTATGTTCTCCGACGGGGGTTATATCTTCCAGTATAACCTTATTTTCGGTCAGCGTTCCGGTCTTATCGGAACACAGAACGGTCATTGCCGCTGACTCTTCGATAGCAGATAATTTAGTGGTAAGAACCCCCTTTTTTGAGAGTTCAAGCGCTCCTAACGCCGTGGAAAGCGTGTAAGTCGCCGGAAGCGCGATAGGAATAGCGGCTATTAGAATAACAAGTATAAATACTATCGTATCCGCCGGGCTGAAACCGTGCGAAAGGGCGTAAATCAGAAAAAACGCAAGCAGAATAAAATCCATATACATCATATATTTGACGATTTTAAAAATAAGCTTCGACAGATTGCTCTTTGTCTTGGCTATTTTAACGAGTTCCGCCGTTTTTCCGAAATAGCTATCCTTTCCGGTAGCAACGACGATGCCGGTCGCTTCGCCTCTTTTGACTACGGAACCGGAAAAAGCTACGCTTCCTTTCTCTGCCTCTATGGGAAGGGACTCTCCGGTAAGCGCGGACTGGTCTAACTGTATCTGGCTGTCAAGAATTTTAATATCCGCAGGGACAAAATCGCCCATCCTTAAATGAACGACATCGTCTGGAACAAGATATTTTGCATCAAGTATAGTCCATTTGTCGTCCCTCATAACCCTTGCTTTGACCGCAAGACGCTGTTTTAAAAGCTCAAGCGCCTTCTGTGCTTTGCCTTCGTGCATAAAAGACATTATGCTGTTAAATATTAAAAGGGCTAATATGATTGCGGCCTCAATAAACTTCACGTCCTGTTTTCTCGTTATTCCTACTATAATTTCTAATAAGGCTGCAAATTCAAGCATCCATGGAATAGGACCCCAGAACCTTTTCAAAAATTCTTTTACCGGATTTCTTTTTTCTTCCTCTACGGCATTTAAACCGCATACCTCAATCTTCTTGTTCGCCTGTTCGGTAGTAAGACAGACGTACTCTTGTTCTAAAGTTTTTTCTTTTTTTTCAGCCATTGTTCCCCCGATTATTTAAAACGTTTAATTAAGAAAAATAATAGAATTAATATTTATAAAAGCATCAAATGCTATGTAGCATTTTTTATGCCATAAAATAATATTATTGCGCTTTAGAGCTTTAGATATAAGTCGATACAAAATGGACTTTAGTTAGGTATTAGTTGTATGAAAGCAAGAGCGGAAATAACCTAAATTTAATTTAAGCTATTATGATGTTTTATGAAATGATATGAAACAAAATAATATGATTTGAAATTATTTGAAATTAAAACCTGTTAATTTGGATAAATATTTGCCGATAGACGAATCCACGTTATAGGAAATCTCTTCGGGCGTTCCGCTTGCTATTATCCTGCCGCCGCCTTCGCCGCCTTCCGGACCCATGTCTATTATGTAATCCGCGGATTTTATGACGTCCAAATTGTGTTCGATAACTATAACGGTATTTCCGGCTTCTACTAGAAGGTTTAATATAGTTAAAAGCTTGCTAATATCGTCGAAATGAAGTCCTGTTGTCGGTTCGTCCAATATATATAATGTTTTATACTGTCCGGGTCTTGATAATTCTTTAGACAGCTTTATTCTCTGGGCTTCGCCTCCCGAAAGCGTGGTTGCAAGCTGTCCTAGATTTATGTAGTCTAATCCTACGTCTATCAAAAACTTCAGTTTATGCGCAAGAGGGGGAATAGCGTTAAAAAAATCGTAAGCCTCTTTCACCGTCATATTTAGTACGTCGTAGATATTTTTATTTTTATACGTGATTTCTAACGTGGGAGCGTTATATCTTTTGCCTTTGCATACGTCGCACATTACGTAAACGTCCGGCATAAAAAGCATTTCTATTTTTTTTACGCCGTCTCCGCTGCAGGCCTCGCATCTGCCTCCTTTAACGTTAAAACTGAATCTGCCGGGATCGTAGCCTCTTGTTTTAGATTCTTTAGTATCGGCGAAAATTTCCCTTATTAAAGTAAAAATTCCGGTATAGGTTGCGGGATTGGACCTTGGCGTTCTCCCTATAGGCGACTGGTCTATATTAACTACCCTGTCGAAATAATCCACGTTTTTTATATCGTCAACCTTAAACCTTTTAAAATCAGACACATAGCTGTTTTTATATGCAAAAACAGCCTGATATAGCGTATCTAAAATCAAAGTGCTTTTTCCGGACCCCGAAACTCCGGTTATACACACGAAATTATTCAGAGGAATTTTAACATCTATGTTTTTCAAATTATTCATCTTTGCGCCTTTTATTTCTAAGTAGCCGGAAAGATGCTCTCTTCTGAATTCAGGTACGGGAATTTTTAACCGTCCTGTCAAATATTTGCCGGTTAAAGAATCCGGATTTTTCATAATTTCTTCCGGAGTTCCGTGAGCAATAATATATCCGCCGTTTTTGCCTGCTCCGGGTCCCATATCGATTATATAGTCTGATTTTAACATTGTAGTTTCGTCATGCTCTACGACTATCAGGCTGTTGCCCTTATCGCGCAAATCGAAAATGGTCTTAAGAAGCCTCTCGTTATCGCGCATATGAAGGCCTATGCTCGGTTCGTCCATTACGTATAAAACGCCCGTAAGTCCGGAACCGATTTGCGATGCCAGTCTTATTCTCTGAGACTCCCCGCCCGACAGCGTTTGCGCCTGCCTTGAAAGAGTCAGATATTCAAGCCCTACGTTTACTAAAAATTTCAACCTTTCCTTAACCTCGTTTAAAATTTTAGCCGCAATTTCATTCTCATAATTGCTTAATTCAAGATTATTAAAAAATCCCAGAGCATTTTTAACGCTTAAATCTGAAATTTCCGCTATATTTAATCCGCCTATTTTATAGCTTAACGATTCTTTCCTTAGCCTGAAACCGCTGCATTCCGGACAAACCTTTTCAGACTTAAATTTATTGGGATCAAGCAGATAATTTCCCTCGGCTATGTTTCTTTCAAGCATCGGTATTATGCCTTCCCAGTGTCTTAAATGATAGGAAGAGCCGCCGCCGGCATCAAAAAATTTAATTTTTTCTTCTCCGGAACCGTGGAGTAATGACCGCTTTATATCTGGATTCAAATCTTTATAAGGAGTATATAAATTAAATCCGTAATGTTTTGAAAGCGAGTTAAAAATTTGGCTTTTATATACGGGAGTAGAATTTTTAAAAATAATTATAGCGTCTTCTTTTAATGAAAGGTTTTTATCGGGAATTATCAAATCTTCGTCGAAATATTCCTTGTAGCCCAAGCCGCCGCATTCTGGACAGGCGCCCTGCGGGCTGTTAAACGAAAAAACAGCAGGTTCGGGTTTGCCGTAACTGATATTGCAGTCTAAACAGATAGAATTTTCGGTTAATATTTCTTCTCTGTCTTCATATTTAAGTTTTAATATGCCGGAAGATAATTTTAAAGCAAGTTCTATGGAATCGAACAGTCTTTTTTTATTTTCTTCTTTTATTATAAGCCTGTCTATTACTAAGTCTATATTATGCTTCTTTTTTTTATCCAAATTTATCGGTTCGTCCAAATTATATTCCTTTCCGTCCGCATAAATTCTATAGAATCCATGTTTAAGATAATCGTCGAATTTTGCTTTAAACTCTCCTTTCCTGTTAATGGCTATTGGAGATAAAACTATAAGTTTTTCTCCGGATTTATTGGAATATACAGATTCCACCATGCCGTCTATAGTTTTAGGTTCTATTTTTTTTCCGCAGCTATAACAGTACGGAACACCTATTCTGGCGAAAAGAACCCGTAAATAATCGTAAATTTCGGTAATAGTGCCCACGGTAGAACGGGGATTTTTGCTGACGGACTTTTGTTCTATGGAAATAGCAGGAGAAAGCCCCTCTACCGAATCTACATCCGGTTTATCCATCTGTTCCATAAACTGCCGCGCATAAGACGACAGCGATTCAAGATATCTTCTCTGCCCTTCTGCAAATACCGTATCGAAGGCAAGAGATGATTTGCCTGAGCCTGAAAGTCCGGTGATGACTACAAGCTTATCTTTGGGTATCTCGACGTTTATATTTTTTAAATTATGCTGTCTTGCTCCTTTGATAACTATCTTTCTTTCCATCTTTTTCTGTTCTCCGATATCCTGCCGATCAGTTTTATCGACTCTATCATACTGCTGCAATCTGCAATATTCTTACCGGCAATATCGTATGCAGTCCCATGAACAGGAGACGTCCTGATAAATTTTAAACCCGCCGTAACGTTTACCCCTTTATTGAACGAAAGAAGTTTAAACGGTATCAGCGCCTGATCGTGATACATAGCGACGATTAAATCAAATTTTTTATACTTTTCCGCAAAAAAACTATCCGAAGGGAAAGGACCGGCTATATTTTCATTGCAGTTTTTAAATTCCTCAATAACCGGAACTATACTTTCTTTCTCTTCTCTGCCTATTCTTCCGTTTTCACCGGCATGCGGATTTAAGCCGAGAACTGCAATACTTGGATTCTTTTTCCCAAGATCTATTTTTAGCCAGTCTAAGGAAATTTTTATTATTTTTCTGAGCAGATCTTTAGTAATTTTTGCCGGAACTTCCGAAATAGGTATATGAATAGTCGAAAGAATAGTAATAAGTTTATCCGAATAGAAAAGCATGGCAAAATCGTCGGAGCCGGCTAAATACCCTAAAAGCTCGGTATGTCCGCCGAATCTTGCGCCGCCTTTGAGCATCATATCTTTATTTATAGGTGCAGTCGCAAAACCGAGTATTTTTTCTTCTATGGAGAAATCAACTGCGGTTTCTATAAATTTTTCGACGTCTTTTGCGTAAGCATGGTTAACGTCTCCATACTTTACGTGCGCATAAGATTTCGCAGATAAATCTATTACGTTTATTTTTCCGGCTTGATATGCATAATCTATAGGCGAATCTGGCTTAATTAAATTTACGGGGGTATCGGTTTTTATTATACTTTGCGAAGTATATTCTATATTTTCAAAAGAGCCGAAAATAACCGGTTTGATATATTCGCCTTCGTCTATAAAATGTTTAACGGACTTAATTGCTATTTCCGGCCCTATTCCGCCGGGGTCGCCCATAGTAATGCCTATAAAACGATTTTCTTCATTCAATTTTAGTTTTACTTTTTATTATGCTGCAATCAATATTTTAACGTAAGAATTTTTTCTTGCTTTTTTTAAAATTTTTCTTAGATATTTATTTGTTCTATGTTTTTCAAGAATAGAAAATATTTCCGGCTTTACCTGTTTAAAAGTTCTGAACGAACCCATCTTTTTGCCTACCGACTTCAATATAGCGTAACCGAATTTAGTCCTTATAACCGGGCTTATCTGTCCTACATGCAGTCTGAATGCGATGTCGGAAAAATTAGGCGAAAGTTTGTTTTTATAAACATACCCTATTCTGCCGCCGTTTTTTTCGGAAGGATCTTCGGAATATTTTCTTGCAAGTTCGGAAAAGCTTTTTGTTCCCGATATTGCATTTTCTCTTATTGCGGAAATCCTTTTGTATATTTCTTCCTTAGTTTTTTGATTTGCGTTTTGAGGAACGGCTAAAAAGATAAGCTTTAAATCGACCTGGGGTTCCCCTCTGAATTCTTCGATATTTTTTTTGTAATAATTTATTAATTGGCTTTTTGTTATTACCATTTTATTTCCAAAAACTTTTCTTAAAAGTTCTACTTCCATAAAATGATTTCTAACCTGTTTTAGATATGCCTTTTTACTTATTCCTTTTTTGGCCAAAAACTTAAAAAACTGCTGAACGGTAAAGTTATTGGCAAGTGCCACAGCCCTTACGTAAGCATTTAACTGTTTAGGCGCAATATAAACAGCAGCTTTTTCTTCTTCCTGCCTGATTAAAATTTTATCGACTAATACATTAAGTACGGCCTTAGTCTTAGACATAACTACCGTGTCTTCCTGAGTAAAAATACCCTGCGACGCTTCGTTCTGCATCTGTTCGTATTGTTCGAAAGCCTGCCTGTCGAATCTTGCAAACTCGTAAAGAGTTATAGGCGTTTTATTTACTACGGCTATTACCTGGTCTATTATTACGGCGTTTGCATTTTTTATTAATGCGGAAAATAAAACCGACGCTATAACTGCGGATATTAAAATTACAAAAATCTTATTTTTTCTCATTTTTTTATATTACCACTCATAAAACAGGTGCGGCATAATATTATTATGCCGCAACCTTATTATAAAAATATTTTATCAGGCGTTTATAATGCTTTTAGCCGTTTTTTTATTTTTTTGCAGCCGCTTTAGCCTGACCCTGCGATACCTGCGGCGACGCAGAATTTGCAACCGGCAAATTTTTGTAAAAATATTTGATTTTAGCTTTCTTTCTTAAATTTCCTACAAAAGATTTTAAAATTTTAGATGCTTCTTTCTGTTTCATTATCATTATTATCTGATTTTTTAACGACGAAAAAGGCTTAGGTTTCCCCGTAACGACGTTATTTAATTTTATAATGTCGTAATGGCTTCCTACTTTAACTATCTTTGATACGCCGCCTACTTTAGGAATACTGAAAGCCGCATTATTAAACGCAGGGGTGGTTTCTTGGAATTTTATCCAGCCGAGCATGCCGCCGTTTTTCGCATTAGGAGCCGTCGAATATTTTTGCGCCACCGACGGGAATGATTTGCCGGAAGCAAGCATTTTATAAGCTATCTGTGCTTTTTTCGGAGAATTTAACTGTATATAGCTTACGTTAATTTTAGAAGGTAGATTAAAAGAAAGATAGTGTTTTTTATAATAAGCTTCAGCGTCGGCCGTCGTCACTTTTACTTTATTTGCAACTTCTTTATGAAGTAAAAGCTGGACCAAAAGACCTTTTTTAAAATCCGAAATCTGCGTTTTATAAGATTTTGATTTATTTACTCCTTCCTTTAAGGCCTCGTTTACTAAAATCTGTCTGTCCACAAGACTTTTTAACAGCCTCTTTTCGCCCGTCGGCGTTTCGAGATAAGACCTTAATTCGGGCGGAAATTTAGACATTTCCTCCTTAAATTTGGCAGCCGTAATAGCTTTTCCGTTTACTTCCGCTATTACTTTAGATGATGCGGCGGTCTGCCTCTTTGCGCATCCGTAAAGACCCATCGATAATACTATCGAAAACAGGGCGATTAATAAAATGGAACCTTTAAGCTTTTTCATTTTCCCCTCTTGAACAAATAAAAGTTAAATTAAGTTAATTGAACAAATACCATAATCCTTAAATAGAAAATTATCTCAAAATTGTGCATATAGGAATAGATATCAGATTGCCTAACTACGGGGACCAATTCTGTCCCCGTCACAAATTGGACGCATTATTTAAATATTAACATAGCCGTATAATCGTTGCAAGATAATTTTAGCTTTATCTATTTTGTCCTGCTTAGAATCGTAATGTTTAAACCGTAACCTAATTTTAAATTCGTCTATGAAATTAATGATATATTCCAACGAGGATTCCTTATCGTTTATAAATTTTATAATCTTTTCAAAAATAGATGCTGCAGAATTATGAAATTCTATAATAAACTCGGAATCTTTTATTTCCATAACGGCAATCTTGCAATTTTTCATATTAATTTTAAGAACTGCTATTTTTAAAAGATTTCTGACAGGATCTTCCATTCTGCCGAATCTGTCTTCAAACTCTCTGCGTATATTTTCTACGTCGTCGACGGTTATGCAGTTAGCCAGTTTTCTATAAAAAGAGGTCTTTGTTTTTTCGTCTTCTATATAGCTTTTAGGAATATAAGCGGACAAATTAGTCTTAACTTCGGGATTAATCTGCGCCGGCAATATTATGCCGCGCATTTTTTCAATTTCTTCCTTTAGCATCTGCATACACATCTCAAGACCGACCGAGTTTATATGTCCCGATTGCGCTCCTCCCAAAATATTCCCCGCTCCCCTTATTTCCAAATCCGCCATGGCAAGTTTAAATCCCGAACTTAATTCGCCGTACTCTTTAACTGCACTGAGCCTTTTCATCTGTTCCGGACTTATATTTTCGACGGACGTTCCCGTAACGGCATAGCAATATGCCTGAATATGAGATCTCCCGACCCTTCCCCTTAGCTGATAAAGCTGACTAATCCCTAATTTTTCGGCATTATTAATAATAATCGTATTTACGTTAGGATTGTCCAATCCCGATTCTATTATAGCGGTCGAAAGCAGGATGTCGTATCCTTTATCGTAAAAAATATGCATAATATCCATGATTTTTTCCGGCTCTAATCTTCCGTGAACTACTCCTATTCTTATATCCGGCATAATTTTAGCAAGCCTGTCGCGAACGGAATCTAAATGGGATATCCGGTTATCGATAAAATAAACCTGTCCGCCTCTGCTTATTTCGTTAAATATAGCTTTCTTTATTATCTCTTCGTCGTAGTTTACTATTTCCGTTATAACGTTTTTCCGCCCTGAAGGAGGCGTACTTATAATGCTTAAATCTCTTATTCCGGACATCGACATATAAAGCGTCCTCGGAATCGGCGTTGCGCTCATCGCCAAAACGTCTATAGAATATCTTAATTTTTTTATTTTTTCTTTCTGCATTGCGCCGAATTTTTGCTCTTCGTCGATAATCAGAAGTCCTATATCCTTATATTCTATTTTTTCCGACAGCAATTTATGAGTACCTATTATTATATCTATCTCCCCGCTTTTAATTCCTTTAACAATTTCTTTTTCTTCGTTCTTCTTGAGGAATCTTGAGATATGCGCAATTTTTAAGGGATACCTATCGAATCTTTTTTTAAAATTTTGG
The DNA here is from genome assembly GCA_049965795.1 of Candidatus Acidulodesulfobacterium sp. Classification (GTDB taxonomy): domain Bacteria; phylum SZUA-79; class SZUA-79; order Acidulodesulfobacterales; family Acidulodesulfobacteraceae; genus Acidulodesulfobacterium_A. Next base: position 17,666 of record JBMFVW010000001.1, read on the forward strand.
TAATGCTGGTCAACTAAAATAGTGGTGGGGGCTATTAATGCAACCTGCTTGCCGTCCATAGCCGCTTTGAAAGCCGCTCTTATAGCAACCTCGGTTTTGCCGAATCCGACGTCTCCGCAGATCAGCCTGTCCATAGGCTTGCTGCTCTGCATATCCAGCAAAACTTCTTTAATAGCTTTTGCCTGGTCTTCCGTTTCTTCAAATTCAAAATTTTCTTCAAATTCCCGATATTCTTCATCTTCAGGAGAAAACGCAAACCCCCTGTCCGTCATTCTCTTTGCGTAAAGAACTTTTAAATCTTCCGCAATTTCTTCTATTTTCTTTTTTGCTTTTAACTTGGCTTTTTCCCAAGATTTATTGCCGAGCCTGTTTAAAACCGGTGCATTATCTTCGGAAGAAGATATATATTTATGTAATAGATAAATTTTTTCCGACGGAACGAATAGTTTATCGCCTCCTTCAAAAATAAGGGTAAAATAGTCTGATGATATACCGTTGAGCGTAATATTTCTAATTTCGGCAAACCTCGCAATTCCGAACTCGTCGTGAACTACGTAATCTCCGGGATTCAGCTCTTCTATGCTTTTAAAATAATCCAATCCCGAAGTTTTTAAACGACTTGAACTTTCGGAAACGATATCTAAATGTTCCCTGAAAAGTTCTTCTCCTTTAATTAAAAAAAGTTTATTTTTTTTAGATATAAAACCTGATGAAACATTACCGTTAATAATTTTAAATAATCCGTTTAGTATTTCTTCTTCGCTTAATCCTATAGAAGCAAAAATATTTTTAAGTCTTTCTCTGTGAATTTCGTTCTTGGAAACGACTGTTACATTGTATTCTTTTTTAATAAGATTGATGATTATTTTTCTTATTAAAGTTAGATTTAACTTGCCGTTTTCATATTTTAATTTTTCGGTAAAACGTGTATTTACAGATTTTATCTCAGAAAATTTTTCCCCGATGCCATTTCCGTTATCGTTTTTAATTCCGTAATATATAGAAGATTTCTTGATATTAAAATAATAAAATTTATTTAAATTATTTAAAATCCTGTTAAAACTATTTTTATTTTCCGGAACTCGGTTTAAAAAATCAAAAAGTTCGGTTTCCGGCTCTTCTATATATAAAACCGGATTCGGGACGGATTCCGATATATTTAAAGTTTTAGGATAATAATTAGATTTTACCGGAAATACCGTAAATGCATCTATGCTTTTAATGCTTAACTGCGTATTGAGGTCGAAATACCGCAAATCTTCTACGGTTTCGTCAAAAAAATCGATTCTTACCGGATAAGGTGAATCCGAATTGCTTATGTCTATTATTTCCCCTCTTACGGCAAATTCGTTTTCGTTCTCTATAGCATTGGTTCTTTCATAGCCGTACGAAACGAGCGTTTCTATAAGACCGTCGCGCGAAAAATTTGAACCTTTTTTTATATGGATAAATGAGTTAAGAAGGCTGTCCGGCTCCGGCACTTTAGAGAAAAAAGAAAGAGGCGTCGTAACTATTGCGGCGGAGACTGTTTGCCTTAAATCATACAAAAGGCTTACGGGGATTATTTCTTCGCAGAAAAATATTTTCTTCGAAGAAAAGAAAGACAGGTTGCCGTATAAACCTTTAGCGGAGGCGTAATTATCGCATAAAAAAATAAATATTCCTTTTTCTTTTTCTATAAACGAAGCGGCGTCTAAAGAAAAAACGGCAAGCGTTTTTAAATCTACGGGTTCCAAATCGGTTCTTTAAGATTTTACCTCTTTAATCGAAGCCTGAGCGGCGGAAATTATAGCAACCGGAACCCTGTAAGGCGAACAGCTGACGTAATTAAGATTAATGTTATGACAAAATTCTATTGAGCTTGGGTCGCCTCCGTGTTCTCCGCATATGCCTAGTTTTATATCCTTTCTCGTTTCCTTACCCTTACGTACGGCAATTTTCATTAATTCGCCTACGCCGCTTCTGTCAAGCTCCATAAACGGGTCAGTCTTAATAATGTTTTTATTAAGATAATCCGGCAAAAACGAGCCTATGTCGTCCCTTGAAAAACCGAAAGTAGTCTGCGTAAGATCGTTTGTACCGAACGAAAAAAATTCGGCTTCGCCGGCTATTTCGTCCGCTACCATGCATGCTCTCGGAAGCTCTATCATAGTTCCGACTAAGTAGTCGAGTTTAGTGCCGTATTTATTCATAACTTCCGCAGCTTTTTTATCGACCAATGCCTTCAATAATCTTATCTCTTCATAAATCCCTACGACCGGAATCATAATTTCGGGAATAATCTTGTTGCCGTTTTTATGAAATTCGCATGCAGCTTCCATAATTGCCTGAACCTGCATTTCGTATATTTCTGGATAACTTACTCCAAGACGGCAGCCTCTGTGTCCAAGCATCGGATTGACTTCGTGCAGGGAGGCAGTCTTTGCGCTGAGCCTCTCGTATGAAATACCCATAATTTCGGACAGCTCTCTTATATCTTTTTCCGTTTTAGGAAGAAATTCGTGCAGCGGCGGATCAAGAAGTCTTATGTTTACCGAATAGCCCTTCATCTCTTCGTATAATTCGAGAAAGTCCGATTTTTGCATAGGGAGAAGTTTAGATAGTGCTTTTTGCCTTTCCGCAACAGTTTCAGAAAGAATCATCTCTCTGACGGCTTTTATTCTGTCGCCCTTAAAGAACATATGCTCCGTCCTGCAAAGTCCGATGCCTTCGGCTCCGTAACTCCGTGCAACTTTTGCATCTTCCGGAGTATCGGCATTCGCCCTTACGTTTAATTTTCTAAACTCGTCGGCATATTTCATTATCGTCCTGAAATCATCGTTTATTTCCGGCGTTATCATTTTTACGTAACCTGAATAAACTTCGCCGTTGGATCCGTTTAGCGTAATAATTTCTCCTCTTTTTATATTTCTGCTTCCGACTGCTATCTCGCCTCTTTTTTCGTTAATTTCCAGAACCGAACAGCCGGTAACGGCGCATTTTCCCATACCTCTCGCAACTACGGCGGCGTGGGAAGTCATACCCCCCCTTGCCGTAAGAATGCCTTCTGCTACGCTCATTCCGTGTATGTCTTCGGGAGAAGTCTCCATTCTTACCAATATTACTTTCTTACCCTTTTTAACCTCTTCTTCGGCTTCTTCTGCCGAAAATACTACTTCGCCGCTTGCCGCTCCCGGCGAAGCCGGCAGCCCTTTAGCTATAACGTCTTTTTTTGCGCTAAGATCTACCGCAGGATACATAAGCTGCGCTATGGAATAGGGGTCTATTCTTAAAACGGCAGTTTTTTTATCTATCATGCCTTCCTTTACCATATCTACGGCAATTTTAACGGCAGCTTTCGCCGTCCTTTTTCCCGTCCTTACCTGAAGCATATAAAGTATGCCCTCCTGTATCGTAAACTCAAGGTCAAGCATGTCTTTATAATGCTTTTCAAGGCGGCCTGCATATTCCAAAAGGTCTTTATATACTGCAGGCATAGCTTTTTCTAAAGAAAGATCTTCCGGATTTTTCTTAGAAAGTTCGTTTACAGGCTGAGGCGTTCTTATTCCGGCGACGACGTCTTCCCCCTGAGCATTAATAAGATATTCGCCGTAAAAACCGTTTTCTCCGGTAGAAGGATTTCTTGTAAACGCAACTCCGGTTGCGGATGTTTCCCCCATATTTCCGTAAACCATAGAAACTACGTTTACGGCAGTACCCCAGTTTTCAGGTATTTTATTTAGTTTTCTATATGTGATAGCCCTCGGCACGTTCCATGATTCAAAAACGGCTGAAATACCCATCCATAATTGTTCCTCCGGATCGTCGGGAAATTTAATTCCTTTTTCCTTTTCCGCAACTTTTTTAAATTCGGATACTAGATAGCGAAGGTCGGCTTCATTTAATTCGTTGTCGTTTTTCACCGATTTTTCTTTCTTTTTATTTTCTAAAATAGATTCCATAATTCCCGAATCTATTCCAAGAACTACGTTTGAAAACATCTGGATAAATCTTCTGTATGTATCGTAAGCAAATCTTTCGTTGCCGGATTTTTCGATAAGGCCTTTAACGGTATTGTCGTTTAATCCGAGATTTAAAACCGTATCCATCATTCCCGGCATAGACACTCTTGCGCCGCTTCTTACCGAAACCAACAGAGGATTTTTAGCGTCGCCGAATTTAGACCCCATAGCATCTTCCATCTTTTTTATATTTTCTTTTACTTCGCTCTTTAATTCATCGGGATATTTTTTGCCGTGTTCATAAAAATAAGTGCAGACCTCGGTGGTAATCGTGAAACCTGCAGGCACTCTTATGCCGAGGTTTGTCATCTCCGCCAGTCCGGCTCCTTTTCCGCCAAGCAAATTTTTCATGGAACCGTCGCCGTCCGACTTTTTGTTACCGAAAAAATAAACGAATTTACCCATAACGCCATCCTCCGAATAGATAAAAATATTTTATTAGAACTAAAAAAAATTATTATAAATCTAAACTTGAAAAATCGCAAAAATTTTTAAGAAGATTCAAAATATTATTTAATAATCCGATCCTGGAATTTTTAATTTCTTCCTGCTCGGCTAAAATCATGACGCCGTCGAAGAAAGCGTTGACGGGCACGACTAATTTGTGCATTTCGCTTAAAACCGTTTTGAAATCGTTTTGTTTAAGCGGTAAAATTATATCTTTGCTTACTTTTTTAAAACCGGAGATAAGCTGTTTTTCTTCATGCAAAGTTAATTTTTCTTCATTAAAAACTAAAACACCCGAAAATTTGTAAGTAATATTGTTAATTCTCTTATATATCTGGGATAATTCAAAAACTGCTTCGTTTTCTTTATATTTTGAAAGAAAATCTATTTTAATGAATTCAGTATAAAAATTTTCGCGCATTAAAGAATTTAATACGGCGGTTATCTCGTCCGATTTATAGCCGGAAGTAAGCATGAAATTTTTAAATCTCGTATCGGCAAAATTTATAAAAGCGTTCTTTAATTCATCTTTATTTAATTTTTTATCCTTAAAAAATTCATTAAAATAAAAACCGAATGCTTTTGTTAAATTAATCTTATATTTTTTATCTAAAATAATTTCTATTATGCCTATCATAGCCCTGCGCAGATAAAAAGGATCGGATTCTCCTGAAGGAAGTTTTTTCAGCATTACAAATGCAAAAACGGTATCCAGCTTGTCCGACAGAGCGCATAAAGCCGATAAGTCGTTAGACGGAAGTATTTTCTTTTTATCTCCGCCGGTTTTAGACATCGGATAATAATGCTCTTCTATTGCAGTTGATATCCGTGAGTTTTCTCCGGCCTTTTTAGCGTATATCCTGCCCATTACCCCCTGCATTTCCGGAAACTCGTAAACTGCGTGGGTGGCAAGATCGAATTTTAACAAACCGGAGGCCGTTTTAAAATCGGACAAAACTTCGCCGCCGATATTAAGTTCATTTCCTATAAAAAACCCCAAATTTTTAATACGCAAAGTTTTATCGAAATAGGTGCCTAAACCCTGATAAAACATTATATTTTTAGTTTCTTCGACAAAATCTGCAGGCTTTTTCTTGGTATCTTCGTTAAAGAAAAATTCAGCATCGGCAAGCCTTGCACTGAGAACTCTCGAATAACCAGACTTTATATTTTTTTCTAACAATTCTTTAAACTCGCCAACGGGATTGACGTCCGCAACGGCAATAAAATTTGCAATTAGTTTGCCGTTTTTTGAGAGAGGGAAAAAACGCTGATGTTTTTTCATAACTACCGAAAGCAGTTCCTGCGGTATAGAAAGAAATTTTTCGTCGAATCGGCACAATAAAGCATAAGGCGTTTCGGTCAGCCCTACTATTTCGTCTATAAAATCTTCGCCGTATTCGGGAATATCCGCGCCGGCCGTTTTCGATATACCTTTTAAAGAGGATTCTATATAATCTTTTCTTTCAGTATTTTTTATTATTATTCCGTTTGCGGATATAATATTAAAATAATTTTGAGCATTATATATTTTTACAGGTTTCTTTTTGTATGACAGGGGAGGTTTAACGTAAGTGCGGTTGGATGCTTTAATGCCGCCGAAATCAAATGCGGCAGTTTTTCCGTCGAATACCGACGTTATCCATAAAACAGGTCTCGGATAACGTATTTCTTTATCTAACCAGAACATAGTTTTTTTAAAGGGAATTTTCTTTATAAACAGAGGTAAATTTTGCGCAAGCAAATCTTTCAAAAGAGTCCCTTTTATTTTCTTTCTGCAGGCAACATAAACTCCTTTTTTTTGATTAACCGTATAAATTTTCTTATGGTCGGAAATTCCGGTTTTTTTCATAAACTGCAAAAGAGGCTCAGCCGGAACGCCTCCATGATACGAAATATTAACCGGAGGTCCTATTATTTCTATTTCCCTGTCCGGCGATTTTGCCGGCAGTTCTTTAATAAATAAGACCGTGCGTCTGGGAGCAGCATAAGTTTCGACATGCGGTTTTTCGGCGAGAAAAAGCTCGTCTGCGAGAAAATTTTCTACTATTTTTTTTAAAGCCGGCGGTATTTTCCTCACCTCTTCGTAGGGAAGCTCGCCGGAACCTATTTCAAGTAAATATTCGCTCAATTTGTAATAACCCGAATTATTATAAATTATTTTAAATTAGGTTTCATGTTTTTTATTTTGTATAAAGTTTTGCGCATCCTTCGGCAAGCGTCCTGACTCTCAATATATAATTCATTCTTTCCGATACGCTTATAAGCCCTCTTGCATCAAGCAAATTAAAGGCATGCGAACACTTCAGGCAATATTCGTAAGCAGGCTTGACTAATTCTTTCAGCTGAAAAGAAAGAAGTTTTTTCGATTCGGCTTCATATATATTAAATAAATTATAAAGCGTTTCTGCGGTTGAATATTCAAAATTGTATTTGGAAAATTGGAATTCGTCGTCTTTATGTATGTCGCCGTATTTAAAAGAACCGTTCCACTGCAGGTCGAAAACCGCGTCTTTATTTTGAAGGAACATGGCTATCCGCTCCAATCCGTAAGTAATTTCTATAGCCGGCTTGGAAAGTTCTATGCCTCCTATCTGCTGAAAATACGTAAACTGCGTAACTTCCATGCCGTCGAGCCAGACTTCCCATCCGAGACCCCATGCGCCGAGAGTAGGCGATTCCCAGTCGTCTTCTACAAACCGTACGTCATGCATAAGAGGGTTAATATCGACGCTCTTTAAACTGTCTAAATATATTTCCTGTATTTTATCGATATACGGCTGTATAATAACTTGGAACTGATAATATTTTCCCAATCTGTTGGGATTTTGTCCGTACCTGCCGTCTGCAGGTCTTCTCGACGGCTGAACGTAAGCGGCTCTCCAGTCGGTACAATCCAAACACTTTAGAAACGTATAAGGCGCAAATGTAGCCGCTCCCGCTTCTAAGTCGTACGGCTGCAGAATTACGCACCCGAAGTCCGACCAGAAGTTCTGAAGATTGAATATTAACTGTTGAAACCCCGATGTTTTAATAGAATTCCCCTTTTTAAACGTAAAATTGAATTAAAATTATACTAAAGGGCTAACATATTTTCAATAGATTTTCTTGCCTTTATTCTGACTTCTTCGTCGATTTTAATAATATTCTTCATCTCCGTCAATGAATTTATAACATCGTCCAAATGCGTTTTTTTCATATTAGGGCAGACTAAGCCGTTATTCGAAGGAATAAATACTTTGTCCGGATTTTCTTTCTTCATTTTATACATTATTCCTCTTTCCGTACCGATAATAAAAAATTTAGCGGATGATTCCCTTACAAATTTATACATGCCGGAAGTAGATGAAACATGGTCGGCAGCGTCAATAGTTTCCGGCGAAGATTCCGGATGGGCTACGAACACCGCTCCCGGATATTTTTCTTTAAGAACCCTGATATCTTCAGGCGTAGTTCTTTTATGCGGCGGACAGTAACCGGGCCAGCTTATAACCTCTTTTTCGGTAAATCTCTGAACATAGCTTCCTAAATTTTTATCCGGAATCATTATAACTCTTTTAGAGCTGAGTGAATTAACTACTTTAACCGCATTAGCCGACGTGCAGCAAATATCTGAAACGGCTTTGCATTCAGCAGAAGTGTTGACGTATGCAACGACGGGAGCATCGGGATAATCTTTTTTTAAGTTAAGAATATCTTTGGCAGTTATCATGTCAACCATTGGACAGCCGGCATTTTCGTTTGGAAGAATAACGATTTTTTCCGGATTCATAATAGCCGCACTTTCCGCCATAAATCTTACGCCGCAAAAAACTATAATATCCGCATCGGTTTTATTAGCTTTTATGGAAAGTTCAAGCGAATCCCCCTGAAAATCCGCAATTTCCTGTATCTCGTCCCTCTGATAGTTATGGGCAAGCAATATAGCGTTTTTTTTTCTTAAAAGTTCTTTTAAAAACTTTTGCTTATATTTTAACGAGTTATAATTTTCTTCTTTATTTTCGTCGTTATTATTCATATTTTACCTTATATATAGCCTTTTAAAATATCTACCGCCCTTTCCTTTATCATTCCCTTGTTTCATTTGATTTACAATTTCTATCGGCAATTTTGGGTATCATTTTTAACTTGTTTATAACATTATAACATAATATAATCTAAAGTTGAAAATCAATTTGCGACGGAGCTAAATTATGGATTTAAAAACCGATAATTCGGCGATAGCCGACGAATCAAAATATAAATACAAAAGAATATTAACCGGAGACAGACCTACCGGACCGCTTCATCTTGGGCATTATGCAGGTTCTTTAAAAAACAGGATAAGGCTTCAGGATAAATACGAAACTTTTATTTTAATTGCGGACGTTCAGGCGCTGACGACTAATTTCGAACATCCAGAAAAACTTAAAGAGAATATCTTCCTTGTCGCTTTAGATTATCTTTCGGCGGGAATAGACCCGAAAATAGCAACTATAGCGATACAGTCCATGATACCGGAAATTTCGGAACTGACTACTTTTTTTTCCATGCTTGTTTCGGTAAACCCGTTAAGACATAATCCTACTATTAAAACAGAAGCTAAAGAAAGGGGCTATAAAGAATTAACATACGGATTTCTCGGCTATCCGGTAAGCCAGACCGCAGATATTGCAGTTTTTAAAGCAGACTTGGTGCCGGTGGGCATAGATCAGCTCCCCCATATCGAAATAGCAAGAAAAATAGTAAGAAAATTTAATGAATTATATTCCGGCAAACTTATAGAACCTTTCGCACTTATCGGCGAATCTCCGAAACTCGTCGGACTCGACGGAAATTTAAAAATGAGCAAATCATACGGAAACGCCGTAAATCTTTCTGACGATTTAGATACCGTAAAAAATAAAATTAAATCGGCTCTGACCGACAAAAACAGAATTCACCCTACGGACAAAGGAAATCCCGATATATGCACTATATACTCTTACCATAAGGCTTTTTCAGACAGCGATTTAATTAAAGAAACCGAATATAGCTGTAAAAACGGAAAAATAGGCTGCGTAAAATGCAAGGAAAATCTGTTCGGGGTTATTAAATCTTTATTAGAACCTATGAATGAGCGGAGAAACCATTATCTAAAAAACAAAGACGAAGTGTGGGATATATTGTTTGAAGGAACTAAAAAATCTCGAATAATCGCTTACGAAACGATAAAAGAGGTAAAAAATTCAATGGAAATATTGTATAATAAATAGATATTCTGCAAAAAATTTTAAAAACCGGAGGTAATAAATATTATGGCAAACAAACTTTTTATTATGCTTCAAAACACTTCACCTTCAAATCCTCATGCTCTCGGAGCGCCTTTTTTCCAAGCGGCGGCGGCGGCGGTAATGGATTACGAAGTAGAAATGGTGCTCACGGCGGATGCCGGTCTTTTAATGAAAAAAGGGGTTGCGGAGAATCTCAGGGCGAAAGAAGGCAGTCCTAAATCGATATACGATTTTATTAAAGATGCCTATAATGCGGGGGTCGTTTTTAAAGTCTGCACTCCGGCATTGGAATTAAACGACTTCACCAAAGAAGATTTAATAGAAGAATGCAGCGGCGTAGTAGGCGGAGCATACGTAGTCCAAATGGTTATGGACGACAACGTTAAAACGCTGTCGTACTAATACCGACTATTCATTAACAGACGTCGCAGATAAATTCTTCCGCCGCGGTTGCCGCGAGTGCGCCTTCGCCTACCGCGGTAGCAACCTGAAGCAGCTTCTTGGAATGGGCGTCTCCGGCGCAAAATACTCCGGGCATTGAAGTCATAAGCGTGTATGGATCGGTTTTTATAAAACCGTATTCGTCTTTTTCGATATTTTTAAGGAAAGATGTTTGAGGATTGATACCTATAAAAATAAAAACCCCCTTAACCGGAATCGTTTTTCTTTCTTTGGTTTTAACGTTTTCGACGGTTATAGATTCAACGGTTTTATCTCCGTTAATAGAAACTGGGATATGCTCTAATTGCATAATTACGTTCTTTGCATTATGAAGCCTTTCCTGGATTATTTTTTCAGCCCTGAATTCTTTTCTTCTATGGATTAAAGTTACCGATTTGACAATCTTCGTCAAATAGTTAGCTTCTTTTAAGGCGGCATCGCCTCCGCCGACGACGGCTATATCCTGGTCTTTAAAAAAAGGGCCGTCGCAGGTAGCGCAGTATGATACGCCTCTTCCCGTAAACTCTCTTTCTCCGGGTATATTAAGTCTTTTTGGCGATGCTCCTACCGTTATTATAACCGTTTTAGCCTGATAATTTTCGTTAACGCCCCTTAAGGTTTTATATTCACCGTCATCGGTTATGTCTTTTATTTCGTCGTATATTATTTGCAATCCTAAACCTTTGGCATGTTCTTCAAATTTCTGCATTAACTCTACGCCTGAAAGAGACGGAAATCCTGGATAATTTTCTATATTGTCGGTAAGAGCTATCTGTCCGCCTACGGCCATTTTTTCTATCAAAACAATGTTAAGGCGCGCTCTTAAGGCATATATTGCGGCCGAAAGCCCTGCCGGACCGCCGCCGATTATAACTACATCGTAAATCATCAGAAAACCTCCTTGTATTCTTGTATTATAATTATAAATAATTATTTAAAAATATTAACGTTTCATTATAATTTAGACATTCTATCGGCATTTTTGAAAATATTTTTTTATTGTTGTTTTATTAAAAAATGATTAATATAATACATTAAATCATATTGTATTTTTTAAATCAAATAACAAAAACGATGAAAAAAACATTAAATCTGCTTCAGCTAACTTTCGCTTCGACGAGCGCCATCATAGGTTCAGGATGGCTTTTAGGCATATACGTCAGCGCAAAAGACGCCGGTCCGGCGTCTATATTTTCATGGTTTATCAGCGGATTTGCCATAATGCTTATAGCTCTTGTTTACAGCGAACTCGGAGCTATGATTCCTTCCGCGGGCAGTCTTGCAAGATATCCCAAATATACGCACGGTGCATTTCTCGGATTTATAACTAGCTGGATACTCATTATAGCAGGTGCGGCAGTCAGCACCATAGAAACCGAAGCCACTGTCCAATATCTTAACCGGTATATTCCGGGTCTGTTTGCAAATAATTCTCCTACACACTTAGGAATACTCTTTTCCTTTTTTATTCTTTTAATTTTCTTTATATTAAATTTTTTCGGAGCGAAAATTTTTGCAAAAACCAATACTTTCCTGACTTACTTTAAAATTTTTATCGTCGCAGCCGCTTCTATTGCGCTCATATATGCTTCCGTTAAAAACGGCAATATAAAAAATATTTACACATACGATTTAACGCCTTACGGATATGACGGTATTATGAAAAGCATATCTCTTGGAGGGGTAATATTTTCATATCTAGGTTTCAGGCAGGCTATAGACCTTTCCGGCGAAGCCAAAAATCCTGGCAGAGACGTTCCGACGGCTACAATTCTATCAGTTATAATAGGCATTATAATTTATACTCTGCTTTCATTCAGTTTTATTGCCGCCGTTCCCGCCGTAAAAAATAATAATTGGGGCATGCTTAATCTTTCTTCGCCTTTCGTAAATTTATTAAATATATACGGACTTCCGGCATTTGCCGTTATGGTAATGATAGGCGCAGTTATATCCCCTTTTGCAACAGGATTGGTGTATATGGGGACGACTTCCAGAATTACTTTTGCTATGTCGAAAATGAAGTTTTTGCCTGAAAGTTTTCATAAAAATTTTAACAGATACGGCACCGCCTATATCTCTTTAACTGTAACTTTTATCCTGTCGGCGTTATATCTCCTTCCGTTTCCGAGCTGGCAGTCTTTGGTAGGAGTAATTACCTCCGGAATGGTTTTTACTTACGTTTTAGGACCCATAGGGCTTATGGCGTTCAGAAAATTAGACGCCGAAAGAAAACGCCCTTTTTATCTGCCTTTCGCAAACATTATTTCTTTATCGGCATTTATAGTGGGAACCCTCATAATTTACTGGTCGACGTTTAACACTCTTTGGAAACTTGGAATAGGTATAGCGGCAGGAATTATACTGTTTATTTTTACTAATTTTAACGGCATCAAAACAAAATTTAAACAGACCGTAATGCCGGGCTTATGGTTTCTTTTTTATATTGCAGCGCTGATAACTATATCTTTTTTCGGCAGTAAAAATTTCGGCGGAGATAATGCCGTTAAATCCCCTTACGACTTAATAATCGTAATATTAGCCGCAGTTTTATTTTATTTCGTCGCAATCAACACCTCGATAAAAAAAGAAGAAATGGAAATGATAATAGAAGAAGAGTTCATAGGCGAAGAGTTTGAAATATAATTTATTTATCGCCGGAACCTTTTTCGTTCGGTTTATCGTTTTTGTTTTCTTTGACCGGTTTATCGCAACCGTGTTTCCAATCGCAGTAAGGCAGCCTGCTAGACAAACCGCATTTGCAGTAATACACTGGTCTTTCTTTTACTTTAGATTTTAATTTTGTTAAATCGACTTTATCTATTTTTTTCATTTTTTAATCCTTATAATTAAAAGATAGCAAATTAAAGAAGAGGCAATTAGTATAGCCGGTATATAACTGCGATAACTTTCATACAATAATCCTGCTATGCTTCCGCCTACGAAACTTCCGAAAAATTGCAAAGTATTGTAAACCCCCATAGAAGTACCAACGAAAGACTTGTCCGACGAAGACGACACTAAAGAGGGCATTATAGGTTCCGTAATAGAAAAACCGGTAAAAAACAAAATTCCGCCGATTATAATTACCGGCAGGGCATAACCTTTAGGATCTGAAAACATAAAAATGCTTGAAACAGCCATTAATAAAAAACTTAACTTCAAAAGATGTGCTTCATAACCCATATCGGCTTTTTTTGAGGCTTTCATCATGGCAAAAAGAGAAAATACGACCATAGGAATTAAAACCTTATAGTAATATCCGGTTCCCAATTCATGCTTGACTATTAAAGGCAGACCGAAAAAGAAAACCGTCATAAAGAAAGACAGCAGAAAACCTTGAATGGAAAGATTTGCAAGGGTCTTGTTTTTTAAAACTGCGACGGCGTCCTTGAGCGAAATTTCTATTTCTTTCAGCATTTCTTTGCTTTTCGGCTCTTCTACCAAGACAAGGATTAAAACGGCAGAAATTATACCAAGAATGCCAGAAACGTAAAATAAAAAAGGATAACCGAAATAGTAAGAAAGCAGAGGACCCATTACGATACCTACTACAAAACTTAGTCCGATAGGAATACCGAGAAATGCCATAGCTTTTGTCCTGTCGCTCTCGGAAACGGTATCGGAAACCAATGCGAACGCTACGGAACTTTCGGCGGCTACACCTTGAAGAAACCTGAGTAGTATAAGTTCGTAAATATTGTCTGAAAAACCTATTATAAAAGTAAATATGCCGAAAAACAGCATGCCGAAAAACAGCACGTTTTTTCTTCCTATTTTATCGGAAATATAACCGAACGGAATCTGAAAAATAGCCCTTGATAAGCCGTAAATACCGAATGCTATACCTATTAATATGAAACTTGACGTAAATTTTTTTGCGAACAGTACAAAAATCGGCAATACAAGAAATACCGCAAGCATCCTCAGCCCTACTACGGAACTCATCGCCGTTATCGTTTTCTTCTGAACCCTGTCAAAAGCCAAACCGTTTTTCCTCCTCTTATTGCCTAAATACGGTGACAGAATTGAATTCTGCCCCCGTCACACTGCTTTTTGTTAAAAGCCGTTAAATGTTAAATGTTCTCCTTTTCCTCAAATTGCGACGGTGCCGGAATTGAATTCCTGCACCGTATTATTTCCCTGCTCTAATCTGACGCGACTGATAGCTTCTTATAGCCCTCAAAAAATCTATTTCCCTGAACTCGGGCCAGTATGCATCGCAGAAATAGAACTCCGAATATGCGCTCTGCCACAGCAGAAAGCCGGATAGTCTAATTTCTCCGCTAGTCCTGATAATTAAATCCGGGTCGGGGGAACCTTTTGCATAAAGATATTTGGAAATATTTTCAACGGTAATAATATTAGACAGATAATCGTAATCGTCTGCAAAACGGGAAGAAGATTGCCGGCTATTAGTTTCCGTAAGCAACGAACTTTCTTGCAAAACTTCTTTTTTATTTTTGTCCGAGCCTTCGCATACATGGCTTGCTTTATTTATATAATAAATATTATCAGAAATAAAATTTATTATTGCATCACATATCTCCTGTCTTCCTCCGTATCCCACTGCTATATAAAGCGTCAAATTTGAATAGTCTTTAGTTTTATTTTCAAGTCTATCGATAACATCAATTAAATCTTCGGACAAAAGCTCTTTTTTTCCTATAACCGAAACTCTTATTTTATTGTCGTTGATAAATTTTGAATTTATATAAGATTCAAGCTGATTTTTAATTATACGCATTAAACTGTCTATTTCGGAGCGGCTTCTTTTAAAATTGTCCGTAGAAAAAGCCCATACGGTAACGACTTTGATTTTTAGGTCTAAACACCAGGAAAGAACTTCGTAAAGTTTATCGGCGCCTTTTCTATGCCCCCTGCTTGCATCATCGAAACCGCATTTCTTAGCATATCTCCGGTTGCCGTCCAATATTATTCCTATGTGCTGAGGGATTTTATTCTTTAATATCTCCCTTTCTAACTTTTTTTTATAGTAAAAATACGCTAATTTTTTTACGAACATTTTTATTTATATGTTATAATCTTTTTAATTAATTTTAATTTTTAATATAACATATTTTGACTATTTTTTAAAATTTAAGCGTGCCTTATAAAGAAGTAGCAGACATAGGTATTTTTTATATTTTTCATGAAACATCGATCGCTAAAGATAAAAACGGCGAAAACGGATGCATAGTTCTGATTCACGGCGCCGGAGGAAATCATCTTTCGATGCTGTCTATTTTTAACTATATAAAAAAACGCTTCGGCAAGACTTTTAATATTTTAGTTCCCGATTTGCCTTTTCATTTCAGGTCTTTTTCGGCTGCCGCCGATTCTAACGGTAATAAGCTTAATTTTATAATGCCTGAAAACGACGGCGTATCTTTTTACGCAAAATCTATAAATTCGATAATCGAAGAAGTTGTGGAAAAGGGCGCTAAAATAACCTTAATAGGCCATTCCATGGGGGCGCAGATATGCTTAAAATATGCGGCTTTATTTCCTGAAAATATCGAAAAAATTATGCTTATAGCGGGATGCCACGATACCGGCATCAGCGACAGTTTCGTGAGAAGCTTAGAAAATTCTTTTGATAGAACTATTACGCTTTTCTTAAAAGATGCTCTCGGCTCAAGAGATAAAAATATTTTAAAAAAAGCTTTAGCCGATATAAAAAGAACTCCGGAGGCAGCGGTAGTTAACGACTTTAAATATTCTAAAGATTACGGTAAAAGCCGAAACTACGAAAAAGACGTAAAATTTATTAACGAGAATTTTAAAAAAATACTTTTTTATTTTGTTTACTCGGAAAAAGACTTAATAATAAAACAAAAATGCGTTCAAGATTTATCTAAAAAAATCATAAACTCCGTTATCAATAACATTTCTGCCAAAAATCATATGGATTTTTTATACGGAAATTATAGCATGGAAGAAGAAATCGATAAATTTTTATTGACATGAACGGTACTAAAATTATAAACTTAAAAATTGAACAAAAAAAATCCTGCCGTTTTAAACATTTTAATTTTTAATAATTTGGAGAGACAAGGTTAATAATGCGGACATTATGCGAAGATATTAAAGAATCGGATATCGGCAAAGAGTTTACGTTTAAAGGATGGGTGATGCACTACCGCGACCACGGCGGTTTGATTTTTATCGATTTAAGGGATTATTCGGGAATACTGCAGATAGTTTTTGACGAAAACATCGAAGGCGAGTCTTTTAAGACCGCAAAAAAGCTCAGGAACGAATATGTAATTGCAGTAAGCGGAACGGTAAGAAAAAGACCGGAAGGAACGGAAAACGATTCTTTAAAAACAGGTAGATTGGAACTTGTAGCAAAATCGGCAGAAATTCTTAACACCTGCGAAGTTTTGCCTTTTCAAATAGACGAAGAATCCGAGGTTAACGAATTTACAAGGCTTAAATACAGATATCTAGATTTAAGAAGCAAAAGATTAAAAGATAATTTGATTTTTAGGTCTAAATTTACCCATCTCGTAAGAGAATTTCTTAACGGAAAAGGCTTTTTCGATATAGAAACGCCTTTTTTAACGAAAAGCACGCCTGAAGGCTCAAGGGATTTCTTAGTTCCTTCCAGATTAAACAACGGCAGGTTTTTTGCTCTTCCCCAGTCGCCTCAATTATTCAAACAGATTTTAATGGTAGGCGGTTTTGAACGGTATTACCAAATAGTCAGATGTTTCAGGGATGAAGATTTAAGGGCGGACAGACAGCCTGAATTCACTCAGCTGGATATGGAAATGTCTTTCGTAGAAAACAATGACGTTATTTCAATCGCCGAAGAACTGTTCGCTATGCTCTTCGAAAAACTTTTAAACGTTAAAATAGAACGTCCGTTTAAAGTTCTTGATTACGACGAAGCGATGGACAAGTACGGCAGCGACAAACCGGATACTAGATTTGAACTGATTATCCGCAACTTAACCGACCTTTTTGAAAACTCCGCCTTAAACGTTTTTAAAGAAAATATCAAAAACGGCGGCGTTATTAAAGCCGTTTGTCTGCCTGACGGAGCAAATCTTCTTTCCAGAAAAGATATTGACGAACTTTTAAACACCGCAAAAGAGTTCGGAGCAAAAGGTCTTGCATGGACTAAAGTTTCGGAAAATAACGCTTTGGAAGGAGGAATTTCAAAATTTATATCCGACGGAGAGAGAAATAATCTCATTGCGGCAACCGGAGCTAAAAACGGCGATATAATATTTTATCAGTCCGATTCAAAAAAAACTGCTGAAAACGTGTTAGGAAGATTAAGACTGCATCTTGCCAAAAAATATAATCTTATAAATAAAGAAAGACTGAATCTTTTATGGGTCGTCAACTTTCCTTTATTCGAATATTCCGAAGAGGAAAAAAAGATAGTCGCAGTTCATCATCCTTTCACTTCTCCTGCAGCCGAAGATATCGAAAAACTTGAAACCGACCCTTTATCCGTTAAATCGGACAGTTACGATCTCGTGCTTAACGGAGAAGAAATAGGCGGCGGAAGTATCAGGATACATAATTCTAAATTACAGGAAACTATTTTTAAAATTCTTTCTATATCGCCGGAAGACGCTAAAATAAAATTCGGATTTCTTTTGGATGCTCTGCGTTTCGGCGCTCCGCCTCACGGAGGCATTGCTTTTGGATTGGACAGAATATTAATGATACTGAGAAATGAAGAATCTATAAGAGACGTCATAGCTTTCCCGAAAACGCAGAAAGCATACTGTCCTCTTACTGATGCTCCTTCAGGCGTTAATATGATTCAGTTAAGAGAATTAGGAATAAAATTAAATGAAAATATAAAATAGAAAAAACAGGGGGGCATTAAATTAAATTGGAAAAAAAATCTGGTTTTCCTCATCCGTACTTTGAGTCTCATCCGAATTGGAAATGGTTTATACTTTCAACTGTTCTGGTAGGCGCAACAATGTCTGCTTTAGACGTGAGCATAGTCAACGTCGCTATGCCGACTATGGAAAAAGGCTTTCAAGTAAATATGGCGGTTATAGAATGGGTTGCAATGGCTTATATGCTTACACTTACCGTTTTTTTGCCTTTATTCGGAAGGCTCGCCGATCTGTTCGGAAGAAAAAAGATGTATAACACCGGCTTTGTGGTTTTCACCGTAGGTTCGGCTCTTTGCGGCGTAGCGCCTAATGCAAATTTCATTATTTTTTCCCGCGTTCTTCAAGCGGTCGGAGCAGGACTTCTTCAGGCTAACTCCGTTGCGATAATTACTCAGGCTTTTCCTTCTAACGAACTAGGCAAGGCAATAGGCCTTCAAGGTTCGGTTCAGGCTATCGCAATGTCGGTAGGTCCTTTTGTAGGCGGTATGATTATTGCGGCCATAGGATGGCGCTGGATATTTTACGTTAACGTGCCGATAGGAATTGCAGGAACGTTTATGGCTTTATTTATACTGCCGTCAAGCAAAGCCAACATGAAGAAAAAAGAGAAAATCGATTACTTCGGAATTTCATTCTTTGCGGCGGGACTTGCATTCCTTATTCTTGCAATTAACGAAGGAACGAAATTCGGCTGGTCTTCGCCTATAATAATTACTTATTTCGCCATAGCCGCAATTTTACTTCCGCTTTTCGTTTATACGGAAATTAAAGTGGAACACCCGATGATAGACTTAAAACTTTTTAAAAAGTGGGGATTTTCGGCAGGAAACGTTACAGGCTTATTATCTTATTACGTTTTATTTGCCGTTCTCTTCCTTATGCCTTTTTATCTTGAAAATCTTCTTCACTACAGCGCAGCTGCAACAGGCTCTCTTTTAACCCCTATTCCTCTTTCAATGGCTATAATAGCACCTTTTGCCGGAGCAATATCAGATAAGGTAGGTTCAAGAATAATGACTACCGTGGGGATGTTTGTGTGTGCTATAGCGACGCTTTTACTGTCGTTCTTAGGAAGTTCGATAAATATATATATGCTTATTTTCGACTTTATCATCCTCGGTATCGGAATGGGGATATTTACTCCGCCTAACAACAGCGCAATTATGCTTTCCACTCCTCCCGAAAGGCTCGGTGTCGCCGGAGGAATACTTAATATGATGAGAGCTTTAGGTTTAATATTCGGAGTAGCTTTTTCAGGACTTATAGTTTCATCGACAAAACTTAGCTATGCAAAAGCTAACGGTTTTGCAGTGCTTAAAGATATACCCGAAAAAATAGCAAATATTGGTTTTTTACACGGTTTTACTATTGTTATGTTTACGCTGCTCGGCATTAACATATTTGCGACTATAATGTCCGTAGCAAAGAAAAACGTTAAAATAACAAAAATAGAAGGTGCAGAACCTATCGATTTAATGTAATCTGAATACAATAAATTTATAAAATTAATTTTATGCGTATTTTTAGAAAAAACAATAAATTCCCCGTCAAAAAAGACGGCGGGGAATTTATTTCCGGAATAGAATATATAATAAAAAGAACTTTAAACAACGGAATAAATAATATATTCTTAGAAGATAATATCGCGAAGTCGATGCCTGAAATTCCCGCTGTTTCTCCTTTAAACGTCGAATATAATCTCGATTTTTTATGGACGGAAGTTTATTCCCTTTCCGTTACTAACCGCAGGACTTCGGTTTTTGCTTACGATATTTCATTCTTTAACTATGCGCATTTAGAAGAATATTTTATTAAAAATGAAGCGTTAAAAGGCGGTACCGTACTGTTTCTTTTTAAAAAAGAGGGATTAAAAAAATTCTCTTTCGATTTTAAAAGCGTTTTACCGGTTTATAACTATTATAAAATTTCAAATTTTATCGATTATATTCCGTATTATTTTGAACTGTCGGAAAAACTAAAACTTCCGGTCATTGTTTATCTGAACGATTCCGTAATGAACGAATATATTCTCGAAGAAAAAAAAGAATATACCGAAAGAACGGCATCAAGACCGGATTTTACCCTAAAAAATCTTACGGATGCACATCCTAAAAATACCGATGAAGAAAAAGGGCTTCTTCAAAATATTCAATCGTTTAAAAATACCGGAAAACATATAGAATTTTTTAAAAAAAGTTCAGAGAATTCAGCTGAAAATAACCTTATTTTTACCGATGCAAAAAATTTTCACCGTATAATTGAAAACAAAAAATTATCCGAAAATTCGGATATTATTTTGTTTTATCTGCTTAATCCGATAAACTATTTCGAATTAAACGAAATTATAAAAGCTAATTGCGGCGGTTTTTATAAGAATATATATATATTCGACTCATATTCGCTGTTAAATGTTCAGCTTATAAATATAATCGAAAACAACAAAAACATAATTAAATATGAACATTTATCGGTCACGGAAGATAAAAACAATAGCGAAATAGAATTGGGTTTTTGTTCCGACGACTTCGAGATTAAAGACTCAAAAACGCCTAAATCTTTTTGCGTAGGGTGCAATCTATTCTCTTTCTTGACGTATCTGGAAAGAAAAATAGGCAATTCGGAAAACGATGTTTTAATCGGAGAAAACGGATGCTTTTCTTTATTGCAATCCAGCGCTTTAAAATTTTCTTTTAACAATATAGCGGTAAATGATAATCCTATTTTTTTCTCCTATGCGATGAACTCTAAAGATTTAAACAAAAATTTTTATGTTTTTATTACTTCGCTAAAATTTTACGAAAATATAGATAAATTTCTTAAAATTTATAACGGAACAAAAATAAACGGCAGAATCTTATTTATCGTGTATAAATCTATACTCGATTATGATTTTAATATGGAAAACTTAATTTTAAATACTTCTTTAAAATCTATTAAGAAAATTATTATAAAAAAAAGCTCCGGATTCAAGGATTTAAATATAGCGTCCGATAGCACGCAGTTAATATTTATAGATAACGATTGTTTTAATAATGCAAAATCCGGACGAGATTTGAATTATAAATCGTATCTTATCATAAACAATACCGTTTGCAAAAAATTTGACTGCAGGCTCTGCTATCAAAAAACAAAATGCCCGGCTATAAAAATAGATATAAATAAAGATATATTTATAGAACCTGAAATTTGCAATTTCTGCAAATTATGTATCGATATATGTCCGCATAATGCAATTAAATCAAAAAAACGTAAAAAGATAAAAGTAAAAAAATCGTTGGAAAGTAAAATTAATCTGTAAAACTTTATGGAAAATATTAACTACAATCTTATCCTTAACGGAGCGGACTTTAAAGAAATAAATTATCTCGGCAAATTTCTTTACCGCTCTTTAAAAAATGAAAACTTCAACGTGTCGCTGCTTATCAAACCCGCATCTAATATATCCAATTACAGCATGACTTATGCGGTTATAAAGGTAGGTAAATTTGAATCGATAAGCTGCCTGCATAATATAGATGCAGTTATAAGCTTAGATTTTCAATCGCTGTTAAACTACTATCCTTTTATGGACAAAAATACGCTTCTGATTTCAGACTACTCATCTTTTAACGCATGCGATTTCTGGTTGACCGATAACGAAACGACTTCGCAAAAATTAAAAGAAAAGACGGAAAATATTTACAAAATACCGCTTAAAAACATAATCGACCAGGATTTGATGGGAAAAAACAGGGTAAGTTCCTACATTGCTCTCATTGGAGCATTTATATCGAAAAGCAGTCTTTTAGACCTTGATTCCGTTTTGAGACAGACGGCTTTGTTTTCCGAAAACGATGCTTTAAAGAAAAATATGATTCAAACTATTTTAAAAGGTTACGATTATGTAACCGAAAATCAAGAAGATTAAGGCTGACCCGAAATACTTTCGTTTGAAGCAGTTTCGTTATAACATAAATCGCATAAGCCGTAAAATTCTAATCCGTAATTGTTAATATAATAATTTTCTTTAAAATTTTCTTTTATCTTTGCGTCAAAAAAACCTTTAAAATCGGATTCGTCTATTTTAACATCTATTATCCTGCCGCATTTTTCGCATATGGCATGACCGTGCAAAGAAATATCTCCGTCGTAATGCACCGAATTTTGCAAGGTTCTTATTTCCTTAACCTCATGTATAGACGATAGCAGGGAAAGATTTTTATAAACCGTATTTAACGAAATCATAGGATATGCTTTTCTCAGTTTATCGTAAACGTCAACGGCGGAAGGATGACTTTTGGACTCAGAAACTATTTTAATAATTTCAAGTCTTTGAGGCGTAAGACTATAACCCATTTTTTTTATTTTCGAAACTATATCGTTTAAACGTGAATTGACTTGATGTTTCATTTTATCTCCAGGATATTACTTATATAATATTCATTATTATATAATATAAAAAAAATGTCAAACGGTTTCGTTAACCCAAAATTGCCGATATGAAAAGGCACATATTATCTAAATACGGCGACAGAATTGAATTCTGTCCCTTCACTAATTGAACATTTGCAAATATTTTCTCGTTAATTGAACTATTATATCTTTTCCGCCGAAATCCTGTCGCCGTATTTGTTAATGCTGTCGTAAAAAGCTTCCAATCTTGTAACGTAACCTGCATCAGCATTATGTTCGTCGATTTCTATTTCAAGATAAGGCTTGTTTTTCATATATTCCGCAAAGAAAGTTTTTATGAAAGAATCGGGTCCGCATGCGTAATTGGTAATATAGACTGCGTTTAATTTCGGATTATTCATAACTATTTTAGCTGCCGACAAAATTTTATGTCCCGAATGCCAGAACATATTATCGTGTTCTTCATAAATTGAAACGCTCTCAATATCAAGAAAATCCATAGGCATTACGGTTTTGCCGAGAGCAGAAATTTTATTGGATATAGAAAGGTTAATTCCTTCATCCTGAGTATTATAAGGCCTTCCTATGAGCACCGTAATATCGTCGGAATTTTCAAGTAATTCCCTGCCTTTAGCTTTTAATTTTTCAAAAAACAGTTTCTGCTTTTTAACCGCTTTGTCAAAAGCATCGATAATTTTATTTTTTGATACTCTGAATTTTTTAAGGTTTTTAAAAAAATTATCTATCGTCAGGTCGTAATCGTGTTTAACGCCGAACAATCTGACTTCGGGCGAAATAATATGTATTTTGTTAAGCTCAAGCAATGATTTGGCTATATACGGTACTCCCTGTATATAAGGACACTGATATGTATTTTCTTGAAAATCATGATTTTTTTCCCTGTTAACCAAAGCCGGCAGAAAAACCGCATCTATTTTTTTATCTATTAGATTTTTTACGTGGCCGGCTACTACCTTTACCGGAAAACAGGTATCGGTAACGGAAAGCATATTAGATGAATTTATTATATTTCTATTTGTTTCCGAAGATAAAACAACGTTAAAACCCAAACTCCCGAAAAATTCGTTATAAAAAGGGAAAAGATCGTAAGTTTCAAGACACAAAGGAATTCCTATGCGGGGTTTAGAAAAGTCTGATTCGTTAGCGTCGGAATATCCCTCTAATAAAAGTTCCTTTCTATACTTAAAAAAATTATCGCCCTTTTTCGTTTTAGCTTTATCTATTTCGAATATGTCGCATCTTGCTCCGTAATAATGAGGATGTTCATTTTCAACCGCTACTTTATTAACGTCGCATAAATTAGAACATTTTAAACATTCAAAAGATTCCTGCGTATATTTCCTGTTTCTTAAATCGAAACCGACGAACTTAGACTCGGAATTATTTGTAAAAGCTATAAGGGCGCTGCCTATAGCGCCGGTTACTTCGTTATGCTGCGGAACTATTATTTTTTTTCCGAGAAGCGTTTCGAAAGCGCTAACTACGGCTTTATTTAAAGCTACGCCTCCTTGAAAAAGTATGTGTCCGCCTACAGGTTTTCCTAAAACTACTTTGTTTAGATAGTTTTCGACTATAGAATAGGCTAATCCGGCTATAAGCTGGTCTTTATTTGCCCCTTTCTGCTGATGCGATACTAGGTCGGATTCCATAAATACCGTGCATCTGTCGCCGAGATTACAAGAACTCGCCGCGTTAAAAGCTTTATCCGAAAATTCTTTTATAATGTCGATATTAAGTTTTAAAGCCTGTTCTTCCAAAAATGAACCCGTGCCTGCCGCGCATGCTTTATTCATTTCAAAATCAACTACTACGCCGTCTTGAATCCTGATATATTTTGAATCCTGACCGCCTATTTCAAAAACTGTATCGACGTCTTTGTCAATAAATATAGACGCCGCGGCCTGAGCCGTTATTTCATTTTTTACGACGTCGGCGCCTACGTAATCGGCTATTAAATAGCGTCCGGAACCTGTCGTACAAACCCCTTTTACCGTAACGCTTATATTGAAATTTTTTAATTCAAGATAAATTTCGTAAAGAGTGTCTCTTACTATTTCAATGGGCTTGCCGTTCGTTTTTTTGTATTTTTTAACTAACAGATTTTTGTTTTCGTCTAACAAAACTATGTTCGTAGAAACAGAACCCGTATCTATGCCCATATATACGGGAATATTTTGGCCGGCAAAAGATTTAAGGGAATTTAAAGCATCAGTCTCCGCGTTATTGAAGATTTCATCCGCAGATTGGATTGATTTTAATCTTTCCCTGTATCTGCCCGAAGATTTGTCTTTTTCGATAAATTCTCTGAGCGGCTCTAACCCGTTAAATTTAAAATCTTTTTCGCCGCGCGCAATTATTGCTATACCTATAGCAGGCATAACGGTATGATGTTCGGGTATTATAAGTTCTCCGTCTTTGAGTTCAAGAATATCTTTAAAGGCTCTTATCATGCCTTTGTTAAATGCAACTCCGCCTTGAAAAATAACGGGTTTATCAAATTTTTTGCCCTTCGCTACCGTTCCTATGAAAGTTCTTGCGACGGCATAACAGAGCCCCGCAACGATATCGGATATAGGCGTAGAAACCTGCTGAAGATGTATCATGTCCGATTTTGCGAAGACCGTGCATCTTCCGGCAATCTTAGCCGGATTTTTAGACTCCAAGGCCATGTCGCCGAATTCGTTTTCTATATTTATATGCAGTCTTTCCGCCTGTTGGTCGAGAAAAGAACCGGTGCCTGCAGCGCATAAATCGTTTAAGCCGAAATCTTCCAAAAATATCTGCCCAGTTTCTTCATTTTTCCTTAGCATTAAAAATTTGGAATCCTGCCCTCCGATTTCTATTACGGTTTTAACGTCCGGATAAAAATATTTTACGGCTTCCGTCTGCGCTACTAATTCGTTTATGTTCGGAATGCCAAGAACTTCGCCTAAAGTGCGCGAACCGGAACCGGTCGCTCCTATTCCGGCAAAAAGATTTTCAGGATATTCGTCGAATATTTTTTTTAAAACTTCATAAGAAGTTTTTATAGATTCCCCGCTAGACCTTACGTAATCTTTCTTTATAAGTTTAAGGTCGTCGTCTAAAATTGCAAATTTAACGGTGGTAGAACCTATATCTATGCCAAGATAAAGCTTTTCTTTCATATTCTTTTCCATTTGCCGCCTTCTTCAAATATTTCCTTTTTCCATATAGGAACCGTCTCTTTTATAGCGTCTATTAAAAATTTAGAAGCCAGATAAGAATCCTCTCTGTGCGGACTTGAAACGCCTATAGAGATGGATATTTCTCCTGTTTCCATTTTTCCGGTTCTGTGTACGATACAAACTTTTAAAATATTATATTTGCTAAACGCTTCGTTTATTAACTTTTTGATTTCTTTAACCGCCATTTCTTCATAAGCTTCGTAATAAAGATATTCTACGGATTTTCCGTCTTCGTTATCTCTTACCGTTCCGTTAAATAAAAGAACCGAACCTGCGGACGAATCAGAAACAAAATCTATAACTTCGTTGCAGTCTATTCTTTCAGGCGTTATTTTGATATTAAAATTTGCGTCGTTAATTGAATCGGAAGTAAATACTCCGCCGCTTACCGGCATAATAACCGTAATTTCGTCTCCTTCGGACAATTTTTTTTCTGTATCGGTATATTCTTGATTAACCGCATACTTTGATACTTGAAGAATATTTTTTACGTCTGGATAGCTTGCTTCCATTATCGAAATAATATCTTTTACAGAGGAATCTTCTTTTACGGTTAAAACCAATAAATTTTTCCCTATTAATTCTTTTAAAGCTGCAAACAATCTAACTTTTATATTTATCATCGTTATTATTTTAAGGTTATTTTTTTAAGAAAGGTGTTTAGAAATTTCGTAGTAAAGGTGTCCGATTTCCTTAAGAATTATATTATTCATAGACAATTTTACGGCATTTATAGAACCGGGAACGGAAAAAATTATCTTTCCGTTGTATATTCCTGCGGAAGCGCGGGACATAATTGCGGAGGTACCAATTTCGTTATAGCTTAAACTTCTGAACAGCTCTCCAAAACCGTATAATTCCTTATCATATAAATTTTTTAACGTTTCGTATGTGATATCTTTATAAGAAACTCCTGTCCCGCCGTTTATAATAACCGCATCGGTTTTCGGTTTATACTCGCCGCCGCATACTTTTACGATTAAATTTTCAAGTAAATCTTCGTCGTCTTTTATTAATTCGTAACCTGATATGTCATGTCCTGCCGATTCAAGCGTTTTTTTTATATAATTTCCGCTTTCGTCTTCGCTTTCTTTTCTTGTATCGCTTAAGGTTACGACATAAACGCTTAACTTTTTGTTTGCGTTAATATTTTTTTTATGCTCTATATGCCCCATATTACATAAATTTTAAACTAATAAGCGAAAAATGTCAATTTTCTATATACTCCCAAATTTGCCGATAAAAAAATTTAAAGTTCGATAAAATAATATCTAATTTGAGACGGGGACAGAATTCAATTCTGTCCCCGTATTTAGGTAATCTG
>JBMFVW010000001.1:44720-118204 GCA_049965795.1 Candidatus Acidulodesulfobacterium sp.
GCACCTTTTCCTATCGGCAAATTTGGGATAATCAAAAGTGCCGAAAAGGAAAAAACAAAAGTGCCGAAAATACTATATTTAATATATTTTCGGCACTTTTGATTACTTATTTTAGATACGGTGCCGGAATTCAATTCCGGCACCGTCACAACTTAAACAGCAGATTTTACTGATTAAGCGGCATCTATATATTTAATACATTCCGCCCATACCGCCGCCGGGCATTCCGCCGGGCATTCCTGCAGCAGGTTTCTCTTCAGGTTTGTCGGCTATCATAGCTTCGGTAGTCAGCATAAGGGATGCAACGCTTGCCGCATTCTGAAGCGCAGTTCTTTCGACTTTCGTCGGATCTATAATACCGGCCTTAATAAGGTCTTCATATTTATCCGCGGCGGCGTTATATCCGAAAGCCGCTCCGTCATTGTTCAAAACTTTGTCTATAACTATAGAACCTTCTACTCCTGCATTTTCCGATATCATTCTTAAAGGCTCCTGAACGGCTCTTTTAATTATTTTAATGCCGGATTCCTCGTCGTGGTTTGCGCCTTTAAGTTTATCTATAGCTTTAGCTGCTCTTAACAGCGCGACGCCTCCTCCCGGAACTATGCCTTCTTCTACGGCGGCTCTCGTAGCGTGTAATGCATCTTCTACTCTGGCTTTCTTTTCTTTCATTTCGGTTTCGGTAGCCGCGCCTACGTTTATTACCGCAACTCCGCCGATTAATTTTGCAAGTCTTTCCTGAAGTTTCTCTTTATCGTAATCTGATGTAGATTCTTCAATTTGCGCTCTGATCTGTTTTACTCTCTTTTCTATATCGCCTTTCGAACCTGCTCCGTCTACCACGGTAGTATTGTCTTTATCTACCGTAATTCTTTTTGCCTGGCCAAGGTCTTTAAGTGTAATAGATTCGAGTTTAACGCCTATATCTTCGGAAATTACCTGTCCGCCTGTCAATATTGCTATATCTTCGAGCATCGCTTTCCTTCTGTCGCCGAAACCGGGAGCTTTAACTGCGCAGCAGTTTAAAGTGCCTCTTAATTTATTAACGACGAGCGTCGCAAGAGCTTCCCCTTCAACTTCTTCCGCTATTATGATAAACGGACGGCCGGACTTCGCAATCTGTTCAAGAATCGGCAATAAATCTTTCATTGCGGAGATTTTCTTTTCGTTAATCAAAACATACGGGTTGTCGAGAACGCATTCCATTCTTTCAGAGTCGGTTACGAAATAAGGAGACAAATAGCCTCTGTCAAACTGCATTCCTTCTACTACTTCAAGAGTAGTCTCCATGCTTTTTGCTTCTTCTACGGTAATAACGCCTTCTTTTCCGACTTTATCCATAGCTTCGGCTATAATAGAACCGATAGTTTCGTCGTTGTTTGCGGATATCGTGCCTACCTGGGCTATTTCTTTTTGATCCTGAATAGGTTTAGATATTTTTTTAAGTTCTTTTACAATTTCTTCTACGGCTTTATCTATTCCTCTTTTAACATAAATAGGGCTGGCTCCTGCCGTAACGTATTTTACGCCTTCTTTATATATAGCCTGCGCTAAAACCGTTGCGGTAGTCGTTCCGTCTCCGGCTGTATCTGATGTTTTAGAAGCTACTTCTTTTACCATCTGTGCGCCCATATTTTGGAACTTATCCGATAATTCTATTTCTTTTGCGACGGTAACGCCGTCTTTCGTAATCGTGGGCGAACCGAAAGATTTTTCGATTACTACGTTTCTTCCTTTGGGTCCAAGCGTAACTTTAACGGCATCTGCAAGCGCATTGACGCCGGTAAGAATTTCTGCTCTGGCTTCCGCTGAAAATTTTAATTCTTTTGCCATAATTATTCTACTCCTTTAAATTTGAATTTAAATTAAATTTTAAAATTGCTTATTTTTCTACAATCGCCAAGATGTCGTCTTCTTTCATAATAAGATATTCCTTGTCATCTATTTTAACGTCGTTGCCGGAATATTTTGCAAATAAAACGATGTCGCCAACCTTAACATCCATCGGGATTTTTTTGCCGTCTTCTAAAATTCTGCCGTTTCCCGCAGCGACTACTTTGCCCTGCATGGGCTTTTCTTTTGCGGAATCAGGAATAAACAATCCTCCTTTAGTTTTTTCTTCTTCCTGAAGCCTTTCTACTAAGACTCTGTCTTGCAATGGTTTAACTTTCATAAACTTCTTCTCCTTATTTAAATTTGATTTAATTATATAAATAAAATTAAAATTTTTAGCACTTATTGGCTTTGAGTGCTAACCTTTTTAATATACACTTATGCTTTTAAAAAAACAATAGCGTAAATCTTTTATGATTTTGCGATAAACTTAAGTTATTTTATAATTATAGATAAATAAACGAAGTTTTCTTTATATTATTTAATTATTTGCATTTTTATTAAGTTTTACTTATATTTTTAATTTTATTTTTTTATTTTATCGTTAATTTAAAAGTGATATAATTGAATTAAATGGAAAAATATATTCTTGAAATAAACGGCTTAACAAAAAACTTTAATCGTTTAAAAGTTCTAAATGATGTTAGTTTTAAAATTAAATCAGGTGATTTTTTTGGATTAATAGGTCCTAACGGCGCCGGAAAATCCACTCTTTTAAAAATTCTTTACGGAATAGTAATTCCTGATTCCGGAAATATTTCTATTAACGGGTTCGATTTCACGTCTAATTATAAAAAAATTAAATATTCTCTCGGAATAGTCTCTCAGGAAGATAATTTAGACGAAGACCTGACAGTTAACGATAATCTTATCGTTTATTCAAAATATTTCGGAATTAATGACGGAGAATCACGCAGGCGGGCAAACGAACTTCTTAATTTTTTCGATATGGGCGAAAAAAAGTATTCTAAGGTTTCGGAACTTTCCGGCGGGTTAAAAAGAAGGCTTATGATAGCCAGAGCATTAGTCAACAATCCCTCATTAATTATATTAGACGAACCTACAAGCGGATTAGACCCTGAATACAGACAAAATATATGGGAAAAACTCAAGGCCTTAAACAGGAACGGAGTTACTATTCTTATGTCAACGCATTATATGGAAGAAGCGGAACGGCTTTTTAAAAACATTATAATATTAACCCACGGCAATATCGTTTTTAAAGGCGCTATAAACGAAATAACTTTGAATAAAAAATCTTTGGAAGAAATTTTTATAGACATAGCAAAACATTAAATTCATCATCAATAATTAAATTTAATAAATGGAACTTTTAAAAAAAATACACAAAACAAATTCAAATTTAAGCAAAAGTTTATTTACCGTTTTTTACCGCAACTATTTAGTCTGGCTGAAGTATTACAAACCAGGTATAATCGGTGATATTCTTGAACCGCTTTTATATCTTGCGGCTTTGGGATTAGGAATCGGCCGTTTTATCCATAATATAAACGGAATATCTTACATTAAATATATAGTTCCCGGAATAATTGCATCTTCTTCCATGTATGCGGCGGCATTCGAATCGACTTTCGGCGCATATACGAGAATGGTTACGAACGGCATTTATCAGGCAATTTTACTTACCCCCATAGGTATAGAAGACATAGTTTCCGGCGAAATTCTTTGGGGGACGGCAAAAGCTTTTATGAGCGGAACCGCCGTATTGATAATCGGAGCGGTTTTCGGATGGATAATTTCTCCTGCAGCTATTATTATACCCTTAGTTATAGTTCTGAACGGGATATTGTTTTCTTCGCTATCTTTGCTTATAACGTCGTTTTCGCCGTCGTACGATTTCTTTTCCTATTATTTTACCATCGCGATATCTACTATGTTCCTATTTTCCGGCGTATTTTATCCGGTTTCTTCCCTGCCTTATTTAATAAGATATTTAGTCTATATTATGCCGCTATACTATACAGTGAGCATAATGAGAATGCTTGACGAAGGCAAAATCCACCCGGTTTTGTTATTTTCTTATTTGTCGGTAATTATATTATTTGCGCTAATATTTTTTTATGCGTCGGTTTATTTTATAAAAAAAAGGGTTATAAAATAAATTTTAAAGTTTCGGCAGGGTTATACCTATCTGAGACTGATATTTGCCTTTTTTGTCTTTATAGGATACTTTGGGTTCTTCGCCTTCAAAAAAAAGAACCTGAGCAATACCTTCATTTGCGTAAATTTTAGCAGGAAGCGGAGTAGTATTAGATATTTCTAAAGTAACGTATCCTTCCCATTCCGGTTCGAACGGCGTAACGTTAACTACTATGCCGCATCTGGCATATGTAGATTTGCCGAGACATATAGTAACGACGTTTCTGGGTATTTTAAAATATTCGACCGATCTTCCGAGCGCAAAAGAATTAGGCGGAACTATGCAGACGTCCGATACTAAATCTATAAAAGACTTTGAATCGAAGTTTTTAGGATCTACTACGGTATTATTAATATTGGTAAATATTTTAAATTCGTTGGATATCCGCAAATCATAACCGAAGGAAGAAACGCCGTAAGATATAACTCCGTTTCTAACCTGAGAGTTTTCAAAAGGGCTTATCATCCCTTCTTTAGCCTTTTCTTCGATCCATTTGTCGTTTTTAATCATATTTTAAAATATTTATATAATTAATTATGTTAATTTATAAATTAAAGTTTAAAATAAAATCGGTTATTTCGTCCGCATCATCCATGATTTTAATTATGTCAAAATCTTTTTCAGAGATATAAGATTTTTTTAAAGTATTGCTTTTAATCCAGTCTATTAATCCTTTCCAATAGTCCGAGCCGTATAAAATTACCGGAAAAGGTTTTGTTTTACCGGTCTGAATCAATTCTACGGTTTCAAAAAGTTCGTCTAAAGTTCCGAAACCGCCCGGCATCATAATGTATGCTGAAGCGTATCTTACTAGCATAACTTTTCTTACAAAAAAATATTTGAACTCTAAAGTTACGTCGGCAAATTTGTTAAGCGTCTGCTCGTGCGGAAGCTTAATATTTAATCCTACCGAACTTACGTTTAAACCGTGCTGTTCCTTGGCTTCCCTGCACCCTCTGTTTGCGGCTTCCATTACTCCCGGACCTCCGCCTGAAATTATGGAAAAACCCTTTAA
This sequence comes from Candidatus Acidulodesulfobacterium sp., assembly GCA_049965795.1. Taxonomy (GTDB): domain Bacteria; phylum SZUA-79; class SZUA-79; order Acidulodesulfobacterales; family Acidulodesulfobacteraceae; genus Acidulodesulfobacterium_A. Next base: position 49,790 of record JBMFVW010000001.1, read on the forward strand.
AGCTAATTCATAAGCCAATTCTTTAGTTTGCATATATACTTCTTCATTTTCCTTTACTCTTGCGCTTCCGTATATAGTTACCGCCGGACATACCGACGGCAGCATATCGAACCCGTCCACGAATTCGCTTATAATTTTAAAAAGCCGCCAAGGTTCCGTATGGTCAAACGAATTAAGTTCATATCTTTTTATGTCTTCTTTTTTAATCGGCATAATATCTCTTTTAGCAGAGGCAAGACATTTTAATATTATAATTTATAATTTAATATGCCTCCCCTCTGCTTTTAAATAAGATTAAATTGATTAATTTGCCGCATTAAAATTTCCAGTCTTTTTTATCGGGATGAGCCTTCATCGCCTTAGCTTTCAACTCATCTTTAGACTCTTTATGGTTGTCGTCCGGAATACAGCAATCTACCGGGCATACAGACGCACACTGCTGAGCATCGAAATATCCGTAGCATTCCGTGCAAAGGCTGGGATCTATAACATATATATCACCCTCGGAAATAGCATTATTTGGGCATTCGGGAACGCAAACCCCGCATGCGATACATTCATCGGTAATTACAAAAGCCATAAAAACCTCCTTAAATTTTTTTAATTTATTTTTATTTTTACTGCTAAAAAACTGATAAATAAAATTTAATTAACTTAAACGATCTCCCGCTCCTTTAAAGGCCTTTAATCCTAAGTATGAAGAATTAGAGCCGAGTTCTTCTTCTATCTGTAAAAGCCTGTTGTATTTCGCTACTCTTTCCGAACGCGCCGGCGCGCCTGTTTTAATTAATCCCGAATTAACTGCGACCGCAAGATCGGAAATAAATGTATCTTCCGTTTCTCCCGACCTGTGTGAAATAACGGCAGTCATATTATTTTTCTGGGTTAATTCTATGGCATCCAACGTCTGAGAAAGCGAACCTATCTGATTTAACTTAATCAGAACGGAATTTATGGAATGTGAATCTATAGCCTTTTTAATTCGTATAGGATTAGTTACCGTCAGGTCGTCGCCTACTATCTGGACTTTATTTCCAATTTCTTTTAATAACATTGAAAAACCGTTAAAATCATCCTGAGCCATACCGTCTTCTATGGATATAATAGGGAATTTTTCCACGTAACCGGCATACATCGCTACCATTTCATCCGATTCTAATACGGTTTTTTTACCCGCCTCTTTAAGAACGTATTTTCCGTTATCGTAAAATTCGCTTGCTGCAGGATCAAGGGCAATAAATATATCTTTACCGGGTTGATATCTGGCTTTTTCGATAGCCTCCATTATAAGCGTTATCGCCTCCATATTATTTTGAAGATGCGGCGCAAAACCGCCTTCGTCGCCCACCGAAGTAGGCATTTTTTTATCGTCTAAAACCTTCTTGAGTTTTTGGTAAACTTCTACGCCCATCCGCAACGCCTCTTCGAAAGATTTAGCGCCGGCGGGTACAATCATAAATTCCTGAAAATCAAGTAAATTATTTGCGTGTTTTCCGCCGTTTAAAATATTCATCATCGGAACGGGCATTACATGAGCGTTAGCTCCGCCTAAATAACGATAAAGAGGAATCTCCAATTCATTCGCCGAAGCTGCGGCAGATGCAAGCGACACCGCTAAAATAGCATTTGCGCCGAGATTAGACTTATTTTGGGTACCGTCTAAATTTATCATTATGTCGTCTATAAGCCTTTGGGAATAACTTTCGATTCCGTTAAGAGATTTTGCTATTATATCGTTAACTCCCTCTACCGCGGAATGAACCGATTTCCCGTCGAAAAGAGAATTATCGTTGTCTCTTTTTTCGTAAGCTTCATATTCGCCGGTAGAAGCGCCGGACGGGACGCATGCTGAACCGCTTACTCCGCTCTCCAAAGAAACTTTTACGCTTATAGTTGGATTTCCTCTGGAATCTAAAATCTGCCTCCCCTTAACATCTACTATTTCGCTCATATTGCAACGTCCCCTAAAAAGTTAATTAAATTAAGTTATTTAGATTAATTTTAAATAAATCTTAAATATTATATCACTTTTTTTACGTTTTAAAAATACTTTATTTTATTTTTCACTTGCTATAAAGCGTTTATTTCTTTAATCGTTTTATTTATAAGATAATCCGTTGATTTTTCGTCTTTACTCTCTGCGTAAATTCTAAGAACAGGTTCGGTTCCCGAAGGGCGTATCAGCAGCCATGAACCGTCGTTATATTCAAATTTAAATCCGTCCTTAAAATTAAAGTTAGTAATTTTATTTTTAAAAGGCAGGTTGAAATCTTCCGCTTTAAGTTTTTCAATAAGGATTAGTTTTTTCGGATCGTTTATTTTTATGTCGACGCGTTTATATAAATAAGGATAGCTTTCTCCAAAAATATCTTTTAAGAGTTCATTTAAGTTCTTTTGCTTGGCAATCATAATTTTTAAAAGCATCAATGCGTTAAATATGCCGTCTCTTTCCGGCAAATGCGAAGCGACTCCTATGCCGCCCGACTCTTCTCCGCCTATAAATACGTCGCTGCCGTCTTTTATCATAAGCTCGGCTATATTTTTAAAACCTATCGGCGTTTCATAAAGCTTGATTCCGTTTTTACTGCAAATATCGCCGATAGATTTAGATACCGAAACTGTCTTGACTACGCTTCCGGAAAAACCTTCTTCTATAAGATAATTTAAAATTATAGTAAAAATTTTATGCGAATCGATAAAATTTCCCCTGTAATCCACCGCTCCTATCCTGTCCGCATCTCCATCCGTGGCGAAACCCACCGTAAATTTATTTTTAATCCCTCTTTTTTTTACGGAAAGTTTTAATTTATCGAGATTGGCGTCTATAGGCTCAGGATTTAAACCCGGAAAAGCTGGATTAACGCTATTGTTGACAGATGAATGGCTAACGGAAAAAGCTTTTAATATAGAGGATAAATAACCTATTCCGGCACCATACATAGGGTCTATCACTACATATAGCGATTTTATAAAATCCTTATCCGCATTAGACAGCACCTTATTTAAACCCGTTAAATCGGTTATTCTATTAATATAATCTTTTTTGAAATCGGCATATGAAAAATCATAAATATTTTTTTTGAATCTATTCTCGTCGCCGTCGTATCTCTTTCCGTCTGCATTTACGATTTTTTCAATTTTTTTAACTTCGGATTGAAGCATCGAAGCGCCGAAACGGCTTTTAAATTTCAAACCGTTAAACATAAAAGGATTATGGCTGGCGGTAATCATTATACCTGCATCGTATCCTTTATTCTTTACAAAATAAGACAAAACCGGGGACGGGCAGAAATTATCGCTTAACGTAACGTCTATCCCGACGGATTCAAGCGATTCTGCCGACTTAACGGCAAATTCTTTAGACAAAAAACGCGTATCGTATCCTATCGCAACCTTTTTAGAAGAATTAGATTTTAAATGCTCTCCAAGCGCGCGACTGATACGTTCGACATGTTTAAAGGTAAAATTATCGCCTATTATTCCCCTGTATCCGTCAGTGCCGAAATTTATAAGAATATTTGACATCATAACAATAACTTTTGCACCTTACAAGTGCTTGAAATACCTTTATTTTGAACTGGTGTGTCCGGAGGGATTCGAACCCTCTGCCTCAGGAGTCGGAGTCCTGCACTCTATCCAGATGAGCTACGGACACTAAAATAAATTAGCACTGCTTTATAAAAAATTAAAATTTTACATATATTATATAATATATGTATGGGGAAAAAAAATAAAAAAAACATACTATTAGGTTTATTGAATTCTAACGCTATAAAATTGTCTTATATCGTTGAACAAAATATAGAAGAAATTTTAAACGAGGTCATTACAAATAATTACAAAATACACGAAAGCGATATAAAAGACTTTATTTGTAATAAAAGCAAGAATAAATTTAATATTATATGCGAAGAAATTAACAGATTATCGGTAAAAATATTAGAAAAAGACGAAATAATATTTTTCAAACCGATATTTAAGAAAAAAAAAATTAAGCAATTAAATCTAATCTATAAAATACTGCGTATAATAAAATTTATGGAAAACATGAAAAATATTTACAATAATTTAGAATTAATAAAATTAAATATAAACGAATTATATAAATATCCGGTGCTCAAAGTTCAAACTTATATACCGGAGTTATGTCTTTACCTCAGCGCTTTTTTTAAAGAAAACATAGATATATTTTTTATGAATGAAAATCATGGAGATATAGAAGAAAGAAAGAAAATAGCGATGGAGAAACTGCATAAAATAATATCGCTTGGAAACAAAATAATAAACGAATTCTATATCAACATTATATCTGCCGAAAACAACGATAATAAAAATACGGGGCATGTCGTTTTTTATTCCAATATAATATCTATTATACAGATAATATCTATTAACTGTGCCGAATTTAATCTTTTATAATTTTCCAATTTTTTAATTATTTTTTTAATATAATTTTTTATAATGATTTATAAAATTAATGACTATTAAGTCACTATATGATAAAATTTAATTTATGTACTCTAAAGAATATAAAAACTTGATTTTATTATTGCTTGTAGCATTTTTTTTTATGGTTATGCTCGACATGAGTATAGTAACTATAGCTATACCGAAAATCATGTCAAGCTTAGGCGTAAACCTTGAAGACGTCGACTGGGTAATGATAGCTTATAACGTGGCTACGGCAATAATAATCATGCCTATAACGTTCATAATAAGAAAAATAGGATTAAAGATACCTATTATCCTTAGTATAATATTTTTTACTATTTCTTCCGTGGCTTGCGGTTTTGCCACATCTATAAATATGCTTATAGCATTCCGCGTCGTGCAGGGGCTTTCCGGCGGAGGCATAGCGCCTCTCGGATTAGCGCTTATGGGCAAGGTTTTTGAACCGCATGAGAGGGGAAGGGCAATGGGAATATGGGGTATCGGAGCAATGGCTGCCCCGGCTATAGGGCCTACACTCGGCGGCTGGATCACCGACCATCTTACATGGAGATGGGTATTTTTCGTTAACGCTCCTATCGCGGTAATAACTCTTATAGGAATACTTATAATTATGGAGGATGACCACAAGGGACTTAATTTTAAAGCAAATTTCGATTTTTTAGGTTTTGCTTTTTTTGCAATGGCTATAGCATTTATACTCGTCGCTTTTAATGAAGGACAGAATAAAGGATGGGATTCGAGCTACATTCATATATGCGAAATTTTAAGCGCCGCAGGATTTTTTATGTTCTTTTTATTCGAGCCGTTTATTTCCCATCCGCTTATAGATTTTAAAATATTTAAAAATTATAATTTTACGCTTATAACTTCTATTAACGCCGTCAGAGCTATAGCCTTGTTCGGTTCGCTGTTTATTATGCCTGTATATTTAGAAAATATTATGAATTACACCCCTTATATGACGGGTCTTATTATGATGCCCTCTGCCATAGCCGTCGCTTTATCTGCTCCGGTTTTCGGAAAAATGGCGGATAAATGGGGACCGAAATATTTTATTGTTTTCGGCATGCTTACGACGGCCGTATCCCTCTTTTTATACTGGAATCTTTCAACGCAGTCAAGCCTCTACGATATAATATATCCCTCAATTATTAGAGGCATAGGACTTGGCATGCTATATTCGCCCATTATGAGCGCAGGACTAAATTCCGTCAAAAAGGAGCAGATACCCGAAGCATCCGGACTGCTGCCTATAACCATGAGACTCGCTTCAGGTTTCGGCATAGCATATTTTGCAAACTATCTGGCGACAAAGAGAGTATATTATCTTACAAGATACGGCGATAAAATAAACGACAAAAACAACGCCTTTATTAAAATGAAATCGGCGTTTAACGCTAACGGACTTTTTAAAGCAAATACCGGAGTTCTGGCTAATTCTGCAAAAATTAATCCCGGCATGGGTTTTATAGATTCCGTAGTAAAAATGTTTGCAACCGTCCAATCTTACGACGACGTATTTGTGGTTGCCGGCGTCATATGCCTTTTTGGAATTTTGCCTGCTCTTATGATGAAAAACAAAATACATCGTTAATCTTTTAAATATTTATATAAAATTTTCCCTTTACTAGAATAAATTATTTTTGAAGGTTCTATTTTCAAAATAAAAACGCCGCCTATATTTTCTCCGGTATGAACATAATGTTTTTTGCCGTTTATTTTTATTAAAGCCGTATTGCCGCCGGTAAATATTAAAGCCACTGCCCGCTTATTTTTGTCTGAAAATCCTTTAAATTTTAAATTCTTGACAATATTGCTTAAATTTCCGCCGTTATAAAAACTCCGATTCTGGTTCATTAAATCAGGGGCAGATTTTGCTGCATAGCCTGCGGTTGCGTTTTTTTGCGATTTTGAGTGCGGAATAAAAAGCCTGCTGTATTTTTCGTACTTTTTATGCGGAATATTAAAAATATCCCTAAGCGGTTTTCTCGATAATTGCGTAGATTCGGCTTTTGGTCTGCCGTCTTTAACTTTAACGCTTAAATCAAGTTTATTAATTTCTTTATTTCTATAAGGCGTCTTATGCAAAATATTTAGTTTTTTATTATTTCCGGCTTTAAACCTGTTTAATAACGATAATATTACTATAAATAAAAAAAACGCAAAAAGAATAACAAAAAAAATTTTAATTTTAGATTTCATTATACCCTCTTTATCTTTTGATATTAAATATTAAAATTTATTTTCATTTAAAGCCTACAAGTTCAACATTTATAATTGCATCTATTTTTCTTCCGGATTTAATATTAATTTTTTTTATTTCGAACGGAAACGATTTAAGCGTCTTTATTAATGAAAACAATACATCTACGTCTGAAAAATTACTTAATGCCACCTTAAAATTCATTGTTTTAAAATAAGTATCATCGGCATTTTTCATATTTTCAGTTTTTTGAATACTAACTCCTATATTAAATCCTTTTTCTTTTAAATATCGCGCATAAGATAAAAAAGATACCATATAGCTATAAAAACCTTGTTTTCCTGCCGGAAATTTAATAGTTTTAATCTTATTGTCTTTTTTAAGATGAATTTTTAACTGTCTGAAAGTATTTTTTTCGTAAATATAAGATTGCTTTAATTTATAAAAAACTTTCATAGAAGGTATTAACCGGTACAGTAATATGTAGGACGAGGTTAAAGATAATAAAAGTAATACTATCGGCCTTTTGTTTTTAATTTTTTTCATTTAGTATTTATTTTTTTTGATTTAATTTAAGAATCCTAAAAATTTCATTGAAGGCTTGCCAGACTTGCCGAATAAATATTTAACGCTTAATGTTTTTTTATAATCCAATTTTTTAGCTATAGTATTATAATCATAAGAGAATCTTCTATAACCTCCGTTATCAAAAACGGTTGCATAAAAAATATATCCTGTTCCCGATTTCATCATTTTAATTTTTTTTATTTTTACGGTTTTAGGCAGAAGTGCAAAAAAACTTTTCAAATAATTTACAATATTAACTTTGGAAAAATGCCCGTTAAATATAATTTTGCTTTTATCTCTATCTATTTTTAAAGATAGAACGGCAATTTTTTTGTTCATTTCCTCTATTTTTTGCCGTTCGAAAACTGTTTTTTTTCCGTAAGAAATAATCATTGCTTCCATAAAAAAAATAACGAATATTAAAACTGCGATATAAATATTTTTTGTCCTATTTTTTTTATCTTCTATTTTTTTAAATTTTATTTCCGGATTTTCAAAATGAGAAAAAGTTTTATTTATTCTTTCAAAATATTCAAAAAAATCTTTGGCGGTAAAATTTAATATTTCTGCATTTCCGAAAAAATTTTTAAAGTCTCCGCAATCGCAGTCGGCAATTATCTGTTCTATTTTAATAAATTTATTTTCGGAATCTATTTTAGTTTTTAAAATATTAAGATTGTCGGTTATCATATCCGCCTTAAAACTTAAAACCGGCATTATGCTAAAACCGTTTGAAATTATGATAATCTTATATACGTCGTCCGTTTTTTCTATAAATAGAAAATTCTTTTTCAGATTAAAGCCGTTAAATTTTTCTTTTAAAAACTCTATAACCAAATAATCGTATGGAATAACTATATCTATCCTTTGAAATAACGAATAATATTTTTTGATATTTGAAGGCAGGGCATGATAAACGCCGTATTCTCCGTTTATGCCGTATGCCAAAAAATACGATCCGTTCTTATAAGATTTTCCAATGTAACGGCTTAAATAAAATTTTTTGCGGTTTTTTACATTTTTTTCAGGTATAACCGAAAAATTGATATTTTTAGATATTACGGCAACGGCATAATTTACTTCTGTTTCCGATGAATCATCCGAATAATAATCGTCGGTAAGGCTATGGGAAAAAACCGATTTATCGCCGTCAAAATATTGATATATATCGTATTCTTCTATATAAATGAAATTTTTATACATTATTATTTTTATTTTATTTTTTAAATTAGTTTAACGTATTGGATTGGTTTAAATTTATAAGTTTCGGAAGATAGCTTGACGGTATCTGTATTTCATACCCGGGAGGCTCTATTGGAACATAGTTCATTCCTCCTTCCCAATAGGCATATTCCACTGTTCCCCAAACCTGTGGTAGATAAGGATTTTGAAACGCTCCGCCGACCCAATCGCTATATGAATATGTGTCTCCCGCATTATTTGAATACGAAGAGCTGCCTGTACACTGCGAATAAGGATTGTTGGCATAACTTAAAATCGCTTTGTTTCCGTTAATAGATTCGACAATAAAATATAAAGATAATTCGCCGCCGTCCCATATTCTCTTATAAGTGTGCCCTCTGCCGGAATTTAAATATGCATCTTCGGTAATATAACAGATTGCTCCGGTAATATAAAAACTTTTTCCTACATATTGCCCATAAGTTCCGCCGGCGTTATTGCTTAAAGCTATCGGGTCTATATAAATTATCTCGTTTCCGTTAATTATAGAACTGCCGGGTATATCGTGTCTTATTTCTTTATAAAAATTATAATAGGCGTAAGGTTCGCCGCCTTGCGAAGGAGTAACGGCAAGAGTATAGCTGATTTCCTGAGCGGTACCGTTCTGAACTGAATTATTTACGCTTAAACATATTTTAGTATCGTCGTACGTTTTTATGCTTCCGTATATACAGTCGGAGTCAGGATTGCCGCCTAAAAAATTTATGCCTATGCCTTTCGCTATATAACCTGCCGATTGAAGAGAACCTATACTGCTGAATTTACCGTTATTATTAACATACGTACTTTCGGCGTTTATCAAAGTATTTGCCAAAACCGATACGTTTTGAGCTTTATTTTCATACACAATCCCCTGAAGCGCAGGTAGGCTTAATGCCGCCATTATCGACAAAACTATCATTGAAACTATTATGCCGGCGAGCGAAAACCCTTTATTATTTCCCGTAATTTTAGCAAAGTTCATATTTACGACACCTCCGTTTTAAAAAAGACTTACGACAGACGCAAAAAAGTTGGTTATTGCCTGCGTGACTTTTGTTAATAAATTATCCTGCGTCACTGCGACATTAGTATAATTAAGACCTCCGTTGGCGTTGGGACTTACGTTTACGGATGAAACGGACGAAGATCCTGCCGGATTAGAATTAGATGAAGAATTAAAAAAAGCCGGATTATTATTTAAGGCGAAAGTTACTGCGCCTAAACCGTTAATATCTGAAATCTGCCCTGCCTTGCCCGTTATCCCTATGCTTATTTCTTTAGCTACTATATCTTCATCAGCCAAATTTAAAGGAATGTAAATTTCAAGCAATTCGTTTTGTAAATTTATACATATATTTGCCGTGCTTTTAAAAAGCAGCTTTTCCAAGCAGGTATCTCCTTGAAAATTATAAATTTTTATCGGGCTTAAATATGCCGGATTATTATTTTCCAAACCGCTTATATCCGTAAAAGTCCCCGTGTTTTGAAAATAAGCATGTTCCGCCTTTATTAATAAATCCGCAGTATTGACGATATTTTGCGCTTCGGTATTATATATCTGCCCCTTCTGCATATCGGGCATACATAGAGATAATTTAGGGGTTAAAAATATGTAAAAAATAAGCAATATATTTAAAATAGTGCAATAGACAAAACGTTTCATATAAATAACCTTTTATAGCTTTTTATAAATTTAATTAATTCTATTCAATTTTCTTTTTACCTATTATCGTCCGCCCATTAATTAAACGTAAAAGTCAGATTTCCCTGAAAATTTGAATTATTTGCCGAAGCGGCATTTCCGTTAAAAAGATCCGTTAAACAATTTTGCCCGCTGCCTATGTTAAAAACTGGACTGCCGTCCGTATCAACGCCGGAGATTGAGTTTTCTAATGAATTGCATATGTTTAAAGCCTGGGCGTTCGTCATCTGGGGAGCATTTATGCCTATTACGTAAATATACTGCCCGGGATTAGAATCGGTAGAAATTTGATAACCGGAAACAAACCCCGCATTCGGCGGTATAACGTTATTGCCGCTAACCGTCCATGAAGAAGGAAGCAGGTTGTCTTCCTGCATTGCATAAGGAAGAGAAACGCCGGCAGGCGGGATTATGCTGCCGCCGTTTACCTGCATATAAGAATTTACGGCCGATTCTAATTTAGTAACCGATTGAACCGTTGCCGTAACATTGGAAGAACCTATTAGTCCGTTATAAACCATTAATCCGCCTGCCGAAAGTATTCCGACGACTATCATTGCAACTATTATTTCCATGAGGGTAAAACCGCTTATGTTTTTAGAAATTTTTACCGCATGAAAACCTGATTCTTCATTTATTTTGCTAAATTTTTTACTTTTAATGCATTTTTTTTTAAAAATAATCATAATTTTCCTCCAAATAAATTTTATTAATAATTAGCCGATAAACCTACCATTCCCTGAATAAGCGGCAGAAATAAAGAAAAAAACATAAATAGCAGAAAAAATACAACGCCTAACATTGCAAGCAAAAATAATCCTTTAGTTAATATTTTCATATATCTGTCAGCTTTTTCCTTAAATTCTTTCGACAGTCGCAAAACCGTTTCGGATAAAAACCCGCCTATTTCACCGTACCTTATCGACTCTACGGCTTCCTCCGGCAGAAAATCCGCTTTATGTAAAGAATCAAAAAGCGTATTTCCGCTAATTAAATCTTGATAAACCGATTTAAATTTATTCCTAAAATAAACTCTGGAACTGTTTTTTCCGAAATAATCAAATACCGCGTTAACCGTCACGCCTGAAGATATCATTAAAGAAAATTGATAAAAAATCCAATTTAAATATGAGTAATTTATAATATTTTTTAACTGCGGTATATTTTGTAAAGAAGAAAACGTCTTAGATTTTATTCCTGATAAATCAGACAAAAAAGCTGCTAAAACAACAACTGCTAAAATTATTATATAGATAAAAATATTTTTTAACCGTCCAAACAATTTCAGCGTATAAACAGTAGATAACGGAATATTCGGAAACTGCTTAAAAAATACCGAAAAAGTCGGAACGACGTAATAAAGAAAGACCGAAAAAGCTATAAACAAGAGTAAAAACAAAAATAATGGATAAGCTAAAGTCCCGATAATATTTTTTTTATAAACATTTTTAGTTTCGAAATATTCCGATATTTTTAAAAAAGATTCCGAATAATCGCCGGTAGATTCCGCTAAATCAATTAAAGATAACACTATTTCTTCAAAATGATTTAACTCAAAAATTTTCTTGACTCCTTCACCTTTATCTAATAAATAAATGGAGTTTTTTATAAATTTTGTACGATTTTTTATTTTTGACTGCTTATGGCTGTAATATAAACTCTTTAATAAATACGGCAGATCATATTTTTTTGAAGATTCGGGTATTACTATATCTTTATCCATATAACTAAAAGCTTTGCCGACAGAACCCGTAGATTTAACGAGATAATGCAGCTCGTTAAAAAAAATTGAAAGCTCGGCGTCTTTCATTCCTCCGTTGGCAGCCGGATTTATTGCATCTAGAAAAATATTAGGGAAAACAAAAGACGGCATATAGCCTTCTTCTAAAATCAGGTTTTCCGCATCCGACAAATTCGTCGCTTTAATATTTTTTATCAAACCTTTACCTTCAGGAGTATAAAATCTTACTAAATAATTTTTTAGCATAAAACCTACCTTGACAGGGTAAAATAAACTTGAGGGTCTATCTCGCCCGACAATAATTTTTCAAACGATTGCATTTTTAAAGATTTAAATCCGGATAAATTTATTAAAACTGATTCTAAATAAGAAGGATTAAACAATAAATTTAAGTCTTTATAAATTTCTTCTTTTGCCGCCTCGTTAAATTCTGCAATTTCTATAATTGGTTTTCTTTTATCGTATCCCGTTCCTCCACATCTGCCGCAGGTTTTTTCTCCTCTTACGAAGACGGTATCTATAAATTCTACGCTTTGAAAATCAGCAGCCGTATCGATAAATTTTTCCATATTTTTACTTTTTATATTTATTTCAAACATCGTCTCCCCTGCAAATCGTACATCCTGCATTAGTGCTTTTTTGTAAATAGAATGCAGTTCTTCGAAATATATCTTTTTTTTACATTCCGGACATAACGGATTATACAGCCTCTGCGCTGTTACGAATCTTAATACGGAAAATAACTGAAAGACGTCTATATTTAAAGATTTAAATCTTCCGAATATCGACAACGACGAATTAGCATGAAGCGTAGTCAGGACGAGATGCCCTGTTTCTGCAGCTATAAGCGCATGTTTTGCCGTAATTTCATCTCTTATTTCTCCTATCATCATTATATCCGGTTCGCTTCTCAACATAACCCTGACGGCTTCGGGATATCCAAAATCTTCCGATATATTCATCTGCGTTATATTAGATTCGCGCAATTCTATTTCTACCGGATCTTCTATCGTTAAAATCGTGCTTTTTTTCTGAGACAACAGTTTAAGCATTGCATAAAAAGTCGTGGTTTTCCCCGATCCGGTCGGTCCAGTAGCTATAATAAGCCCGTTCGGATGTATATAAGATTTTTTTAATAGTTCGGCATTTTCTTCCGTAAAACCTATCGATTCAAAATCGAATACTTTATTCAAACCGTGAATTCTTAGAACCGCTTCAAAAAGCATTAGTTCCTTGTCGAGCTTTGACGAAATAGGTAAAAATGCGACTCTGACGCTAACCTTTAATCCTTTATAAAAATTTGAAACAAAAATAAATTTTGCGTCTAACCCCTCGCCTTTTTTTAAAGTAACCTGACAATTTGCGGCTATAATATTTATTATCCTCTGCCCCGACTCTAAACTTAACGCCCTTATGTTTTCCTGATAAATTTCACCGTCCATAATAAGCATGTAAAAATTTTCAGTCCTTTTTATCCTTAAGTTCGGCGACCCTTTTAATAATGCAATCTCGATTGCTTCATTTAAAATTTCTTTTTCGGAAAACTCTTTATTGTTAATAAATATCTTGCTGAGCGCTTCGTAAATTTTTCTTTTAGTAGAAATAGCTATTTTGTAAGATTTAAAATGTTCGTCGAAAGCCATCTTCTCCGATAAAGATGATGTAATTTCGCTGCAGACTATATAGCGGACGCCGTCTTTTTTTGCTATGACGGCCGGAATATCGTATAGCAGGACAAAACCGAAATATTCGTTTTCCTTTTTATCTATATAAAACGAATTTAAATCGCCGAAAAATTCTCTTCCTGAACTGCCTGCCGCATAAAGCGCTATATCAGCATCCGTAACATAGCCGCAATCCGTCAGTATTTCACCCAGTCTTTTTTTGCCGATAGACTGTATAAACAGTGCATCTTTTAGCTGTTCTTCCGTCAACTTTCTTTTAGATATAAAATATTCGCCGATTTTCATATAACTAAAAAGTAAATAAATTAAATTTTATCTTATAATTTTGGGCGTCAGCATTATAAGCAGGTCTTCTTTTTGATTCGTATCGTTTGCCGATTTAAAAAGATCGCCTATGAGCGGAATTTTAGACAATAAAGGAATCCCATACGTATTTTTAACTTTATCCGTCGTCAGTATTCCTCCGACAAGTATCGTCGAACCCGATTTTACGTTTACGGTATCGGAAAAACTTTTCGATTCTATCACCGGATTACTGAAACTTTCCCCTCCTATAGCAAAAGACTGATAGCCGGTGATAGAGTTATCTATAAGGCTTAAAGTAACGGAAACTGAATTATTCTTAAAATTGATATGCGGAGTAAAGGATATAGAAAGTCCGGTCTGAATCTGCGATATAACCGGATAAGTTTCCGTCTGCGACAGGCTTAACGCCATAGTCTGAATACTTGAAACATAAGGAGTTATAGTGCCTGACGATATAAGCCTCGTCTGACCGTCCATTAAAACAAGCCTCGGTTGAGATATAACGTCAACCGCCCCCTGAGTCCTAAGTGCATTTAAAATTGCGCTGTTGCTTCCCGAACCGTTAAAACCTATATACGGCACGTTGGAAATATTGTTTGAAGACGCAAGCTGAGCCGAAACCGACACGGAATCTGCCCCGAAAACATTAGATTTAAAAGCCTGATTAAATAATAAATCCCAATTTATTCCCGCTTGAAATCCTTTATTTAAACTTACGTCTATTACCTCTACTTTCAAAAAAACCTGTTTTGAAAGAAACTTATTTATTCTTTTTATATAAGCCGCAACCTCGTTTACATTTGAAACCCTATCTTTAACCCATATCAATCCGTCTTTCGAATTAATAAAATATTTTCCGTTTTTAGTCAACATTTCTTTTATATTTTCGGAAATAATAGAATACAGGCTGCCTGATTCCGACAGCGTCAGCGATAAAGAGCCGGAAGGATTCCCTGAGTAACCGCCGTTATTTGAGGAATTCCCGTTTGAGCCGGAATTAATTAAACCCGACGGCAAAGAAGCCGACGATCCAGGGTTTCCGCCCGTAATACCGGTACTGCCTCCTTCCGGCATTTCCTGAGTATTTCCGTTATTAATGCCGGAATTAACGCCTCCTCCTTCTCCGATACCGCTCATGCCGACAGTCGAAGAAAAAGAGGATAACAGATCCGATACCGGAATATGAAAAGTTTTTTCTTCTACCGCATAAATATAAAGCATTTTATTTTTATAACTGTAGGCAAAACCGTTAGAAACTAAAAGCCCGTTTAAAACTTTATACAACGGAATATTTTTATAATATACTTCGTTCCTGAGTTTATCGGGAAACCTACTGTAAATTACAAAAGGAATACCTGTTTCATGAGATAACGTCATCAAAGCCGACTTTACGCTTCCGTTTCCGGAAAGCGAAATTTTTTGCTTCAAAAAATAAGGCATATTAATATTAATCAAACTTTTTTTGCAGATTCTTCCGTTTACTTCTTTGCAGCCGGTTTTTTTATTAACTTTTATAGACATACTATCTCTTTTTTTTCCGCCGAAATTAATATGAACCACCCCTGCTTTTTTAATTTTAATACCGTATTTCTTAAGCAATCCGTCAAAACTGTTTAGATTTTTACCGTAAGCAGAGCTGATTTTAGCCGTTAAAAGCATACCGATACTTGCAACTGAAGTTATCAATACAAATATCGACAATTTTTTCTTTTTGTTTTTCATAATTTTTTGTTTTTAATCAAGTTAATTTTTTTAAATATAATTCAATTATATTTTTTTAATGTTTCCACATTATGACAATTTTGTTACATTTATATTAAATTTTTGTTAAATTTATGTTACAAATCTGGCAAGAATACAGCAAAAATCGTTTTTTAAAAGGTTTTTTATAGCGAAACGAGGAATAAAAAAATGGCAAATAATAAAATAAAATTTATATTGCAACACAAACGCACTTCGATAATTGACAGAAATCGGTATAAATGGTATTATTTATATATTAAAGATACTACTATCCGATTATGCGTTCATAGCTCAGATGGATAGAGCAACAGCCTTCTAAGCTGTGGGTCGCAGGTTCGAATCCTGCTGGACGCACCACTTAAACACGCATGATACTATTTCGCAAATTATTGGGCTAATACAAAAATAGTCAGGTCTATAAATCTCGTCTTGCCTGAATATAAATGAAAATCGCATGTCCGGGAATATTAGGCTATATAGTCGAAAAAGAAGAACAAGGTTACGGTTTTTAAAAACCGTAAATAAACATTTGAAATTTATATAAGCATTTGCGATATTTAATTTCCGTTTTATAAAATACCACAGCAGTCCATATTCCATATAATTAATTTTAAATAAAACGTAATTATATTTTAAAATTTTCTTGACTTGTATTAAAAAAAAAGATATCGTTAATTAACTATTCAACGTATGTTTTTATAAAAAATATAAAAGCGTTTGATTAAATCAAAATAATTTTAACATCTAATTTATTTTAAAATCTATGAAAAACAATAATTTTCGTCCTTTTAAACAATTAAACAAACCGAGCGATCTTATAAGGCAGTTTACTCCTAACTGGTTTACTATGAATATGGGTACAGGAATATTGTCGCTAATGCTGGCGGCTTTTCCGTATCATATTGCGGGGTTATTAATTGCAGCTAAAACTTTATGGATAATAAATATTTTTCTTTTTATAATATTCAGCATTTTATTTATAAGCAGATTTGCGTTTTATTTTAATTCCGCAAAAAAATTATTTAGCCATCCTGTGCAGTCTATGTTCCTTGGGGCTATTCCGATGGGACTTGTTACTATTATAAACGGTTTTTTAAATTTCGCAGCTCCCAAAATGGTAGGGCTTGCTTTTTACTTGTGGTGGTTAGACGTCATTATAAGTTTTGTAGTCGGGCTTATGGTTCCTTTCTATATGTTTACGCACCATGCCCATAGCATAGAAGATATGACGGCGGTATGGCTTCTGCCTATCGTTCCGGCAGAAGTTGCAGCTGCATCGGCAGGTTTTCTTGCACAGCATCTTTCGCCTGCTTCGGCAAGAAACGTTATTGTTACGGGCTATGCCCTTTGGGCTTTTTCGGTGCCGCTGGCTTTCGGTATTCTTGTAATACTTTTTTTGCGTCTTGCCTGGCATAAACTGCCTCATAGGGATATGGCCGTTTCTACGTGGTTGACGCTTGGACCTATAGGCACCGGAAGTATGGGACTTCTTCTTTTGGGAAACGATGCTCCGAGGGCATTTGTGGGGACTAAACTTTTAATTTATGCAAAAACCGCTTCGGCATTCGGACCTATAGGCGGATTGATTATATGGGGATTCGGATTCTGGTGGTTGATGATGGCTATATTATTAACGATAAGATATGTAAAAGAAGGTCTGCCTTTTAATATGGGCTGGTGGGGATTCACCTTCCCTCTGGGTGTTTATACGGCGGCAACAATTATATTATATAGACTTACGGACATAGAATTTTTCAGGGTAGCCGGAGCTATTTTCGTTATAATGCTTGCATCCTTCTGGACTATCGTAACTTCAAGGACGCTTCACGGCATGTGGCACGGATATCTGTTTAAGGCGCCTTGTTTGTCAAACGAAACCGGTTTGCCGGACGAATCTAAAGAATGCCTGCAGTAAAAAAACATAAATAATATAAAAAAATTAAAGGGGATTTAAAAAATGAAAAGAATCAAAATTTTATTTTTTTTCTACTTAATGCTTTTATCGATGATGTTTATAAAATTGGCATCTCCAAAAAAAGCTTATGCGGGACCCGACGGTTCCGGAAACAATTTTTTCTACAAAGGCTCTTTTGCTTTCGGCACACCTCCTACAAATAAATTTATTACTTATCAGATGTTGACGTACGAAGCTTGGGGTTCCGCCTTTAATAATAACGGACAATCGGTAAATCTGCCGGCTCCAGTAACAAGGTATGTATATCTGCCGGAATTTATATGGACGAATAAAATATTAATACAAATCTTACAAACCTTTTTCAAGTAATAGTGCCTTTCGGACAGGCGACGCAACATAAGAGCAGCCCGCAAGTTTCTATAAGCGGTCAAACATATAATTATTCAAATTCAAGTTCGGGATTAGGGGATATATTGGTTTATGAAGGAGTATCTACCAAAACTTACTCTGACGGAAATTTGTCCGCAAATTTATTTCCGCAGGTTAGTTTTACGGTTCCGGCAGGCAACTGGAACAATGATTCTACTATAAATCTGGGCGGCGACGAATGGCAGATAATGCCTACTTTGACAGGCGAGGTTTCTTACAAATTGCCGTCTAATATGAATTTAGCATTTGACTACGCAGTAGGCTACAGCTACAACGAAGGACATTCTGCTATAAATATGGCTGAAGTCAATACCGGAGGAGCCAGCATAACCAACCCTTCAAACAACTTTTTTGCCGATGGATTCTTAAACTATTACATAACGCCTTATTTAGACATATATAACGAAACCACTTACGTTAAACAGGGTGCAAACGACGGATATATTGGAAAAGGCACACCCGTTTACACTCAAATCAACAACGGCTATAAAGACGTAGCAACCGGTTTCGGCATAGACTACCATATTAAAAACGTTATGATAGACGCGCGCGTATTAAGAGACTTGCACGGCGATAACGGTCCTGACGGATTTTACAGCCAGGTCGGTTTAATAATGGTATTCTAAAAAAACTAACAGCTGATAAAACAAGTATTAGCATTTACGCTTTTATAAGTTTTGTATTTCTGTAATTTAATGCTTCCAATACTGAATCTGCATCTATTTTTTCTTTCACGTCGAGGTCTGCTATAGTCCTGGCAACGCGCAATATTCTATAGTAGCCTCTCGTGGAAATATTTAATCTTTTTACGGCGTTTTGGGCAAGATTAAGAGCTTCATTAGTTGCGCTAAAATGTGTTTCTATATCTGCGCTTTTTACCGACGAGTTAAATCTGATACCGGTATTTTTATATCTGTCTATTTGAATATTTCTTGTTTTTTCGACTAATTTTTTAATATCGGCGGAACAAGGAATATCTGCCTTAACTCTTAATTCCTCTAAATCAGCAGGATAAATCTCTATAAATATGTCGAATCTGTCGAGAATCGGACCCGATATTTTGGTATAAAATTTATAAATTTCTGCGCTTGAACATTTGCACTCATGCTTAGTATCGCCGTAATATCCGCAAGGGCAGGGATTCATTGCTGCTACAAGCATAAAATTGCTCGGCAGGATTATAGAAAAACGGCTCCTCGACAAATTAATATATTTATCTTCCATCGGCTGCCTTAAGCCGTCTATAGTTTTTCTGTTAAGTTCGGAAAATTCGTCTATAAAAAGAACTCCGTTATGCGCGAGGCTTATATCGCCGGGCAGAGGGTTTGAACCTCCGCCTCCGCCTATCAATCCGGCAAGTGATGCCGTATGATGCACCTCAATAAAAGGTCTTCTTAATATAAGTCCTATTTCCTCGACGCCGTTTTTTTTATTTTTATTTGAAAAACTATAAATATTAGAAGTCTCCAGCGATTCCTCAAGCGATAAGTCCGGCTGAATGCCTGCTATGCTGTGCGCAAGCATAGTTTTTCCGCTTCCCGGAGGACCTATCATTAATATGTTGTGATGCCCGGCTACCGCAGTTAAAACAGCTCTTTTAGCAAGTTCCTGTCCCTTGATTTCCGCAAAATCGATATACCGCTCCCGCTCCTTTTTAGCTGCTTTTGCGTTTTCGATAATATTTTTAAAGTAAATATTTTCATCATTATTTTCGTAATTTATATTTATCTTACTCTTATTATTGAAATAAATCTGCGATTCTTTTTCTTCTTTTTCAAAATAAGCCGTTTCTCCCGAAATAAACATGCATAATTCTTTTAAACTGCCGAACGCCGCAAAATCGACTCCGAGAAATTTTGCCGCGTTTATATTTTCATAAGGGATAATTAACTTTTTATTTATTTTTTTAGCAAGTATTCCAAGAGCAATTATGCCGTTAATCTTTTTTATTTTTCCGTTTAAAGACAGTTCTCCGGCGATTATATAATCGTTAAGATTTAAGGCGCATTTTAGAAGTCCTGCGGAAATTAAAATACCGACGGCAAGAGGCAGGTCGAATATCGGACCTTCTTTTCTTATATCTGCGGGGGCAAGATTAATAGTTATTTTTTTTACCGGATATTCAAAACCGGAATTTTTTATCGCGGCTCTTACTCTGTCTTTTGCCTCTTTAGTGGAAACATCGGGGAGTCCTACTATCATAATACCGGGTATGCCGCCCGATATAAAAACTTCTACGTTCACGGGAACGGCCTCTATTCCGATAAAAGTCGCGCTGTTTAAAGCCACTATCATAATACCGAAACCTCTTTTTTTAATAAATAATTTTAAAATCCTTCTTATTTATTATAAAAAAAAAATGTTTCAGAATTATGACAAATATGTTACGATTGCGTTAAATTTTTATTACGATTGCGTTACAATATCTTATAATCTCCAGCCTTTATCTAATGCAAGCCTGTTTATTTCGGATAAAACGTCCGCAACGTTTTTTAAATCTTTTAAAAGTGTCGAGGAAATAATATAATCAAAAGCATCTTCGTAAAATTCTTTAAAATCTCCGATTATATTCATTGAACCTTCAAAATCGGTCCCCGGCAGAAAAAGATAAACAATATCGTTTTTAACGGATACTACGTCAGAATCTCTCAAAACGCCGCTTAATGTTTTTAAAAAATCGTCGTTGTATTTTTTTATATTTAAAATAACTATAGACACATAATCTATAGCCGCTAAATCTTCGGCAAGCCTTAGCTCTTTTTGTATCCTTCTCATATTGCAGGCCGAGTGATCGAAAACCGGTTCAAAATATTCAAAGGGAAAAAATTTAGCCATAACTGCCTCCGCTATTATTTTTATTTTTATTATATATCACAGACTATGCGTAATTACTGGCAATAGTCAAAATCATATTAATATTATATCAGAAAAAATAAGCTAAAAGGGTTTTTTCGGAAACGCCTCCGCCTTCTATTCTCCAAACCGGTTTTTCCACGACTAAAGCCGATAAAGCAATCTTCTTTTTACCTGCTTCTCCGAAACCGGCAAACCACTGGTATAGACCTGTAGGATTATTTCCGGATATAGTTCCGGTTTTTCCTCCCGCTACAACGCCTGGAAGCATATAGCTGCCGTTGTAGCTGTAAAAATCGGGATGCGCTATCCCGTTAGTAACGGTTGCTATCATCATCTGTTTTAAAACATAAGCCGTTTTTACCGTAATAGGATTGCCTATAACCTTAACACCGCTGTGTTTATAAATAATTTTGCCGGTTGCCGAAATGATTTCTTTTATTATATATGGTTCAATTAATCTCCCGCCGTTTATTGCGGTGCCGGCAATCATTGCCGCCTGAATCGGCGTTATCTTAACGTTTTCAAAGCCTGCGCCGGTAAGTTCCAATTGATAAAATTTTCTGGGTATATATGCTTTACTTTCCTGCAAATTTAATATAAAAGGTATTTTTTTATTGAAATTAAATTTATTGAAATAACGGGACAGCAGTTTTCTTCCTACATAATACCCTGCAATTTTTCCGAAAGCTACGTCGCATGATTTAGCAAACGCTTCTTTAAAAGATATATCGTTAGAACCTGTTCCTATATTTTGCTCCCAGTTTGTTTTATCGGTTCCGTAAAGCGTGCCGTTAAAACAGATATTTAATCCGGGGTAAAAACCTTTGGATTCGATAGCTGCAGATGCCGTAATTATTTTTACGATTGAGCCTGGGGGATAAGCTAAAAGCGGCGAAATCTCGGCTGATTTCTTTTTATTATAAGCATAAGAAGCAAAACCCAATACTGCACCAGTTTCAGGATTAACGGCGGCAAGCACACCGTACGGCACTGCATATTTTTTAAATACTTTTTCGGCTTCTTCTTGAACTGAAGGATTAACTGTATATACTACGGTATAATTTCCTATTTTTTGGATATATCGTCCGTTTTTAATCGTTTTGAAAACCGGATTATGATATTTAAAATACCGCTTAAGAGATTTTAGCGAATTTACGCTGCCGGAACTGAAATCGTTAAATCCCCGTTTTTTTAAAACGGCGGAAGCCTTAATAAATTTTATAGGCCTTATGCCCGTTCCAAGCACGGGTTTATTATTCGACAAGAAAAAATGCCTGCCATAATAATAGAACTTAACGAAACCGAATAGAAAAGCGGATGCAAGAGCCAACAGCACTATATACTTGGCAAAATAAACAAACCTGTTTTTCTTATTTTTTCTTTTATTAAGCGTCCGCTGGTATGATTTCCAGTCTTTTATTCTTTCCATCCTTTATTGCTTTATTTATTTTGAATTCTTCCCGCCTACTACAATAGAAGGAATTCTTAACGTAGGTTGAGCATCTGCCACCGGTGCCCCTTGACCGTCTTTACCGCATGTTCCTATACCGAAACCCAAATCGTTTCCTACCATATCTATATTTTTCAATATTTCAGGACCGTTGCCTATAAGGGTTGCACCGCTCACTGCTTCCTGAACTATGCCTTTTTTAATAATATATCCTTCCATAACGTCAAAAACGAAATCTCCCGTAACGGTATTAACCTGTCCTCCTCCCATTTTTTTAACGAATATGCCGTCCTCCACGCTCTTTATAATATTTTCGGGATTAGTTTTGCCGGGCGCAATCATTGTATTAGACATTCTGACTATCGGAATATGTTCGTAAGACTGCCTTCTGCCGTTGCCCGTCAATTCGTATCCATATTTTATGTAAGATAATCTGTCCGACATATATTTTTTTAGTACTCCGTCTTGAACAAGAATATTCTTTCCGGAATAGGTGCCTTCGTCGTCAAATCTGTAAAAACCTCTTTTTCCGACCAATGAAGAATCGTCTATTACGGTTATAAGATTTGACGCAACCTGTTCGCCTATTTTGTCGGAATATACGCTCAAACCGTTTCCTGCAATATCGGCTTCCAAACCGTGTCCTATTGCCTCATGTATCATGGTTCCGCCCGCTTCGCTGGATAATACTACCGTCATAGGACCCGATGGAGCAAAAGGAGCAGAAAGCTGCGACAATGCCCTGTTTAAAGCTTTTTTTACTATATCCTGAGGATCGTTAGCGTTAAAAAATTCAAAACCGGTAAATCCGCCTGCAGATTCATAACCAACCTCGGTTTTATTACCGTCCGAAACCACTATATTGACTAAAAAAGCTATATTTTCCCTATAATCTTTAACTAAATCGCCTTCCGAATTGACTATCAAAACGTCCTGCTTGTAATCGGAATAGGTAATATTGGCTTGTACGACTTTTTTGTCGTAGCCCCATGCGTATTCGACGACCGGAGATATTTTATTCAACTTTTCGTCTATAGAAACTTCGGTAACGTCTTTTATTATATTAAAATCTATTTTCGGCTTTTTTTCGTTAAAGTTTAAAACTAAGTTGCCTGAATTTTTACCGCGTATGTTTCCTTCACTTTTTTTTATATCGCTTAAAGCGGCTTTTTTTAGCATGGATGCTATATTTAATAAATTAGATTCCTCCATATTATTCGTATATGCATAATAGGTTTTTTTATTGGATATTAACCTTATGCCTGCTCCATGAATTAAACCTTTTATAGCTTTTTCAAGCCTTTTATTTTCATTAGATAAAACCGTCGAAACTTTATTTTCTATAAAAACGTCTATAAAATCGTCCGCACCTATTCGCGCATTGTCTATTACGGCTTTAAAATTAATATCTTCTAAGTTCATTTTATTTGTCCCCTGCTAATATTATATTTTTATACTTATATAATAGCAGAAAATACCTTGACCGACAAGGAAAAACATAAAAAAACGCTATTTAAATAACGTATAAAATTGACTTTAAGCAAAATTTTACTTAAAATAAATCTATGGAAGATACATATTTATATATAAATCTTAATAACCTCATAAATAATCTTAACTTTCTTAAAAACCTTATATCTTCAAAGGATAAAAAGATTATAGCCGTCATTAAATCCGACGCATACGGACACGGGCTTTTACCTGTAGCCGAAACCCTTTTTAAAAACGGAATAGATTTTTTCGGAATTATAGGAATTGAAGAAGCCGAAAATATTTTAAAAAAAATACCCGCCGCAAAACTTCTTATGCTGAAAGGAATTAATTTGGAAAATTTAAAGGCGGCAAGCGCTTTAAATTTAAGCATAGGCGTATATAGCTTGGATTATCTAAAAGAATTATTAGATAAAATGAAATCTTCAAAAATAAATAAACCTTTAAATTTGCATTTAAAATTCGATACCGGCATGAACAGGCTTGGTTTTGGAGAAAAAGATACGGAAGAAGTTATCCGTATTATTAACGACAATAAAAACTATTTTAGAATTGAAGGCATATTCAGCCATTTATCCAAAGGAAACGACCTAGAATATACCGATTACCAAATAAAAAATTTTAAAAAAATACTTAATGTTTTCCAAAAACATAAAATAAATTCACAATATATACATATAAGCGCAAGTTCTTCCATTTTAAACGGCAGTTTGCTGGACGACTGCTCAAATGCCGTAAGACCCGGAATTTCTCTCTACGGATTCGATCCAAATAAAGAAATTAAATACGATATAAACAATGCCGAAAATATTAACAGCATTAATTATAATAAAAATACAAGCGTATTAAAACTTGAACAGTTAATGACTTTAAAATCTAAAATTTTACAAATTAAAAATATAAAAAAAGGTAGTTTTGTATCATACAATAATACTTTCAAAGCTGACCGCGACATGACTATAGGAATAGTTTCCGCAGGCTATGACAACGGCATACCGCGTCTTTTGTCAAACAAAGGAAGGTTTTTAATAAACGGCAGTTTTGCGCCTATAGTAGGCGTAGTTACGATGAATATGACTATAACCGATATTTCCCGAATAAAAAACATTAAAGTCGGCGATGAAGTTATAATTACCGGAAAAGACGGCTTGAACGAAATAGAAATAGACGAAATAGCATCTATTTCGGAAACTATTCCTTATGAAATATGTCTTAATCTTGGAAAATCAAATAAAAAAATATACGTTTAAAATTTAAAAAACCCGCCAAACGGCGGGTTTTTTATTTATATTCGGATTATAGATTATCTGCAGAATTAATTAAACTGCATTAACTTCTTTGACTCCAGGAATACGTTCCTTAAGAAGGCGTTCTATTCCGCCTTTTAGCGTCATTATTGAACCCATACAGTGGGCGCATGCCCCTTTAAGTCTAACATCGACGGTTCCGTCGTCATGTATATTGACTAATTCTACGTCTCCTCCGTCATACTGCAGCGAAGGCCTTATTTCGTCTATTACCTTTGATACTTCAGCTCTATCTAATGCCATATATCCTCCCTATTATTTATTTTTTTTCTTTAACCGTCATGTCTAAAATGCGGCTGTTTAAAGCTAACTCCTAACTCTGTTAATATTATACATCTATATGTATTTAATGTCAATTATTTCAAACTCTTTAACGCCGTTAGGAACGTTAATTTTTGCTTCGTCGCCGATGCATTTACCTATTAAAGCCTTAGCGATAGGCGAGCTTATAGAAATCTTGCATTCTTTAATATTGGACTCGGCATCCCCCACTATCTTATAAGTCACTTCCTTGTCCGTATTTAAGTCGAGTAAAGTAACGGTTGCGCCGAATACTATCTTTTCTTCGCATATTTTAGATACGTCGATAACCTGAGCCCTTGCAATCCGATCTTCAAGCTCCATAATCTTGCCGTTTATAAAGCCCTGTTTGTCTTTAGCATATTGATATTCCGCATTTTCTGAAAGATCTCCGTGCGCCCTTGCCTCTTCTATAGCTTTTATATTCGCGGGTCTTTCTACGGATTTGAGTCTTTTCAGCTCTTTAAGCAAGTTTTCATGACCCTCTTTAGTTATATAAAAGGCTTTTTCGTTGGCTGACAAAATTATCACCTCCCGGATGAATTTTAATATTTTTATTATATACCTTTATAATAATCCTGCAAAGCTTTAACGGCAATGTTATTTTCCTTGAGAGCTTTAATAGCCATGCACGCAGCTTCCGCCCCCCGTATAGTCGTATAATAAGGCAGCGAAAATTCTATTGCGCTTCTTCTTATAGCATAAGAATCTTCCAACGATTTTTGCCCGCGGGGCGTATTGATTATCATAGATATTTCTTTATTTTTAAGCGCATCTATGATATGCGGACGTCCTTCTTTCACTTTGTTTATTTTTACGTTTTTAATGCCTATTCCGTCTAAATATTCGGATGTTCCTTTAGTCGCAAATATATTAAGTCCTGCTTCGGTTAAAGATCCGCCCAATTCTTTTAAATATTTTTTGTCTTCATCTTTTACGCTTATAAGAACGCTGCCGGCAAGAGGCAGGTTTTGCCCCGCTGCTATCTGCGACTTTGCATAAGCCATTCCGAAACTTGAATCTATTCCCATAACTTCTCCCGTAGATCTCATTTCCGGACCAAGCATCGGATCGACGTTGGAAAATTTGGAAAAAGGAAATACGGCTTCTTTTACGCAGTAATAATCAATATCAAAAGATCTTCCTAGATTAAAACTTTTAAGTTTTTCTCCTAGCATAATTCTGGTAGCTAATTTTGCTATCTGTATTCCTGTGGCCTTACCTATAAACGGAACCGTTCTCGATGCTCTAGGATTTACTTCTATAATATATATTTTCTCGTTTTTTACGGCAAACTGAATATTAATAAGTCCGCTGACATGGAATTCCCTGCATATAGTTTCGGTAATATCTTTAATGTTTTCCATGGATTTGTTGTCTAAAGAAAAAGAGGGGAGCGAACATGCGCTGTCTCCGGAATGAACTCCCGCTTCTTCTATGTGTTCCATTATTCCGGCTATATAAACGGATTCACCGTCGCTTAAGGCATCTACGTCTATTTCTATAGCGTCTTCTAAAAATTTGTCTATAAGTATAGGAAAAGAAACATCTTGTTTAAATATCTTTTTTATATATTCCGTAAGCCCATCCTCTCCATATATAACTTCCATAGCCCTGCCGCCAAGAACGTATGAAGGTCTTAAAAGAACAGGAAAGCCTATAGATATTGCTTTGTCAAATATTTCTTCTCCGCTGAAAGCCATAGAACTTTCGGGCTGTAATAAATTTAGTTTATTTATTATATTTTTAAATTTTTCCCTGTCTTCCGCTATGTCTATATATTTATAAGGCGTCCCAAGAATCTTTATGCCTTGCGAATCAAATTTCTTTGCTAATTTAAGAGGGGTCTGTCCGCCGAACTGAAGTATAACCGGAGGATTGTCTTCGGCATTGCATACCGCTTCGGCATCTTCAAAAGTTAAAGGCTCAAAATAAAGCCTCGATGAAGTATCGTAATCCGTAGAAACTGTTTCAGGATTACAGTTAAGCATTATAGAGGAAAACTTTTTCTCCTTTAACGCAAAAGAACAATGAACGCAGCAGTAGTCGAATTCTATGCCCTGCCCTATTCTGTTGGGGCCGCTGCCCAAAATAACCACCTTATCGTTATTAATCGGTTCTATTTCGTTAAATTTATCGAATGAGGAATACATATAAGGCGTAGCGGCTTCAAATTCCGCCGCACAGGTATCGACCTTTTTAAAGACTCTTTTTATTCCGGCGTCTTTTAATGCTCCGTAAACGGCGTTTTCGGTTTCTTCGATTATTAAAATAGCCTGAGGGTCTTTTTTTAAATATTCTTCGGGTAAAATATGTTTTCCGTCTTTTTTTCTTGCAATTAATTTTGCAATAATCCTGTTTGAAAAACCCATCTCCTTAGATTCTTTAAGAATGTCTATATCCTTTAGAGGTTCGCCGGCAAAAAACAGCTTTCTTTCATGTTCTATTATCGATTCTATCTGAGTAAGAAACCACATATCTATTTTAGAAAATTCATTAATTTCTTTAGCCGAAAATCCGGATCTTAATGCGTCGGCTATTAAAAAAAGCCTTCTAAAATCGTTATTTTTTATTAAAGATTTAATTTCTTCTTTAACGGTTCCCAAATCCTCTTTTTCGCTTATTAAATCGTAAGAAAGATCTAAGCCGTAAAGCGATTCTATACCGTAATATCCGTTTTCTAAAGACCTTGCCGCTTTTTGCAGGGATTCGGCAAAGGTTCTTCCGATTGCCATTACTTCGCCTACCGATTTCATATGTGTGGTCAGCGTACTGTCGGTTTGAGGAAATTTTTCAAAAGTAAAACGAGGTATTTTAGTTACTACATAATCTATAGAGGGCTCAAAACAAGCAAGCGTTTTTTTTGTTATATCGTTGGTAATTTCGTCTAACGTATATCCTACTGCAAGTTTTGCCGCAATTTTTGCAATGGCAAAACCTGTTGCTTTAGAGGCAAGGCTTGAGCTTCGCGATACCCTCGGATTCATTTCTATTACGTAAACGTCTTCGGAATAGGGGTCTAAAGCAAACTGAATATTTGAGCCGCCGGTTTCCACGCCTATTTCGCCCATTATCTTTATAGAATAATCCCTGATTTTCTGAAGATCTTTGTCGCTCAGAGTTTGAACCGGAGCAATAGTTATGGAATCGCCGGTATGAATTCCCATAGGATCAAGATTTTCTATAGTGCATATTATAATGGTATTTTTATTTTTATCTGTCATTACTTCAAGTTCTACTTCCTTAAATCCTATTGCGGATTTTTCTATCAATATTTCGCTTATCGGGCTTAAATTCAAACCGTTAGCTGCTATTTCCCCAAACTCGTATATATTATAGGCTATTCCGCCGCCGCTTCCGCCGAGAGTAAAAGAAGGTCTTATAATAACCGGAAATCCGATGGTTTTTTGAACTTCATACGCTTCGTCCATATTTCTGGCGAAACCGCCCTGTAAAACAGGCACCCCGATTTTCTCCATGCTTTTCTTGAAATATTCCCTATCTTCCGCTTTTTTAATAGCGTCTATATTTGCGCCCAAAATATTTAATCCGTATTTTTGTATCACTCCGGCATCAAAAAGCTCCAGGGTTAAATTGAGTGCGGTCTGTCCTCCAAGCGTCGGCAATATGCTGTCCGGTCTTTCTTTTTCTATAATTTTTTCTACAAAATCTTTAGTGAGCGGCTCTATATACGTCTTATAGGCATTGTCGGGATCGGTCATTATGGTTGCCGGATTTGAATTTACCAATATTACTTCGTATCCTTCCTCGGTAAGAGCTTTAGCTCCCTGCGTACCGGAATAATCAAACTCGGCAGCCTGCCCTATTACTATAGGTCCTGAACCTATTATCAAAATTCTTTTAATATCCGTTCTTTTAGGCATATAATTATTGGTATTATTAAATTATAAAGTTAATATTAATTTATTTTATTTATATCGGCTAAATCTTCGTCAAAACATTTATCGTTTTGAAAAAAACCCGTCAAATTATTGCATATTAACGATTCGACCGCAGCCGAATATTCTCCGTTAGTGATCGGCATCGATAGCGTATCGTCGTACTTGGCTTTATAAGCCGGAAAATACTGGCTCATTATGCTTACGGGAACATCTGCGCCAAGCTCTTCGGCTATAAATTTAAAAGAATCCTCATAACCGCTTATTCCG
This sequence comes from Candidatus Acidulodesulfobacterium sp., assembly GCA_049965795.1. Lineage (GTDB taxonomy): Bacteria > SZUA-79 > SZUA-79 > Acidulodesulfobacterales > Acidulodesulfobacteraceae > Acidulodesulfobacterium_A. The sequence goes on from JBMFVW010000001.1 coordinate 79,330, forward strand.
TTCGGCAAAACAAGATGTCTTATAAGAAGTCCCGACACGGCAATGCCGGTTTTTTTATTTATTCTTAGCTCCCTAACCTGTTCATACATTATTTTTAAAGCCTTTCTGTTTATTTCTACATAATTAGTTATGCCGGAATATTTTAAAGCATATCCGTCATCGGCATATTTAATGTCGGGAAGATATATATCTATTAAATTATCCAGCAAATCCAAAAGTTTTTCGTCTTCATATCCTGAACTGTTATAAACAATCGGTATTTTAAGCCCTATTTTTTTAGCCAAAAAAATGGACTCGGCGACAAAAGGCATATAATGGGCAGACGTTACGAGATTAATGTTATTAGCCCCTTTTCCCTGCAATTTCAGCATTTTTTCCGCAAATTCTGCCGTATCAAAATATGTTCCGACACAATATCTGCTTATAGGATAATTTTGGCAAAACTTGCATTTAAGAGAACAGCCGCTAAAAAATACCGTTCCGGAACCTGTTTTCCCCGATATAGGCGGTTCTTCCCCAAAATGAAGATTTATACTGGCTATTTTAAGCTTATCTTCTCCGCCGCACAAACCTTTTTCGCCTTTTAACCTTTTTGCTCCGCATCGTCTCGGACATAATCGGCAATTTTCGGCTAAATCGTAAAGCGCATCTATTTTTGATATAAAATCTGCGTTAGAAATATTAAGAAACGAAGGCTTAAACGAATTAAAATTATCGCTTATTTTAAACATATCGCTTTAAATTCGGAAAACAGATACCGAGAATCTCTAGGTCCAGGGGAACTTTCCGGATGATATTGAACGGAAAACGCCTTTAACCTTTCGTTCTTAATGCCTTCTACGGTATCGTCGTTCAAATTTATATGGGTCAAAACGGTATCCTTATTATCCGATTTACCTTGAAAATCTACGCAAAAACCATGATTTTGTGAAGTAATTTCTACATTGCCGTTTTTTAAATTTTTAACGGGCTGATTTATTCCGTGATGGCCAAATTTTAACTTATAAGTTTTAAAACCTAAAGCTCTAGATAAAAGCTGATGTCCGAGACATATTCCGAAAATGGGCTTCTCGCCTAACAAACTTTTAATAGTTTCGGCTTCTTCATCCATAGTCTGCGGATCGCCGGGTCCGTTCGACAAAAGAATTCCGTCAGGTTCGGTATCTAATATCTCTTTTTTGGAAAAATTGTGCGGCACGACGGTAACATCGGCTTTTATATCGTTTAAACATCTGATCGTATTAAGTTTAACTCCGTAATCGATAACGGTAACCCTGAATTCGGGAAAGTCCGTTTTATTTTCGTAAGCCTTTTTACATGAAACATTTGAAACTAAATTTAAACCCTCCATTTTTGGCAAAGCATTTAATTTTCTTTTAATATAATCAATGCCTGCTTCTTTCGGAGCTATATACAAGTTAGACTGCCCTCCGTCTCTTATCGTAATAGTCAAATACCTCGTATCTATTCCCGATATAACCGGATAACCGTATGAATTTATAAATTCGGATAAGCTTTTAACTGCTGCGTAATGAGAATAATTATTGACGTAATTTTTTGTTACCAAACCTGAAATCCATACTTTATCGGACTCAAAATCAAACTCGTTTATTCCGTAATTGCCGATCATAGGATAAGTCATCACCACGACCTGCCCGTTATAAGACGGGTCTGTAACCAGTTCCTGATAACCGTTCATAGCGGTATTAAAAACTGCTTCTCCGCCCGATTCTAAAGGCTTACCTTCATAGAATCCTTCGTAAAAATCCCCATTTTCAAACATCAATACGGCTCTTTCTTTTTTAAAAATGTTCATATTTAATTCATTAATATTTTTATTTAATTTTCTTTTAAAATTTTACCGCCTGCTATAATAAAAGAGGATTTGCCTTTAAATTTTTCTCCTATAAAAGGTGAATTTTTACTCAAAGATTTAATCCCCTTTTCGGTAAACTGCCATTTTTTATTTATATCTACTACGGTAATATCGCCTATATAACCGTTAGATACGGAACCCCTTCCTTTTATATTTAGAATTTTCGCCGGATTCAAAGACATAAGCTCTGCAATTCTCATTAACGAAATTTTCTTATCGTGAAAAAGCCTTAGAGTTAAAGGCAATGAAGTTTCTAAGCCTATAATTCCAAAAGGAGCGGCATCCAAAGTGTCGTCCTTTTCATCTTTAGCGTGAGGAGCATGATCGGTGGCTATTACGTCTATAGTTCCGTCCTGTATAGCTTCTATTAAGGCTCTTTTATCCATTTCAGTCCTTAAGGGAGGATTCATTTTTGCGTTGGTATTATAATCTACCAAAGATTCTTCAGTAAGAGAAAAATAATGGGGACATGTTTCGCAGGTAACTTTTGTCCCAGTTTTTTTTGCCTGTTTTATAATATTTACGGAACCCGCCGTAGAAACATGCGCTACGTGAAGTTTTACGCCGTAATATCCTGCAAGAATAACGTCTCTTGCGGTGCCTATATCTTCGGCGATACCAGGCATACCGATTACGCCGAGCCGTTCCGACATAATCCCTTCGTTTATTATGCCTTTGCCGCGCAATTTTATATCTTCGCTGTGCGATATAACCGGTAAATTAAAAGTATCGGCATATAATAACGCCCTGCCCATAAGAGCCGAATCTTCTACAGGGTTGCCGTCGTCGCTAAGCGCAACGGCTCCGGCTTCTTTAAGTTTTCCTATATCGGCAAGAGAATCGCCTTTAAGCCCCTTAGAAATAGCACCTATAGGAAATAAGTTTATTAAATCTAAATTTTTTGCCTTGTCTATTAAAAACCGGGTCACCTCTTCCGAATCGTTTACAGGATTAGTGTTCGGCATACAGCATATAGAGGTAAATCCTCCCGATATTGCCGCCTCCATTCCCGATTTTATCGTCTCTTTGTATTCGTAACCCGGCTCCCTTAAATGAACGTGCATATCTATTAAACCTGGAAAAACTATTAAACCGTCGGCGGATAAGGTTTTAACTCCGTCATTAGCGCCTGCCGGTTTTTTAGCCGGCAGGTCTTTTATTATTCCGTTTTCTATATAGATGTCTCTTTTGACTTCCGTTTTAGTCAAAGGGTCGATAACTATGCCGTTTTTTATTAAAAGTTTATCCATTAAGTTTCTGATATCCTATTAAAATATAAAGACATGCCATTCTAACGGCTACGCCGTTTTCAACCTGTTTAAATATATGAGTCTTATTTTCGTTTATTATACTGCCGGAAATTTCCACGTCTCTGTTTACAGGTCCGGGATGAAGCACCATAACTTTTTTATCGGCTTTTGACAAAAGCTCAGGCGTCAACCTGAAAAAATTTCTGTATTCTTCTATTGACGGTATAAAATAATAACCGGCTCTTTCTTTTTGTATCCTCAACATTATTATAACATCGGCATTTTTAACCGCTTCTTCCATACTTTTTGCAATAAATACTTTGCCGCCGCCGTATTCCGTCATCCTCGGTAAAAGAGAATGCGGCGCATAAAGATAAATTTCTGCGCCTAATTTTGAAAATCCGTAAATATCGGATCTTGCGACTCTTGAGTGATATATATCTCCTATTATAGCCACTTTAAGAGACTTAAAATCTTTTTTTGCTTCCGCAACCGTCATAATATCCAAAAGACACTGGGTAGGATGTTCGTTTATGCCGTCTCCGGCATTAACTACGGAAGCTTTTGTAAGTTTAGATATGAAGTACGCCGCTCCGGATTCGGAATGCCTGATAACAAAAGCATCTGGCTTCATAGCTTCAAGATTAAGCAGGGTATCTTTAAGGCTTTCCCCTTTTACGACGGAGCTTTGCGAAACTGCAATGCTTAAAGAATCTGCGCTTAGTCTTTTTTGCGCTATTTCAAAAGACGTCCTTGTCCTGGTGGACGGTTCGTAAAAAATATTTACTACTGTTTTTCCCCTTAGCGTCGGAACTTTCTTTATGTCTTTTAGGGAAATTTTTTTAAATTCTTTTGCGGTTTCGACAAAATAATTAATATCGGATGCCGATAGGTCTTTAATAGAAATGAGGTCTTTTTTTTGAAAGCTCATATTTTTTCGACAAATTTTTTATCGCTTATACTTGTAATATTTACGTTAATTATTTCATTTTTTTCCGCTTTTATTTTCCTGCCTATAAAATCGGGACAAACAGGCAATTCTCTTCCTTCTTTATCTATAAAAACCGCAAGTTTAATATTAGCCGGCCTTCCAAAATCGAATATTTCGTCTATAGAAGCTCTTACGGTTCTTCCGCTGCTAATTACGTCATCGACTAATAAAATTTCTTTATCGTTTATATCAAAATTAATATCCGTGGAATCGCCCGATTTTTTAACGGCAAACGGATCGTCCCGGTAAAGCGTCATATCTATATAGCCTATTTTGCAGTCTATGCCGAACCTGTCTAAGACGGCTTTTTTTATCAAATCCGCCAAAACTATTCCGCCGTTTTTTATGCCGATTATTACGGTATTGCTAAAGTTTAAACCGGAATTTATTATTTTATTTATAAAATCATTAAGAATTAATCCTGTCTCTTTATCGTCAAAGATTATAACCGCGTTTTTGGACATTAAACTCACCCTAAATTTTTAATAGGACATTCCGGAACTGTTTTAAAAAAACGATGCCAGTAAATATCGAAATGATTTTTGGGATTCCATGAAAAATATATAATAAAAGCCTGTCCTATTATGTCTTTATACGGAACAAAACCCCAGTATCTCGAATCGAAACTGTTATCCCTGTTATCTCCCATAACAAAAAGTTCGTTTTTTGGGACAGTAACAGGTCCGTAATTATCTCTCGGCGAATTATATGCCGGCAAAATTTTATGAGATGTCCAATGTGCAAATTTACAATTATAAATATGATTGTTAATATAAACTTTGTTATTTATTATCTGAATTTTATCGCCGGGCGTGCCTACTACTCTTTTAATGAAATCTATCCCCGGATGAAGGTTGTATTTTCTTGCATACGGAAATTTAAATACTATTACCTGTCCTGTTTTGGGATGAGAAACCGGAATTATATCATCGGTAAAAGGAATATGAATCCCGTATATAAACTTATTTACCAAAATATGATCCCCCGGTATAAGGGTCGGTTCCATCGAACCGGAAGGTATTTTAAAGGCCTGAACGACAAAAGTTCTAAATAATAAAGCTATAATTATCGCTATTATTATAGCTTTAAAATAATCCCATAATGTATGTCCTTTATCGCTCATAAAAAAATATTTTAATTTTATAAATTATACCAGTTTTTTTTAATAATGTCTAATACCTTAATCTCGTATTTTTTCTTTCGATGACGGAAATCGATTCCGTCCCGTCGCAAATTGATTAGACTTTCAATATCGACAGGAACGCCTCCTGGGGAATTTCGACGGAACCGATATTTTTCATTTTCTTCTTGCCCTCTTTCTGTTTCTCTAAAAGTTTTCTCTTTCTGGTAATGTCGCCTCCGTAACATTTGGCGAGAACATTTTTACGCAAGGCCTTTATCTCTTCCCTTGCGATTATCTTAGAGCCTATTTGCGCTTGAAGAACAACTTCAAACATCTGCCTCGGTATTAAAGTCCTCAGTTTTTCTACTATATTTCTGCCTCTTGTATATGCTTTTTCTCTGTGCACTATAACCGATAACGCGTCTATCGGGTCTTTATTTACCAATATTTCTAGTTTTATCATATCTGCAGGTCTGTATCCGCTGAACTCGTAATCGAAAGAAGCATACCCTTTAGAAAGCGATTTAAGCTGGTCGTAAAAATCGAGAACTATTTCGGACAGAGGCAATTCATAAACTAACTGCACTCTGGTTTTCGTAATATATTTTAATTCTATCTGTCTTCCTCTTTTTTCTACGCAAAGGTTTATTATTTTTCCGAGATATTCGGAAGGAACATAAATATTTGCCTTAATAAAAGGTTCCTCTATATGCTCTACCTCCTGCATTGAAATTTCCTCGGAAGGCGGAAATTTCATAGGATTAAGGGCGGTTTTAGTTTCTCCTTTTATCGTTATGATATTATAAAGAACTGTAGGAGACGTAGATATGAGGTTTAAACCGTATTCGCGCTCAAGTCTTTCTACTATGATTTCCATATGCAAAAGCCCGAGAAATCCGCATCTGAAACCGAAACCTAACGCAAGCGAATTTTCCGGCTCGAATGAAAAAGACGGATCGTTTAATTTTAATTTTTCTATAGAATCTTTTAGCTCGGGATAATCGTCGGAATCTATAGGATAGATACCTGCAAAGACCATAGGTTTCGGTTCTTTAAAGTCGGGCAGGGGTTCTTTGGTAGGTTTATTTTTATGTGTAATAGTATCGCCGATTTTAAACCTTCCCGAATCTTTTATATTGGCTATTATAAATCCTACTTCTCCGGCGCTTAAAGCGTTAAGCTCTTTCATGAATGGGCTGTAAACGCCTACTTTTTGGACTTCATAAGAAATTCCGGAATGCATAAGCAGTATATTGTCGCCAGGAACTACGGTTCCGTCGAATACCCTAATAAGCGCTATAACGCCCTGATATGAATCAAACCATGAGTCGAAAATGAGAGCTTTTAGCGGTGCATTAGGATCTCCGCTCGGATGAGGAATTTTATCTATAACCGATTCCAATATCTCTTTAATTCCTATGCCTTCCTTAGCGCTTGCCAAAATTGCATCGCCTGCTTCCAAGCCGACTACTTCTTCAATTTCTTTTTTAGTTTTTTCAGGGTCGGCACTTGGCAGGTCTATTTTATTTATTACAGGAACTACCGTTAAATTCATATCCGAAGCAATGTAAACATTTGCTAAAGTCTGGGCTTCTACCCCCTGCGTTGCATCCACCACCAAAAGGGCACCTTCGCAGGCAGCTAAAGACTTAGATACCTCATACGAAAAATCAACGTGACCTGGCGTGTCTATCAAGTTAAGGGCATACTCTATTCCGCCGTAATTATACTTTAGTCTTACTGTTTGAGCCTTAATAGTAATACCTCTTTCGCGCTCAAGGTCCATGTTGTCTAAAAACTGCGAAACTTTTTCTCTTTCGGTAATTGCGCCGGTAAAATCTAAAAATCTGTCTGCAAGCGTGGACTTTCCATGGTCGATATGGGCTATGATTGAAAAATTTCTAATATTTTTAATGTCCATATATTATTTAAAAGATTAAATTTGAAAATAATTTCGGCCGTAAGCAAAATCGTAAGCCGGGTTCTGTATATGCCGGTCATTTCTCTGTGCGAACAACCCGAAGACCTTACAAGGCGAGCAGCCTTGATCTTCCTATTTGTTCTTGCTCCTAACGGGGCTTGCCATAGACATTATTTGCATAATGCCTAAGTGAGCTCTTACCTCACTATTTCACCCTTACCTCTTTACCGTTTCGGCAATTAAGAGGCGGTATATTTTCTGTTGCGCTTTCCTTAAAGTCGCCTTCACCGGTTTAAAACGGCGTTATGCTCTTTGGAGCCCGGACTTTCCTCAAAAAACAAAGAGTTTTTTGCGACCGACCGCTTTTGCTTACGACCGACAAATCATTTTAACAGCTTGATGTTTGTTCGTCAATATCTAACTTTTCTATATTATAATCTATAGCCGAATTTGCCAGCTTATCGGCTTTAAAATTAAGCGTTCTGGGGATATGTTTAAATGAGTAAGCGGCATTTAAATTTGCGATTATTTTTTTTGCTTTTTCGTAAAGAGGTATGATATTTGGACTTTTTACCGAATAAACTCCGTTTAATTGATTTACCAAAAGCTGTGAATCGGATAAAAAATTGATATTGAATTTTCCGGAAGTATTTGTAAGTTCGGCAAGGTACTCCAAAGCTATAACAAGCGCTCTGTATTCTGCCTCGTTATTCGTTAAAATACCGAGATACTGTTTTAACGAAATGGTTTTTTTATTATCTTCGTCTAAAATAAAAATTCCCGCTCCGGATTTTCCCGGATTTCCCCGTGATGCTCCGTCGGTGTAAACCGTTAAATTCATACTCTTGTTTTACCGGCTTTTTTAGATGTTTTCTGGGAAGAAGATACTTCCGCAGCAGTTTCCTGCGAAACGTTTTCAATGTAAAGAATTCTTGAGCATATCGGACACTGCATAAATACATTTTCGGATATAAGCTCGTTAAACTGCTGCGGGGGCAGCATCCTGTAACATCCCGTACAGGCTCCGGACTGCAGTACGGGAGCAATAGCCGGAAATCCTTTTCTTATTTTTATAGTTTCGTATATGTCTAAGTAATTTTTTTTGATTTTGCTTTTTGCGGTTTCTCTTCTGCTCAAAAAATCTTCTTTCGATAACTCGAATTCTTTCTCTTTATTTTTTAATTCGGCATCTTTTGAAGACAAACTAATCTTTAGATCATCAGACTCTTTTTGAATTAAATTAATCTTATCGTTCAAAGCCGTATGACTTTCCGTCAGCATAATTAATTCGCCTTCGGCTTTCTTTTTTAAAGCTTCGGTGTCTTTTATAGATTTTTGAAGGGCATTATACTCTTTATTAGTTTTAATAAGTTTTTGGGTATCTTTCATTTTATTCAGCTTGTCGTCGAAAGTTTGAATTTCTACCTCGGTTCCTGATATTTTTTTATTTAATTCAGCCAATTCTTCGTTTAATTTCTCATTCTCAGATTTTTTTAAATTAATCCCGTTCTGCAGTTCCTCAATTTCATTATTAATTTTCTTAAGCGATTCCTCAAACTTTAACAGTTCCAAATCAATATTCTGGATATCCACTATAAAAGAAATCTGTTCGTTCAAAGTTATCCTCCTTATGTTTATATATTATTTAAATTTATTAACAGGGCTGTTTTCTCCGCTATTTTCAAAAACCGGAATATTAGAATTAAACTCTTTTACTATTATATCTTTAGTTATTTCGGTAAAATATTTTTCGGTATCGAAATGGGACATTTCAATAAGGGATATACCGCTCATATTTGCCTTTATTGCAGTACTGTGTTTTAATTCTGAAGATATAAAAAGATCGCATCCTGTTTTTATAGCATTTTCTATAAAAGAAAATCCGCTACCGGATACTACGGCGATTTTTTTTATTTTTTTATTTAGTTTACCGCAGTAATTTATAAAAACAGGGGAAAAAATATCGCTAATATTCTCCAAAATTTCACCAAGAGTAACGGTACTTTCTAAATTACCAGCCGCACCTATTCCTGTTTCTTGTCCTCCGAAATCGTATAACGGAAAAATATCGAAAGCGGCTTCTTCATAAGGATGGACTTTCTTCATTTCTTCTACCGCCTGCTTTATAAATCTTTCTTCTATCAATATTTCTACTTTAGATTCATCGACGAAAGAAGTTTTTCCCGATTCTCCTATAAAAGGGTCTGAGCCCGATAAAGGTTTAAAAGAGCCTTTACCTTTAGTCTCGAAAGAGCAATTTTCATAGTTTCCTATTTTTGGATTTCCGTATTTAAAAAGAGTCTCCCTGACCGCTCTTACATAGCCTTTTGGTATAAAAACAGATAATTTATAGAGATTTCTTTTACTTAATACCAAAGGCATAATTTCCTTTGCCGACAGTTTATTCAGAATATAGCGGCTCATAGAATATACCGAGGAATCGAAATTTGTATGCATAGCATAAACGCAGATTTTATTATTTATTAGAACTTCGGAAAATCTGCCGGACGGCGAGTTTAAGTCTATAAAGCGCAACGGATGAAAAAAGAGCGGATGATGAATCAATATAAGGTTGGAATTGGTTTTAAGCGATAAATCTAAGGACTTTTTAGAGAGGTCTAACGATGTTACTATGCCTGTTACCGGCGAATTTGATAATTTTACCTGATAACCCGAATTATCCCAATCTTCTTGCAAGTCGGGCGGTATCAGGTTTTCTAATTTATCTGCTACATCTTTTATAAATAATGACATTTTTAAAATGGTGGGCCCACCCGGGTTCGAACCAGGGACCAACCGGTTATGAGCCGGCCGCTCTACCAGCTGAGCTATAGGCCCTAAATCCACTACTTCACAAATGTTTTAAGCCTTTTGGAACGGCTCGGATGCCTGAGCTTCCTAAGTGCTTTTGCTTCTATCTGTCTTATTCTTTCTCTTGTAACTCCAAACTCTTGCCCGACTTCTTCTAATGTATGGTCGGATTTAATTCCTATTCCAAACCTCATGCGCAAAACTTTTTCTTCCCTTTCCGTAAGAGAAGAAAGAACTTTTCCCGTCTGCTCTTCAAGGTCTGAATTTATTGCCGCTTCCAAAGGCAAAACGGTCGTTTTATCTTCAATGAAATCGCCGAGGTGCGTATCTTCTTCTTCGCCTATCGGAGTCTCAAGGGAAATAGGCTCTTTTGCTATCTTTAAAACCTTTCTTACTTTGTCTATAGGCAGATCCATTCTTTCGGCAATTTCTTCAGGAACAGGCTCTCTTCCTATTTCCTGAACTAAAGCTCTCGAAGTCCTGATCAGTTTGTTTATGGTTTCTATCATATGGACTGGTATCCTTATAGTCCTTGCCTGATCGGCAATCGCTCTGGTAATAGCCTGTCTTATCCACCACGTAGCATATGTAGAAAACTTATATCCTCTTTGATACTGAAATTTTTCGACGGCTTTCATAAGACCAATATTGCCTTCCTGAATCAGGTCTAAAAATTGAAGTCCTCTATTGGAATATTTTTTTGCTATAGAAACCACGAGTCTCAAATTAGCTTCTACCAGTTCGGTCTTTGCCGCTTTGGACTTCTCTTCGCCTATTTTTATAGCTTCGACTATTTTTTTAAGTTCGACTTTGGATACCCCTACTTCTTTCTCGGAAGCCGCAATCTTTGTCTTATATTCGTTTATGAGCTTATTAATGCTTTCGTGGCGTTTATGCTCCTGCGATTTAGACTGTCCACCGATTTCGTTTTTCTTATTATAAGCGGATTCAAGCTCTTTAATGCTTTCTTCGAATTCCGATATTTTTATATTATGATTTTTAAGCCTCATTATAACTTTATCGGATATTTTCTTTTTAAGCCTTAAATCTTTAATGTAGCCGAGTATTTTTTTCTTTGATTCAGCCGTTAAATTTTTATGCCCTACCCACGAAATTGATTTTGAAGAGCTATCCGAATCTATATCCGCTATATTATCTTCATCCGAGTCTATTTCGTCCGAACTTTCTTCCCTAAAAGCAATTTTATTTTTCTTTGATTTTTTTGAGGTATTTTCGGTTTTAGATTTATCTTCCTTATATTTTACCTCTTTTTTTATTTTTTCAATTATGGATAAAAATCTGGCTTCCGCTTTTTCTATATCCTTCTCGCTTGGAAAATCAACGTCGTCGAAATCGGAAACTATGCCGGTAATATTTAAATCGCCGTTTTTTAATTTATCTCCTATCGATATAACCCAGCGGATTAAAATATCTGAATTTAAAACGGACGAAAAAATTTCTTCTTCCCCTTCCTCAATGCTTTTTGCAATTTCTATTTCTCTTTCACGCGTAAGCAAAGCGACCGACCCCATTTCTTTTAAATACATCCTTACGGGGTCGTTAGTTTTAAGGGATAAATCTTCTTCTTCTTCTAATTCTTCGCTAAAAATTTCGTCATCGGCAAACTTAGAAGAAGACTTGGCGAAAATAGAAGAGGCGTCTCTGCCGATCTCTATATCTTTTTCCCCGAGCATGCTTATTAAATCGTCTATCTGATCGGAAGAAACTATATCCTGAGGTAAAATATCGTTAAATTCGTCGTAGCTTAATCTGCCGCCGGAACGTTCTTTAGCTTTCTCTATGCTTTTATTTAAAATTAACGTTTCTATTTCTTTTTCCTTTTTCTGTTTTTTTAAAGTATCCGACGGTTTTTGTTCTTTAACGGCATTATTTTTATCGGCTTTATTTTTTGCCTCTGCCTTATTTTTATTATTTTTTTTATTTTCTATGTTTTTTTTAGTCATAATAAATCAGTACCCGCAAATCTTTTTTTGGAACTCTTTAGAGATATATTTAAGCCTGTTTAATTCCTGAAACTTAATTATTTTACCTTTTTCGTCTAAATTGCCGCTTTTAATTTCTCCCAATATATCTCTGCATATTTTATCTATATTATTAACTTTCAGCTTCATAAGAAGTTTCTTAAAATCTTCTCTATTGCCGCTCGTTTCCGACATCAGACAGGAATAATAAATCCTTTTCCATTTTTCTGTATTATCGGTTTTCAAAATTATTTCTTCTACCGAGCCTTTAATTATTTCCTGGCTTGCACCGTTTTTAACGGCATTTTGAATTTCTGTGATAATATATACGGCATCTTTATCGGAAAATTCAGATATTATATCATCGCTTATATACTCTGTCAATACCAAATTGCAAAATATTTTGCTTACGATAATATCTTCAATGCCCAGCTCCTCTTTTTTAATTGAAATTTCTTCTGCGGCATCGGAGCTATAATCAGTATTTCCGGTTCCAGTCCCGCTTTTATTCGATTCAATATACTGTCTTATTACGTTTTCGTTTAAACCGAGTTTATTAGCAAGTATATTTACGTAATGAGAAAATATAATATTATTTCCGATTTTTTTAAAGTAAGGTACAACGTCTTTTATAACAGATATCTTGCTTTTTAATATACTTTCCGCTTTATTATTAATTATACCGCTTTTTTTGTTTTTTTCAACATAATAGTCTATTGCAAATTCTACCGGCGGTTTTTTGCTTTCATTAATTAATTTGATAAGGTTTTCGCTTCCAAATTTTCGCACGAATGTATCGGGGTCTTCTCCGCCGCTAAGACAGGCGGCGTAAATATTCTTATCGGAGCTGTCCATGAACTCCCTGAACAGTTCCATTCCTCTATTTATTGCATTGATTCCGGCTTTATCCCCGTCATAAAGCAAAACAATTTCATCGCATAATCTCGATAAATTCGAAATATGGTTTTTTGAAAGAGCGGTGCCCATCGTAGCTACGATATTTTTAATACCGTTTGCATAAAGCGTTATCATATCGAAATAACCTTCTACGACTATAGCGGCATTTTCTTTCTTGATAAAAGCAACAGCCTTGTCTAAGCCGTAAAGAGTATTATTTTTTACGAAGATTTCGGAATTATTGGTATTAATATATTTAGGAAAGTTTGGGGATAACTGCTCTCCTTTCCGCGCAATAATTCGTGAAGCCAAAGCTACGGGCTCGCCGGTTCTGTCCATTATAGGAATAATCAGTTTATTAACGAATCTGTCGGCATAAACCTTATTGTAATCGTCTTTTTTAACCAAAAGACCCATATCCGCGGCAATATCAAGATCTGCTTTAACGCTTTTAAGCAGTGCGGTTAAGCCGTTTCCAAAACCTGCATATCCTAATTTAAAATCTTTTGCGACATTAGCGTTTATACCTCTTTCGGAAAGATAATTCATTATATGCCGGCTGTTAGAAACATAGACGAAAAGATTTTCGTAATAAAAATTAACCGCAAGATTTATTATTTTTTTAACGGGATTTTCCGCTTGGGACAGGCTGTCGGTTTTGCGAAATTTTAGATATTCTACAGGAATATTATATTTATTTTTAAGATAATCGACGACGTCCGCAAATGAATCTCCCCTAATTTCTTTAAGAAAAGTTATAACATTGCCTCCCTTGCCGCACCCGAAACAGTAGTATAATCCTTTTGTCTCGTTAACGCTGAAAGAAGGAGTCTTTTCGGAGTGAAAAGGGCATAAACCGGTATAATTTCTTCCTGTTTTTTTTAATTTAACAAAACCTGATATTTCTTCTACGATATTAACGTAAGACAATACGGTTTCTATATTTTTATCCATAACTTCTTAATTATACAATATATAAACCTAAAAAATATTAGGAAAAGGTGTCATATTAATTTTTTGCAGGAACTTTATGTATTAATAATATCTGACACATTTTCCTTCCGAATTTTCCTTCATTATCGCTTTATTTTATCGAACTTTAAAGTTTCTATCGGCAATTTTGGAGCGAATCAAAATTTAATAGAATCTGTTCAGATACGGGGATAAAAATTTGCCGGTTTTTAAAAAATAAGGAATAAAACTTTCCGTTTTATAATTATTTAAAGTTTTAGCGGTTATTGGAATGGAAAAAAGAAAGTATAAAATTAAACTCAGTAATAAAAAGGTTTTAATTCCGGCAAAAAAAAACCGCCCATTCTGTTATAAAATCCTAATCTTACTAAATCTATAATTTTTGTAAGTATAAACGATATTATCGCAAAAACTATTACGGTTAATAAAAAAACGGCCGTAAAAACCGCTATTTTTCCATATTCTTGGCTGTTAAACCGATGCGAGATAAAACTTAAATAATGAGAACCGTAATATTTTGAAGTTATGTAGGACGCTCCGTAATAAGCAAAAAAAACCCCGAGTATAGATATAGCCTCTTTTATAAAGCCTCTAAAAAAACCTCTTATCATAATAGCGGTAAAAAAGACCAAAAAGGCTATATCCAAATAACTCATAGATTTTATAGGTAAATTATTAATAATTGAAATAATTTTTTTTGGAATTTCTTTTTCTGGAAGCTGCCGCTTTTTTCTTTCTTTTCACGCTCGGCTTTTCGTAATGTTCTCTTTTTCTGATTTCAGAAAGAATGCCCGCTCTTTCGCAAGATTTCTTGAATCTTCTCAAAGCATTTTCGAATGATTCGTTTTCTTTAATTTTTACGATTGACAAAACCTAATTTCGCCTCCTTTTTTTCTAATATTAATACGGTGTCGGAATTCAATTCCTGCACCGTCACAACTATATTCTTACTATAGTATCTTATATTTTTTATTAATTTGCAACTATTTTTGTTTGCGGCTATTTTTTTCGTCGAGTCCGGATATGCCTTCCCTTTTCTTTAATTCATTAATAACGGAATAAAAATCTATTCCGGAATATACAAGCATAACCGTATAAAAAAACAGCAAATCCGCCGCTTCATAGATAATTTTATCCTTTTCCGAATTACTTGCAACGGACAAAATAAGTTCAAGAGATTCTTCCTGAAGTTTTTTGCCTATTTTTTCATATCCTTCCTTCAATAATTTTGCCGTATAAGATTTTTCCGGATCGGAATTTTTGCGGCTCGCTATATGGTCGTATAAAAGTTTAAGGGAATAAAATATTCCGTTGTTTTTGTTGCCGTCCGAAACATCGCCGGATACGGATAATCCGGTGTTTACTTTAGAATAAAAACAGGATTTATGACCGGTATGGCAAGCGGGGCCGTTTTGAATTATTTTTAATAATATGCTGTCGTTATCGCAATCGAAAAATATTTCTTTTACCGCCTGCGTATGTCCTGAAGTTTCGCCTTTTTTCCATAATTTATTTCTCGACCGAGAGAAATAATGCGCATATCCGGTTTCAAGAGTTTTTCTAAGAGCTTCTTCGTTCATAAATGCAAGCATAAGTATATCTTTGGTATAATAGTCCTGTGCAACAGCCGGAATTAAACCGTTAAGTTTGGAAAAATCTATTCTTTTTAAAAAAGACTCCAGCGATTCGCCATCTAATATGTCCGCTATTACAGTGTCGTCTTTATCTTCTTCTTTCACAATCTTACGTTGATCCCTTTTGATTTTAAATATTTTTTTATGGGTATAATGCCGGAATTTTCATAATGAAATATTGAAGCCGCAAGAGCGGCGCCGGCATCTGCTTTGACAAAAACATCCTCTATATCTTTTGCGTCTCTTGCTCCGCCTGAAGCAATTACGGGTATTTTTACGCTCTGAACTACCATAGACGTTAGATTTATTTCGTAGCCGCTTTTCGTTCCGTCTTTATCCATACTGGTTAAAAGTATTTCTCCTGCCCCTCTGTTATAAACCTCTTTGGCCCACCTTATTGCGTTAATGCCGGAATTTTTCTTTCCCCCGTGCGTAAAAACTAAATATTCGTCTCCTATCTTTTTAGCATCAATTGCTATTACTATAGTAGATGAACCGAATTTTTTTGCGGCTTCGTCTATTATTGCCGGATTAATAACCGCTGCAGTATTTATTGAAACTTTATCGGCTCCGCTGTTAAGAAGATTATGAATATCCTCTATCTCGGAAACTCCTCCGCCTACGCTGAATGGAATAAATATGTTTGCCGAAATATTTTCGACAAGTTTTAAAATGGTCTTTCTTTTCTCGCTAGAAGCGGTAATATCTAAAAACATAAGCTCGTCTGCAAGCTCGTCGTCATATTTTTTAGCAAGCTCGACCGGATCACCGGCGCTTTTTAAATCATCGAAATTTATCCCTTTTACTACTTCGTTGTCCTTAATATCTAAACAAGGTATTATTCTTTTTGCAAGCATAAATTTATCCCAATAAAGCATTAGCTTTTTTCAAATCTATCCTTCCGTCGTAAAGAGCTTTTCCTATTATTACGCCTTTTAAAGAATCTATATTAAGTTCCTTAAGTTTTTTAACGTCGTCTAATTCGGAAACACCGCCTGAAGCGATTATATCGACTTTCAATTTTGCAAATTCGGCAATTAGATTGAAATTAACCCCTTCCAGCATACCGTCTTTTTTAATATCCGTAAATATAAAAGTTTCTATGCCGTATTTTTCTTTTAAGCTCCTTACGGCTTCGCCGGAAGAAACTTCGATGTACTCTTTCCATCCCGATATAGCTATCTTGCCATCGTATAAATCTATTCCGCCGATAATCCTGCCCCTGTATTTCGACAAGGAATCTTTAACGGAATTTATATCTTTAAACAGTATAGAGCCTAAAACTATATAAGAAGCTCCCGCACTAAAATAAAGGTCTATAACATCGTTATTCCTTATTCCTCCCCCCACTTCTACCGGAATATTTACCGATTTAATTATATCTTTTATTATCCCGTAATTATCGGGATTTCCGGATTTAGCCCCGTCGAGATCCACTATATGAAGCCTTTTAGCGCCGTTATTTTGCCAGTTA
This sequence comes from Candidatus Acidulodesulfobacterium sp., assembly GCA_049965795.1. Taxonomy (GTDB): domain Bacteria; phylum SZUA-79; class SZUA-79; order Acidulodesulfobacterales; family Acidulodesulfobacteraceae; genus Acidulodesulfobacterium_A. Next base: position 96,261 of record JBMFVW010000001.1, read on the forward strand.
AGAGCCGCCTCAACCGGAGAAATTTGATACTCTTTTTTTACGTCGTAATCTCCCATAGTAAGCCTTACACACTTAGAACCAAGGATATCGACGGCAGGAATAATAATCATATTTTTTATTAGATTTAATTTTACTTAATTTTTAACGTTCTATAAAATTTTTAAGCAAAGCAAGCCCCTCTTTATGGCTTTTTTCCGGATGAAACTGGCATGCAAAAATATTATCTTTTTTAACGCATACGGTAAATTTGCCGTAATAATCGCAAACCGCCGCCGCAATATCTTCTTCCGGAACACAATAATAAGAATGAAGAAAATAAAAAAAACTTTTATTTTCTATCCCTTTAAACTCTTCCAACGGTTTTAATATTTCAATATCGTTCCAGCCTATATGAGGAATTAATCTTACAGCCTTTTCGTCAAACTTAACTACTTTTCCTTTAAAAATTCCAAGCCCTTCGCTGTAACCGAATTCTTCGGAAGTTTCAAACAAAAGCTGCATTCCTAAGCAGATTCCAAGAAATTTCTTGCCTTCGGCTATTGCATCTTTAATGGGATTTACCAAGCTCTTTCTTTTTAAAGTCGCCATAGCGTCCTTAAAACCCCCTACTCCCGGTAGTACTAAATGTGTTGCGTTTTTTATGTCTTCAAAATCGCCGGTTATTTTAGCCGAATAACCTAAAAAGTTAAAAGCGTTTTTAACGTTTTTAAGATTACCCATTCCATAATCTATAACGGCTATTTTTTTTTCCATTTTTTTATATATCTATTTTTTATCTATTATAAAATATTTATAAATAGCGTTGGCTATCGCATTAGCAACCATCTGCCTGAAAGTAGAAGAAGCCAAAAGATGTTCCTCGTAAGGATTGGAAATATATGCATACTCTATGATTACCGCAGGCATAGTAGTAAATCTCAATACGTAAAGATCATCCCTAAGTATTCCGTCGTATTTTAAGTTTAATGTGGATGAAACGTAATGTTCTAAATATTTTGCAAATTGATACGAATTTCTGTGGAAATAATATGTAGTAGTACCGTAAAGATATGGAACTACCTGAGAATTACAGTATAATCCTACAAATAGATTTGCTCCGCTTTGATTGGCAAGCGCCGCTCTTTGCTGGAGACTTACAAACACGTTAGACGTTCTGTCTATCTCAGTTTTAATTCCTTTAGCTTCAAGCAGTTTTCTTAGCTTTAAAGCAATACTTAAGTTTACGAAACTTTCCGGAAGACCCATAGGTCCTACCCCTCCTGGATCTCCTCCTCCGTGGCCGGCATCGATAAACACGTTAAAATTTACGCCTTTTAACGGAATATTATTCCGGCGGATTTTAACGACGGCTGTTTTTTTAGCGGAATACCCTTCGGCTTTTGAAACATAAACTACCGTTTCATATTTATTATTTCCTGCGGAGAAAGTTTTAACCTCAGGTTTATTTAAAGAATTTTGCCTTAAAACCATATGCACGGAATATTTAGGCGCAGTGCTAAATTGAGAGTAAGAAACGGAAAATACCTCAGCAAAAGGGTTTTTTATTTTATTGCCGCGTCCGTATAAAACTGCATGTCCAAAAACTAAAATAAAATATTTTTTATATCCGTTTTGAAATGAATAACCCTTATAAAAAGGCTTCTTGCCGGCAGTTAAAATATCTATCGTACCGTCTGCATGATTTATAAAAATTCTGTTAATATAAGTTATATTTTGAGAAAAAGAATAAGCTTTACGTGCTTTAAACTGTATAGCTCCTGCGAAAACGGTAAATAGCACAAGACAGAATATTAATAAATATGTCCTTTTCATTTTTTTATATGCTTCCTTTGGTGGAAGGAATTCCAAAATAGCCTGCAATTTCAAGTGCGTCCGAAACCGCCCTTCCGGCAGATTTGAAGACTGCTTCGACCATATGATGTATGTTAGATCCGTATTGGATATTTATATGAAGACTTATAAGGGCATTTTTACAAACCGCATCGAAAAAGACGTTAGAATATACGTAAAAAAATTTATCTACCAATATTTCACGCGATTCCTGTTTGGAAATCCTTAACGAAGATTTTAAAAATTCTTTACCGGATTGAGATATGTCCTCTCCCATAAATCTGTAAACGAAAAAAGACCTGCCGCAAAAATCTGCCGTGGATTGAACAAGCGATTCATCCATAGGAACGGATGCGAATCCGTATCTTTTAATGCCTCTCTTATCGCCGGATAATTCTTTAAATGCATGCCCTATAACTATACCCGTATCTTCTATGAGATGATGCAGATCCACCCCTATATCGCCTTTCGCTTTAAGAGATATATCGCATCCGGAATGTTTTGAAAACTGTTCCAGCATATGATTGAAAAAAGGAACGCCCGTATCGATTTTATAGTTTCCTTTCCCGTCGATATTTAATTCTAATTTTATATCCGTTTCGTTAGTCTTTCTTATAAATTTACCTTTTCTTGACTTTTTTTTTATCGTATTTTTTTCCGGCATGCAGATTTTACCTTCCCGAAGAATGTATATTATTTATATTTTTACTTCATTATAGCACATTAAAACGGCCGCAATTATATTTTTTTCTAACCCAAAATTGCCGATAGAAAAAAGGTGCCGGATTTTATTTTTTTGCATACAAAATTAATCTGACACTTTTTCCGTTATAATTTGTATGAGCAATTTTAGGATAAACCTTTGGAAAACTCAATAAAATAATCGGTTAATTTTTTATTTTCCTTTTCCGTGCCGACGGTTATTCTGTAATAAAGATCCATAATGCCCGTGAAACTCCTTATTATTATATTATTTTCATTTAAAAAGTTGTCAAATTTAATCTTATTTTTTTTATCTTTAAGTTTTATAAGTAAAAAATTTGCGTCGGAATTATAAACTTTAATAAAAGGCAGTGCGCTAAGTTTTTTGTATAAAACTTTTCTCTGTTTTACGGTTTTCTTTATATTTTTTTCAAATTCGTCGAAATTTTTTAAAAAAAATTCTATGGAACTTAATGTTAAAGAATTTATATTATAAGGTAATTTTATTTTTTTAAATTCGTCAATAAGTTTATCGCCTGAAAAAAGCATTCCGAATCTTAACCCTGCAAGTCCTATTTTGGAAAAGGTTTTTAAAACTATTAAATTTTCATACTTCGTCAGTTCATTTAAAAAAGATTTTTCGTCCGAAAAGAATATATATGCTTCATCCACTACGACTAAGTTGTTTTTGTTTTCCAAAAGACCGTATATAATTTTGCGGTTAAAATGATTACCTGTAGGATTATTAGGATAACTGAAAAAATATAAATTTTTCAGTTTTTTATCGTCAATTAACGCTATATTATCCGGTAAATCAAAATTTTCATCGTTTAATTTTATTATTTTTGCGTTTAAATCGTTATATTTAGCTATAATTTCGTACATTGAAAAAGAAGGGGACGGTATATTTACCGTAACGTCTTTCTTTAAACTAAGGAGTATAATTGATATGAGCTCATCCGAACCGTTGCCGAAAATAAAATTATTGGTTGAAAAACCGTAAAATTTTTGTATGGATCCAAGCAGATTTTTAGAATTTGGATCAGGATAAAGATTTATAAGCGTGTCTTTTATATAATCGGCATATTTCTTTTTAATGTTTTTGCCCAAAATATAATTAGATTCGTTTGCGTCAAGTTTCAAAGCTTTTTTATGCTGATCTACTTCGTTGACCTTATAAGCTTTTAGCTCGCGGACGCTGTCTTTAATAAAATTTTCTATATTAAACGAGGTCATGGATTATTTTATTTTTTTTATTCTAAAACTTACGGATTCGTTATGCGCGCTCAATCCTTCTATTTTAGCAAAAAAATCAACATCTTTTGCGCTTTTTAATAAAAAATCTGAGCTGGAATAAATAACGCTTGTTCTTTTAAGAAACGATACCGTATCCAAAGGGGAAAAAAACCTTGCCGTACCGCCGGTAGGAAGCACGTGGCTAGGACCGGCTACATAATCTCCAAGCGATTCGGGAGTGTTTGCTCCCATAAATACCGCGCCTGCATTTTGTACTGCAAAAAGTTTATCGAAAGGGTCTTTGATATACAGTTCTAAATGTTCCGGCGCAAGTTCGTTGGCAATATCGATAGACTCGTCTAACGATCCCGTTATTACTAAAGACGCATTATGATTTATGGATTTCTCGATTATCTCTTTTCTTTTTTCGCGCTTAATTAATTTAGGAAGTATTTGTTTGATTTTTTTTATAATTTCGGCGCTGTCGCTGATAACGGTAGAAATCGCCATTTCGTCGTGTTCCGCCTGAGACATCATATCGACTGCCGCAAGTTCAGGATCTGCGTATTCATCGCACACTATCGCAATTTCGCTCGGCCCTGCTATCATATCTATATCGACGTCGCCGTAAACCATTTTTTTTGCAGTTGCAACGTAAATATTGCCTGGACCTGCTATTTTATCTACGGCGGGAATAGTTTCGGTGCCGTAAGCAAGGGCGAATATAGCCTGCGGACCGCCTATTCTAAATATTTTTTCTATTCCGCACAAAACCGCCGCAGCAATAACGTAATTATTTAACTGTTTTGACGGAGGGGTGACTGCTACAACCTCTTTAACTCCCGCTGCGGCCGCAGGTATCGCATTCATAATGACGGACGAAGGATAGCTCGCTTTGCCGCCCGGAACATATATGCCGACTCTTTTAAGAGGCGATACAAGCTGTCCGGTTATAAGACCCGTTTCGGCGTCGTTAGAAAACCAAGTATTAAGTTTTTGTTTGGAGTGATAGTCATAAACTCTTTTTATCGTGTTTTCGATACTATTTCGTTCATCTTTAGTTAAAGAATTTACCGACTTGTCTTTTTCTTTTTTGCCTATTAAGAATTTTTCCGGCGTCAGACTGACTTTATCGAATTTATCGGTATATAAGGTTAAAGCTTTATCTCCGTCGGCAATAACGTCTCTGCGTATGACATTAAGTTCCTGCTGTATTTTATCGGCAAATTCAAACTGACCGAGCCTTCTTTCTTTTAAAAATTTTTTAAAATCGTTTTTATTTGAATCAAATACCCTCATTTTTGTTGACCCGTTCTTTTAAGTCTTCTATTAAAGCCGCAATATCGGCAGAATTTATTTTAAGGCTTGCCCTGTTGACTATTAATCTTGACGTAACATGAACTATGTCTTCGATGGGAATCAAATTATTCTGCCTTAGGGTTTCTCCGGTAGAAACCAAATCTACTATAAAATCGCACAGTCCGGAAATAGGGGCAAGTTCGACGTTTCCGTATAACTTTATGATTTGAACGTTTGAAACGCCTTTTTTATTAAAAAAATCCCTTGCAATGCGCACGTATTTAGTGGCAACTCCTATATTTACTCCGGAATAATATATTTTATTTTTTATATCGTCGTCTATTTCAGGAAAACTGTCATCGTCATTTAAATTATTTTTTTTTCCAAATATTAAATTTTTGCGCGCCGCAACGACTACTTTGCATTTTCCTATGCCGAGATCTAAGGGTTCGTATATATTCCTGGGTTTTTCCAGCAAAACGTCTTTGCCTGCAATACCGGCATCGGCCGCTCCATACTCTACGAAAGTCGGTACGTCTAAAGGCTTTACTATAAGCAGGCTTACGGCATCGTCTTCGTAATCGAAAATAAGTTTCCTGGAATCGTAATCGGCATCCTGATGTTTAATATATCCCGATTCTCTTAAGAATCTTAAGGCATCTTTAAGTATTCTGCCTTTAGGAACTGCAATTTTAAGCTTCTTGAGTTTACGATATTTTTTGTTTTGAGAAATTTTCATTAATATATAAATAAATATTTTTATTTCATGCAGTCTTGCTGCAAACAACATCGATAAATCTCGATTCGTCGTCCGGTACCGGAGATATATCGTTTGCTTTTACCCTTGAAATTATAGCACCGAGAGCGGTCAGCTTTTTTTCCATTTTTTCGTATCCGCGGTCAAGATGGTATATTCTGGAAACGGTAGTTAAACCGTCAGATGAAGCTAATCCGGCAAGAACGAGAGAAGCGCTTGCCCTTAAGTCGGTTGCCATAACTTCGGCTCCCGAAAGTTTTTTAACCCCTTTTACTATAGCAAAATTATTTCTCACTTTGATATTAGCTCCGAGACGAATAAGTTCGGCAACATGCATAAACCTGTTTTCAAAAACGTTTTCGGTAATAACGCACAATCCGCCGGAAAGCGTCATAAGAGACATAATCTGCGCCTGCATATCAGTAGGAAAATCAGGGTAAGGGGCGGTAGAAATATCTACACTTTTAATAACTTTAGATCCCTTAACCCTTATCGAATTCGACGAGTTTATAATAACTTTTACGCCCGCTTCAGAAAGCTTATCTATAACCGATTTCAGATGATTAACGTTAAGATTTTTAAGAACTATATCGCCTTTAGTTATGGCGGAAGCTACCATGAAGGTTCCGGCCTCTATTCTGTCGGGAAGCACTCTGTGGCATAAACGGTTAAGTTTTTTAACTCCCTTTACGGAAATAACGGACGGCTCTATTCTTTTTATATCGGCTCCGCCGTTGTTAAGAGCGATAATCATATCGTCTATTTCCGGTTCTCTCGCCGCATTTTTTATGATAGTGGTGCCTTCCGCAAGAACCGCCGCCATAATGACGTTTTCCGTTCCGGTAACCGAAGGAATAGGAAAATTTATAACGGCGCCCTTTAGCTTATCGGCAAAAACTTCTACGTACCCGTGATCTACTTTAACCGTAGCTCCAAGCTGTTTTAAAGCGTTCAGATGAAAATCTATAGGTCTTGCGCCGATTGCGCATCCGCCGGGGAGAGATACTCTTGCGCGTTTATATTTGGCGATTAGCGGACCGAGAACCAGAACCGAAGCCCTCATAGTTTTTACCAAATCGTAAGGCGCATCGAAATTATTAATACCGGAAGTATTAATAACCAGCTTATCGGCGGCGTCGCTTTTTTTTATTACTGCTCCAAGGCTTATTAAAAGTTTTTTTATCGTTTTAACATCTTCGAGATCGGGAACATTTTCTATTTCGCAGTCGAACTCGTCAAACATTATAGACGAAACTATTATCGGCAAAGAAGCATTTTTGGAGCCGCTGATAGAAACTTCTCCTATTAAAGGAAATCCTCCTTCTATGACCATTTTATCCATATGTAATTTTTACCGCCCTCTCTTTATTATTTAAATCGTTAATAAAACAGATTTCCTTAAATCTTAAATTGATATTATTAAATTTTTCATCAAATAAAGACTGAATTTCTTTTTTTTTGCGATAATCAATCTCTAAAATCAGCGTTTTAATTTTTTCGCAGGCAAACGATGCGGCGTCAAATATTTTTCTATAAAATAAAAGTCCGTCTTTACCGCCGTCTAAAGCTCCTACCGGTTCGTATAATTTAATATCGTTTTCCAGAGACGTTAAATCTTCCGTAGTTATATACGGCGGATTTGATATAATTAAATCGTAATTATTAAGATTATAAAAGTTAAAGTCTCCGGCGCTTGTATCACTTGTATGAAAAGATAAATTTTCGCCGCCGTTTAATTTAAGCATGTCTAAATAAACCGGAACTATTTTCTCCTGAACGCCGTTATTAATTATATTTTTTCTTGCAGTGTTTAAAGTCTTTAAGTTATTATCTGCAGCATAAATTATAACATTATCAAAATTCTTTGCAATAGAAATCGCAATTGCTCCTGAACCGGTACCAATATCTAAAACATAAATCTTTTTTTTATATATGCCGTAAAACCTTTGTATTTCCTCTATTGCGGTATCGACTAAACATTCGGTATCCGGTCTCGGTATCAAAACAGATTCGTCAACGTAAAAATTTAAAGAATAAAATTCTTTATTTTTAACTATATAAGCAAAAGGTTCCTTTTTAAACCTTCTTTCTATTAATTTTTCGAAAGTTTGTTTTTTTTCCTCAGAAATATTATCTTCATATGAAACAATAATTTTTTCTAAATTTAAACCGAGGGCATATTGCATTAAACCGAGCGATTCATTGTATGAATTTTGTATTCCGGCTTTTTTCAGCCTGTATTCTCCGTATTTAATTAATTCGTAAATAGTCATCCTGTTCCCAAAATGCCGATTGGAAAAGGCGTTAGACATCTAATTTAATACGGGGACAGAATTGAATTATGTCCCCGTATTAAATTAATCTGACGAATTTTCCTTCATTATCTGTTTATTTTATCGAACTTTACAATTTTCTATCGGCAATTTTGGGCGGCGTAATTTTATTGCAGTTGTTTCTGCGATTCTATATAATCAGCCAAAGGCATTAAAAGTTCGTCCAATTCGCCGTCCATAAAAGAAGCCAGTTTATGTATGGTTATACCCGCACGATGATCCGTTATTCTGCCTTGAGGAAAATTATAAGTTCTTATTTTTTCGCTTCTGTCGCCGCTTCCTACCATATTTTTTCTGTTTTGAGCCTCTATGCTTTTTTTATCGGCTTCTATTCTGTTTAAGAGGCGCGACCTTAATATTCTAAGGGCTTTAGCTTTATTTTTATGCTGAGATTTTTCATCCTGGCAGGTAACGACTAATCCGGACGGAATATGCGTTACCCTCACTGCAGAATCGGTCGTGTTGACGCTCTGTCCGCCGTGCCCGGAAGACCTGTAAACGTCTATTCTTAAATCTTCGGGATTTATTTTTAAATCTATTTCTTCGGCTTCCGGCATAACAGCAACCGTAGCCGCAGAAGTATGAACTCTTCCCTGCGTTTCCGTCGCCGGAATTCTCTGAACTCTGTGTACCCCGCTTTCATTGCGCAAAAGACGGAATGCATCTTTTCCTTTTACGGAAACTATCGCTTCTTTTAATCCTCCAGTAGAAGAAGGACTTAAAGAAATAGCTTCGAATTGAAAATTTTTTGCTAAGGCATACTTATTGTACATCTTAAAAAGATCGAGAGCGAAAAGAGCGGCTTCTTCGCCTCCGGTAGCGGCTCTTATCTCAAGAAGTATATCTCTGTCCTGGGAATTTTCTTTTGGATAAAAGAAATCTTTAATTTCTTCTGCTATTTTATCAACTTTGCTTTTTAGGGAATTTATTTCTTCATTTTCTAAATCAATAAGGGCGGTATCGGACTCGTTTTTAATCAGATTTTCAAGGTCTTTTATTTCCGATTGTGTTTTATTATATTCCGAAAATTGTTCCGCAGTTTTTTTTATAGCATTATATTGCTTAGATAATTCTTTTATTTCCGGGCTGAAACCTTTTGCGCTTTCTTCCTGTATTTTAGAATATAATTCTTCGGCTTTTTCGGATAATTCCGAGGCTTTTTTTATTAAGTTATCGTCAAGCATTAAACACATCCTTAAAAGCAATTAAGTGCATATACATATGGCAATAGTACAATTAAGTCTGCAACGGAATTATGCGCATCCAAAGCAATGCGCAGATTAACCTGCCTCTTTATAGGCGTCGCATGCACCGTCATCGCAAGTATCCGCGGACTGAGTCCATTACAGCTCGCCAATCTCGCTTTGAAACATATAATAAATAGAATAAAGGTTAAAAGTCAAGACCGCCTTTTAACCATGATTTCCTGACGTCGGAAGGACTGCCGCACGAAAATTCCCCTTCGGAGCAATTTCCTCGGACGCACGACGGACCGGCTCCGTGAAAAACGGACGGAGCTATAGGATAGACCAATTTGAACATTTCGCGGGCTACCGACCTTATCTCCCACTGAGCTCTGTTGCATCCTCTCAGTTTAAAAAAATGAAGCAGTTCCCTTGCGTTCATAGTAAAAATAATCTGCGTTTCCGTCGCATTTGGAAGCAGATATCTGGCATCTTCCGCAGGAATGCCTTTCTCGAGAAAATAGCCGTACAGCGAAAAAATATCTTCTGTTATTTTTTTATATTTTTCCAAAAATTCGGGATTGCAGGCTATCGAATCCGGAATAAGATATTTAGGCTTATCTTCCTTAACATACCGCTGGCTTCTTTGAGAATACGAAGCTATTCTATGCCTTACTAATTGATGGGAAGCGCTTCTCGACAATTTTTCAACGCCGAAAGTAAAATTAGAATGTTCAAGGACTGATTCGTGTCCGGACATTCTAATTCTTTTAATTAATTTCCTCGCCTGTTCAAGCCCTTTCTCGCCGTCGTTAAAATCGGACTCTATCTTGGCAATGCCGAATGAACTGTAGCACAGACGCGCTGCTGTCGCAATAGTAATTTCCGGCTTAGAAGTATAATTAATAAGCTTAACCATTCATAAAAGGAAAAATAATAATTGATTTGTTTATTTTTTGGCGACGTTGTTTTTTACGCCGGCATATTTTTTGTTAAATTTATCTATTCTTCCGGCACTATCGACAAATTTTTGCTTACCCGTGTAAAATGGATGGCATTTTGAACATATATCGACGTGAATTTCCTCTACGGTGCTTCCCGTAACGAATTCTTCTCCGCAGGCGCACTTAACTTTAGCCTGATAAATTTTTGGGTGTATTCCCTCTTTCATCTTTTTACCGCTCCTTTTTTATTTTTGTATTTTTTTACCTTAATCCTGCAATAGAAAGTTATCTATCAGGAAAAAATGCTTTCTATTGCAAGATTAAGGTTTTATATTTTTACATAAGTTATTTATTATAAGATTTTAAAATAAAATTTTCAACCTTTTTAATATCGTCTTTAACATCCACGGGTATAGTAGAAATATCTACGGTTTCAAGTTTTATCTTATAACCGTTTTCTATCGCCCTCAACTGTTCCAGCATCTCTTTTTTTTCTAAATAAGACTGCTCCATTTTGCCGAATTCAAAAAGAAATTTTTTTGTGTATCCGTAAAAACCGAGATGTTTATATCCGTAAATCCCTTTAATATCTTTAAGTATATCTGCCTGTTCCCTGTCGTAGGGTATAGGGCTTCTCGAAAAATATATTCCGAAATCTTTTTTATCCGTAACGACTTTTACGTTATTAGGATCCATAAATTCGTCAAAGTCGTAAATAGGCGTTTTAACGCTCGTAAATGAAATTTCGCCGTTTTCGTCAATTTCGTTAAAAGGTTTTATCAATGCCGATATTATTTCCGAATTTACTAACGGTTCGTCTCCTTGTATATTCAATATTATATCGGCGTCTATATCCTGAACTGCTTCGATTATCCTATCCGTTCCTGTTTGATGCGTATCTTTAGTCATGACCACGTTTGCCCCGAAATCTTTGCAAGCGTCGAATATTCTTTTATCTTCCGTAGCTACGATGACGTCCGACAATAATTCGGACTTTTTAACTCCTTCGTAAACATGCTTTATCATCGGTTTGCCCAGAATCAAAGCAAGCGGCTTTCCTTCAAACCTTGTCGATTTATATCTTGCGGGTATAACCGCGACTATTTTTTTCATATTCATATTTTATTACATTTAATCGTAAAATAAAATAAATTTATTCCGACCTTGTTATATAAACGTCGTAACCGTATTTTGCTATAGTTTTCGCAAAATTGTAAGCATCCTGCAGGTTTTTAAAACTGCCGAATACTACTTTATAATAAAGAGATCCGTTTATATTTTTTTCTATAAGATGAACGCCTGGGACAAATTTTTTCATTTTCGATATTTTGTTTAGCGCTTTATTTTTTCTCGTATAAGCGGCAAACTGCAGCGTATAGCCGCAAACCGGAGGCGCATGTTTTACAGCCGGTACAGCCGGCACTATTCCGCTTGCGTTATAATATCTTTTACATTGAGCTAAAGAAACCGGATTTGGACCTAAGTACTGTACTCTTACCAATGCCGTCCCCGGTCCTACCATATTTAAAGCTCTTGCCGCCGCATACGAAAGATCCATAATCCTGCCGTCGGCATAAGGTCCTCTATCGTTAACCAAAACCTCCACGCTCCTATGATTTTCAAGATCCGTTACATAGGCATAACTGTTTAAGGGAAGGGTTAGAGAAGCTGCCGTTAAATCGTACATGTTATAAATTTGACCGCTTGCGGTGGGTCTGCCCTGAAATCCGGGACCATACCATGAAGCTACGCCTATTTCTACGTCGTTAGATATGCGTTTAGGAGGGTAATATCCTGGAGGAGGAGCATATCCTTGGCTGCTTTGTCCTGAATAATTTCCTCCTATTATATAAGGAACGCAGCCCGAAAGAAAAATTGCCGGCATCAAAACAAAAAATAAAATTAATATTAAGGTTATTTTTTTATTTGACATATTTTATATTTATGCTATATAATAAAACTATATCTTTAAATAAGTTAAAATTTAGCCGTTTAAAATATTATCGTATCTTTTTCACAATTATATAATTAAATAGACTGTTAAACAAGTCTATAATATTAATGTTCTTATCGAGAGCGGTAGAGGGACGGGCCCTTTGAAACCGCAGCAACCGTTTAGTTTCTAATAAAATCGGTGCTAATTCCCGCAGGTTCATTCCTGGAAGATAAGAAGAAACGAGTTTAAAAACCTCTTCTTCCTAATTTTCGGGAAGAAGAGGTTTTTTTATTTATTAATAAATTAAAACAAGGAGACAAAATGTTCGTAAAAGGTTTAAAATGCAGGGAATGCGGCAAAGAATATCCTGACAGTCCGCTTTATGTTTGCGATTATTGTTTCGGTCCGCTTGAAGTGGATTACGATTACGATAAAATCAAAAAAGAAATAACGAAGGAAAAAATAAAATCGCGCGATGCAAATATGTGGCGTTATCAAGAACTTCTCCCTATCAAAGGAGAAATAAAAATAGGCAAAAACGTCGGATATACGCCTCTTGTAAAAGCGGATAATCTTGCAAAAGCTCTCGGCGTTAAAGAAATATACGTTAAAAACGATGCCGTAAACTTTCCTACCCTATCTTTTAAAGACAGAGTCGTTTCGGTAGCCATTGCAAAGGCGAGAGAATTCGGTTTTAAAACCGTCGCGTGCGCATCGACCGGCAACCTTGCAAATTCCGTTGCCGCATTGGCAGCTTCCTCAAGCTACGAAAGTTTTGTATTTATACCGTCGAATCTTGAAACGGGGAAAGTATTGGGAACTCTTATATACGACACCAATCTCGTTAAAATTAACGGCAGTTACGATAAAGTCAACAGGCTCTGCACCGAAATCGCCGGCAAACACAGCTGGGCATTCGTAAATATCAACTTAAGACCTTATTATGCCGAAGGCTCAAAATCTCTTACTTTCGAAATGCTCGAACAGTTAGGATTCAAAGCTCCGGATAACGTCGTAGTTCCAATGGCAGGCGGCTCTTTAATAACAAAAGTCGGCAAAGCCATTGACGAATTCGACTACTGCGGACTGCTTAACGAAAAACCGCATACGCGAATTTTCGGGGCGCAGGCAACCGGTTGCAACCCTATAACCTCAACCGTCAAAGAAAAAAGAGAATTTATAAAACCGGTAAGAACTCCGGATACTATTGCAAAATCGCTTGCAATCGGCAATCCTGCCGACGGCTACTATGCATCAGACCTGATGAATAAAACCGGCGGGTACGGCGAAGATGCAACAGACGAAGAAATAGTAGAAGGCATGAAGCTTCTTGCCGCAACCGAAGGCATATTTACCGAAACTGCGGGGGGCGTTACAGTTGCAGTAGCTAAAAAACTCATAGAAAAAGGCTATATAAACAAAAACGAAACGACGGTTCTTGCTATTACCGGAAACGGGCTTAAAACTCTAGAAGCCCTAAACGGAAAATTAAAAGAAGCTCCGGTTATCGAAGCCAACTTAGAAGAATTTGAAGGAGTTCTCTCTAAAATTAAAAGAAAAGGTAAATAATTGATTATATTAAAATAATTTTAATTATAAAATAAAAGGAGGATAAAAATGCCTATAAAAGTAAGAATACCCACGCCGCTTAGAACTTTAACCGGTGGAAAAGCGGAAGTGGAATCTAACGGTTCAAATATTATCGAAATAATTAACGATTTAGAGAAAAATTTTTCGGGAATAAAAGAAAGAATATGCGAACAGAACGATCAGGTAAGAAGATTCGTGAACGTTTATCTTAACGACGAAGACATAAGATTTATAGACAATATAAATTCAAAGGTCAAAGACGGCGATACTATTTCCATAATTCCGGCAATAGCAGGCGGCGCGCCCGAAAAAAAAAAGTTTTATCTTAACTATCCGCAGGAAGTAATTAAAGAACCGCTAATTTATCTTGTCGGAAAAAACTACAACGTTATCACTAATATCAGAAGCGCAAGCATATCCAACGATATAGGGATAATAGCAATAGAACTCGAAGGCGAAACCAAAGATATAGAAAAAGCGGTTAAATTTTTGGAATCCAAAGGCGTAACGGTAGAACCTATCGTTCTCGACGTCGTAGAATGATAAATTTGCGACAGGGACAGAATTAAATTCTGTCCCTGTCTTTAAAAAAGCGGAGGAAGGAAAATTGAATTTTACCGAAGAACAGATTAAAAGATATGCAAGGCATATTATACTTCCGGAAGTCGGAGGAGAAGGACAGGAAAAACTTCTTTCGTCAAAAGTTCTTCTTATCGGCGCCGGAGGATTAGGCGCTCCCTGCGGATATTACCTCGGGGCTGCCGGAATAGGCACTCTCGGCATAGTCGATTACGATACGGTTGATTTGTCTAACCTGCAAAGACAGATTTGGCACGGAAACGCCGACGTAGGAAGATATAAGGTGGACTCTGCCAAAGACTCGATAGAACGCATTAACCCAGACGTAAAAGTTATTCCTTATAAAGAAGGCATAAATATAAACAACATTAAAGATTTAATAAAAGAATACGACGTAATAATAGACGCGACCGATAATTTCCCGACGAGATATTTAATTAACGACGCCTGCCATTTTATGAAAAAACCTCTTGTTTACGGTTCTATTTTCAGGTTTGACGGACAGGCAACAGTATTTTTGCCGGATGAAGGTCCATGCTACAGATGTCTTTTTCCAACCCCTCCGCCTGCAGGTCTCGTCCCCAGCTGTCAAGAAGCCGGAGTGCTCGGCGTTCTTCCCGGGGTTATAGGAGCTATTCAGGCAAACGAAGCTATAAAAATAATTCTGGGCATCGGACAGACTTTAAACGGAAGGCTTCTTATTTATGACGCTCTCGATATGAAATTTACCGAAATGAAACTCAGGCAGGATAAAACTTGCCCGCTTTGCGGCGAAAATCCGACGGTATTAGAATTGATTGAATACGGCGACCTTTGTGAATTTAAGAATTAAACTTAACGACGGAGCAGCGGAAAAGGTGCCGGATTTATTTATTAAACTTAACAACGGAGTAAAAAGATGTCCGAATATAAAGAAAACGAGGAACTAAATATAAAAGGCGAGATATGCCCGTTTACTTTCGTTAAATCTAAACTTGTTTTAGAAAAAATGAAAAAGGGCGAAATTTTAAGAGTAATAGTAGATTACGAACCTGCAATAAGAAACGTACCCCGCTCTATGGAAGAACAGGGCCATAAAGTATTATCCATAAATAAAATAAACGAAACCGATTACGAAATTATCGTTGAAAAAGATGGAAAAAAATAAATCCTGTTTTAATATTTTTAATATTTCAGATATTTTTAATTCGGCATCCAATATAGGCGGCACAGGAATAGTCCTGTTAAATAAAATCGTTAAAACTTCCTCGCACGGTTCAAAATTATATGCAAAACTCGAAGGTCTTAATCCGGGAGGCTCCGTAAAAGACAGGCCTGCGCTCTATATGATAAAAAACGCCGTAGAAAAAGGTTTAATAAAAGAAAATACCTCTATAATAGATTCGTCTTCCGGAAATACTGGAATTTCCTATGCAATGATAGGAGCGCTTCTCGGCATAAAAGTTAAAATTTACGCTCCCTCAAATATGAGCGAAGAAAGAAAAAAAATAATGCGTCTTTACGGAGCGGAATTAATACTTACCCCCGCCGAAGAAAGCCATGACGGAGCTATAAAACGGGCGGAAGAAGAATATAAAAAAGGCGGCAAAGATGTTTACTATATGCCGGACCAGTACAATAATTCTTACAACCCCATATCCCATTATGAAACAACGGCAGTCGAAATTATTAAACAAACAGGCGGGAATATCGATTATTTTGCTACAGGCATAGGGACCGGCGGAACAATATTGGGAGTAGGAAAAAGACTTAAAGAATATAACGATAAAATAAAAATTATAGCCGTTGTTCCCGACAGCGAAATGCACGGCATCGAAGGATGGAAATACAACTATTCTTTAAATTTCGACGGATTCAACGCCGATAAAATTATAGACGATTTTGTTAAAGTGGATACAGAAGGCAGCTATGATGCTTTAAAAAGACTCGTAAAAGAAGAAGGTATCCTGTGCGGATTTTCTTCAGGCGCCAACGTCTACGGAATACTTAAGCTTACTGCTAAATATAAAGGTAATTTTGCTACGGTACTTCCGGATACCGGTTCAAGATATCTTTCAACAAGAGTTTTTTCGGAGTTTTGATTAACATTTTAAGTAATAACTGATTGGCAGATACGTTAAAATAAGGATATAATATATTATTATGGCTATTATAATTCCAAAAAGCGAACTAGAGATTATAAAAAAGCATGCGGCTGATATTTTTCCATATGAAGCATGCGGCGGACTTCTGGGAAAAATAGAAGGGGAAAACAAAATTATAGTAAAAACCTATCCTGCGGAAAATCGCTACGGAAAAATAACTTGGGACAGTTTTGAGATAGAACCTAAGGATATATTGGAAATGGATAAATTTTGCATGAAAGAAAATCTCGATATTCTGGGATTTTACCATACGCACCCAAACCATCCGGCAGTCCCTTCCAACTTTGATATCAACGCTTCCTGGCCTTTTTACTCATACGTAATTATTTCCGTAAAAGGAAATACCCCAGAAAAAGTAGCAGACATTAAAAGCTACCTTATGCCCGACAGAACCGCCGTTCCGACCGAAGAAGAAGTTATAATAAGCTGAAATTTTTAGGAGAAAACGACAAAACATTTTGTATAACTTCAGGATTGCCTTTCCTTCCGGAAAGCCACCTTTTTTTCCAATATTCTATAAGATCATCTACACTATAATTAAAATATTCCAATTCATCCGTGCGTCCGTTTAAAAAATCCAAGGAATTATATGCCAAAGGCACATAATATATATCTCTTTTAATAGAATGATTTAAAAGAAAATTAGCGTCTAATCCATAATTTTCTAAAAATCTAAGGGCTTTTTTAATAAACCTGAATTTATAATTTGAACCGTCCCCGAATTTATATCCTACCTCCTTGCCTTCTTTAGTTTTCAATAAATTTTTTAAAAGTTCGTTAGTGCGATTAGAAAATTGAAAAGTACCGAAACCTTTAGTCTGGCCTATTCTTTTATAGAGCAGTTCGCCGTTATAT
Organism: Candidatus Acidulodesulfobacterium sp.; assembly: GCA_049965795.1. Taxonomy (GTDB): domain Bacteria; phylum SZUA-79; class SZUA-79; order Acidulodesulfobacterales; family Acidulodesulfobacteraceae; genus Acidulodesulfobacterium_A. The sequence continues at coordinate 113,650 of JBMFVW010000001.1, forward strand.
TTTATCCTATTGTACTGCGAACTCTTACCGTATAAACTAGTAGTAAAAATTGCCGCTAGATTTGATGATTTTCTCTTGTTAATTATAGTAGTCCGATTCAAATATTTATTTTGAAAAATTTCCATAACTTCTTTTGACGCCATTGTATAAGCAATTAATTTCCCGCCAAGTAGATAAGAATATGGTGGTACTGCGCCGCACACATAAAGATCCATACAGTAAACTAAATTTTTATTTTTAGTTTCCCTATCCCACCCGATAAAATCGTCTCTTTCCGGTATTCTTATAATTGAACTGCCCAATGCAGCAATTCCTATAACAGGTTTATAATCTATAGCCGCATCTCTTATAATAAATTTAATCCGTCTTCCGACATATTCGCTGTAAGGACTCGACCAAGTATATCTTAACATTCTAAACAAATCTCTTTGTTGCTGAGTTTCGCATATTTCGATAATAGGGGAGATAACGGAGTTAAAACAATCATATCCATTTGCAATATTTTTCGTAAATATCTCTCTATTTTTATTGATAAAATAGGCATTTTTATTTATAATTTCTTCTTTTCTGGGAAGAATTAAATTTCTTATGAAATCTTTATCATTTAAATCCGAAGCATTATTTTCAAATTGAAATTTACCTTTTTCATAAGAAAATTTAAAATTTAATGCGGAAATATCACTGCAGACAGAAGCGACAATATCATTTTCTAACTCGGATGACTCTAATCCTAATCGGTCTATTGGCTGATTTTCAATTTCGATATTTTGCGTCAATACCGGTAGAGGAAAGTAATTAAAATTATCGTCAAAAGGCATGTTTATTTTTGATTCATTTTTTCATTCCATTTAAAGGTAGGTATGCAGACAAAAGGCTTAGATTCTTCTTGCCCATTCATAAAATGCGGACCCTGAAGTATTTCAATTTCGTCTTCAATACAATCAAATATATAGCTAAATATTGGTTTATACAGGTCGTCTTCTTTTCTGATTTCGTTTTTAAACTCTTCTTTTTCCTTAACATCACGCACTATATAATATAATCTGCCTTTTAAAATGCCGGTTTTATTTTTATCGCTAAAATCTTGAGTCTTAAGTTTATTGTTTTTAAAATCGCTCTTTATAACTCTGAATACTTCCTCGGCCATTAATTTTATACGCTCGTTAGATCTTTTAACAACTAACATGGCCGTAGAATTTTCATATTTTTTATTACTTTCGGGATTGCCTTCTTTTACTATATATTTTTTGTAAAGGCTTTCAAAACTTCGTATTCTGACCGGCAGGACAAAAGGCTGAAGAGGCGCGCTCCACATATAGCAATTTCCTATTATAGGCTCGTTAATAATATTTAAAATAATATCCTTTGAATAAAAGGAATTATATCTTTGCAAAATGGAGGCATCGCCTTCCGATAAAACGTGAAAAACGAACCAATTATCCGATTGACTTAATATTTCCGGAGCTATGGAGCCAGGCTGCTGGGTAACCATAATAGCGCCTAAATCATATTTTCTACCCTCTTTAACCCATTCTACAAAAGGGCTTGTTTCAGAAAGCGATTTGCCTAAAACACTCTGCGCTTCCTCCATTATTGCAATAACGGGAATAGAAGAACCGTCTCCGGTGAAATTTTCCTGATTAAAATTAAATATATTTCTCATTATAAGTCCGGCAACATTATTACCTGCGGTTGAACTCAGCAGACTTATATCCACTATTACGACCCTGCCTTCTTTCAGTAAAATTTCTACTTCCTCTACTAATCTGCTGTTCGGATCGTGCAAATGACTTACTAAATTATACATGTTGCTTTTTGCGGCACTTATCTCGGCTGATTGACCTGAAGCAGCATCTTTGTTATAGCCCATAATCTTGGCTATCTCTTTATCGTCCGCCTGCATTCCGTCTTTTTCTATAATATCCACCAATTTTTTCCAATTATCTATTTTTAGACTTTTTAATTTAATAATATTTTGCTGCTCCTGCCTGTCTGGCGAAATTGCTATGCCTATAACGTCCCTTGGCAAAAGAGACTTAATATTAAGTTTAACGTCTCCCGCCTTCCAACTGCCATAATATGTACTTATAGATTTCCTGTTCGTAAAAACAGCAATAATGTCTTTTAAGTGAGGCACATCGCACAAGGCAGGCCTGTTTTTATTATCCGGCCAAAAATATTCTCCGTCTGGATCAAATATTAAGGTCCCGACTTTTTTATTTTTATCCGTTACAGCATATTTTCCGTTATCTTTATAAAGTTCCGAAACCAGATATTTAATTAGATTTGATTTCCCGTAACCCGCTCTTGCAAATACTACCGACCTTTTAGAAACAATATTATTTATATTAAATTTAACGTTAAGATTAGGTTCTATATACTGAAAATTAGAAAGATAATCATGTACACCCGTGTTAGCGTTATTGTCGGTGTTTTTTCCGGAATATATAAATTCGCCGAGTACGTAATTGCCAAGATCTGTTTCCCCCTGGCTTAGCGAACATAACTCCCTTAATACTTCATCGCTTGGAAGCGAAACTTTAGCACCAAGATGCGGTATCCTGCGCAGCGAAGGTATAAAAATAATCTTATCTTTCGACTGCTCGACCTGCACTATTTTGACGGCGCCGAGCAGTTTAATCTGCACCTTATATTTTAACTTATCTTTTTTTAAATCGTCCGGCACAGTCTGCCCTCTTTTTTGAAGTGCCATAATATAGTCTTCGCCTTCTACCGATGAAAGAAGACCTGCGGGGGCAAAATTTGTTATTCTGGCAAGAGAGGCCTCAAGAGGGTTTGCAAGCTCTATTAATAAAAATTGACCTAATTGCGGTCTTTCAAGCATACGCGCATCATATGGAGTAACGACTTCGGCTGAAAATTCGTAACCTGATTCCACCGAGCCCTTAAAGATACCCATTAAATCAGATTTTGCAAATAGTTCAAGCATTCTTATAACGCGCCTCCGTTAAATTGCGGTGCAGATATTTCATTCTGTATATACTTTCTCTTTCGGATTCTGTAAGTGTCTTGCTTATTCCTTCTATCAGCATATCTTCTAACAATTCTACTTCTATTCCGTTAATTTTTGCGTGCCCGTGAGCATTTTGAATACTAAGCGGGAAATCAGGTATTGGAAAACCCAGCCTTGCGTCATGAAGCAACTGTCCCAGAATCATTTCGGCATTTTCGATGTCCCAAGCGGCAATATCTACCGGCCATACTGGATCGTAAGCACCGTCTCCGAATTTAACGAGAAATAGCTTGCCCATAGATGCATATTTTTGATTTTCTTCTTCTGTAGAAACATCGTCAAAAGTATTAAACCAAGTCCTGTCGTAATTATAACAGTACTGCTCAATTTCATCAGGAACTTTCACATAGCATGAATAAGGCAGCTTAAAAACATTTTCTATGGCAAGGGCAAGCGATAGCCTGCTTATAACTGCGCTTTCTTTTGCTACTCCAACAACATTAACGTTTATATTTCTTTTTTGCTTATGCTCTTCGCACTTTTCTTTTATTTTTTTATCCAATTTAGGAAATATAGTATTTTTAATAGATTTTGTCCTGAGTAAACCTTCTCTTATTATTATTGTATTATTTCCCCAATCGTTATATAAAAAATCGTATAAAATAGCCCATTCTACTATATCCCGATAAACCTTAACCGCCGCCGCCGTCTTGTCCTGCTGCCCAATTCCCGCCAATAAATATGAAATGTCGCTTAATCTGTTTAAACCTAGATCGGCGCATAAACGTTTAAGCGGTTTAATTCTTTCGACTCTTTCGTTCAAATTAGTCGCATTAGAATTGCCGAAAATCGGATCTATAGCACACTGGACGCCCCTTGAATCCACAACTCTTACAAGCTCAAGCACGCAAGGATTGAATTTTATATTATTATTACCGCCGTCTGCAGAAACGAACGACACTGCAGTAGCAGTATAAGGCCTTAAAATTTTTATATTGTCTTTAATTTTTTTCGCAAAATTCCGCAGCTCTTTTACTACCGGCTCTTCGGTAGCTTTATAAGACATTTCTATTTGATATCTTATTAAATCTAAATTGTCGTCGGAGAGCATTAGTAAATTTGTTAAATATTTTTAATATTTTCTTTATTTTATTGTTTTTTATTCAAAAGGTTCAATATTTATATAATTGCATTAATTTGACAAACTGCGTCGAACTTATCCTCTTGGCTTACTTATATAAAATATAAGCGTCTTTGATTTCAACGTAAAAAAGTTCCTATAACGCTGATAGGCTTATTGTTATCCGTTATATCAAAAGCAATTTCTTCTTCTTTAAAATTATACCTCTTTTCAAAATCTTCTTCAATTTTTTTCTAATACTCAAAATCGCCGATAAGAAAAGGCGTCAGATTACATAAATACTGGGACAGAATTGAATTCTGTCCCAGTATCAAATTAGATGCTGTAATAGAAAGTTATCTACTATTTTTATCTTTTATACACATAAGTCTTATGTATTATATTTTTGTATATTTTAAAAAATCTTTTAATATGCTATATTAATTTTATGGTCAAGGTCA
>JBMFVW010000002.1:0-24220 GCA_049965795.1 Candidatus Acidulodesulfobacterium sp.
CCGTTAGTGATCTGTGTTGCATCGGCTGGCGTTCCGTTGGTGCCCGGAAGTCTGAAACCGTTTCTCCAGAATGCTCTTCCGAACGGGTTAAGGTTTGGGAAAACCGTGTGACAAACTGCGCACGAAAAGTGATACTTTTCTGCGAAAGCCGGAATAGCGTTTGCTTTCTTGGGAACCATTGCGAATGATAGCGCCAAGACGAACAAAGCTACGAGTGTTACTGCTAATGACTTTTTCATAACTTTCCTCTCTCTTAAAGTTAAAGTTAAATTAAATAAATTAGTTAAATTAGAACTTGTTTTGAATTTTTTTGCATTTGTTTACTATCTTATACTTCTAAATACTTCTACTTCAATTTTTTTTTAAATCTTTCTCCCTTTTGCACCTCCTTAAAAGATTTTTATATGTTAATTTTTAATTTTTAATCAGTTTGTTTCATTCGGTTATATTTATATTTATATATCTAAACTTAGCTATTGTCAATATTTTTTTGCCTTAGCATTTAACTTCGTTATAAATATATCATAAATATATCGGACATATAATTCATATAATTAATTATAATATCAAAATTTCATATGTCAAGTGTTTTTTAACTTTTTTTAAGTTTTTTATTTCTTTATTTAAGCGAATTAAGATACGATGCAAGTTCAAAAAGCTCTTTTTTGCTGAGCATTTTATGATCAGGCATAATCGCCATATAAGTCTTTCCGTTGATCTTTACCATAGAACCAGATTTAAAGTGTTTGGACGGAGCCGCAATCTGAACTTCGAGCCATTTGATAGAATGTTTTGCAAGCCCCTCTTTGGAAAGATTCGGACCTACGTTTCCGCCTTTTTTGCCTATTTTATGACAGGCGAAACAGTCTATGCCTTTTTTGTTGGAATTAATAAGCTGATTTCCGAGCTGAGCCGCCGACAATTTTACCGGAGCGGTTATTGCATGAACCGCAACATAGCCGAGTACTATTACAAGAACAATGAATATTACAGTTATTCCTTTTTTCATAAACCCCCCTTAAAGAAATAAATTTATTTAATTTAATAATCAAATTTCATCAGCGCATTTACGGTATGAGGTTTGAGCTTGTCTGCCCCTTTCAAAAAAGAAAGTTCCGCAAGAAATGCAGTGTCGGCTACGACAGCCCCGAAACTTTCTACAAGTCCGATAGTGGCAAGAGCCGTTCCGCCTGTTGCAAGAACGTCGTCGGCAATAACTACCCTGTCGCCTGCTTTCAGCGCATCCTTGTGTATTTCGAGGGTCGCGCTTCCGTATTCAAGGTCGTAGCTCAAAGAAGAACACTCGTAAGGAAGTTTTCCGGGCTTTCTGACCATTATAACGCCTGCGCCGAGTCTGTATGCTATAGGCGAACCTACTACGAATCCCCTTGCTTCTATACAGACTACGTAATCTATTTTTTTTGATATATATGATTCCGTTAAAGAATCTATTGCGTATGCGAAAGCCTTAGCATTAGACAGCAGAGGCGTAATATCTTTGAAGTTAATTCCTTTTTTTGGAAAATCCGGTATTTCGCGGATAAATTGTTTTAAATCCATTCTAAAATTATTAAGATTTATTATTGCTTGATTATTCTCTTTCTTATTCTGCTTTTATAGTGTTCTTATATTGTTATTGTTTTATTGTTTGCTGTTCTTGTTTACGACAGTTAATTATATATTGACGAAAAATAATTGTCAACAGCAAAAAATAGAACGCCGTCTTTTAATGCATCGTTTAATCTTCTGTTTCTGCCGGTTTTTCATTAATACATCCTGCTTTTTTCTTTTAAATGTTTAATAGCTTTTGGCGCATTAAAATCTTTCATTAGATATAAATAATATATCCTGACCGGCTTGAATTTTATATATATGTCGAGCCGTCCTATCTGCTTTATCGATTTAAAATAGGGAGCATAAGTTTTTACGGGATTAATCATATATTTGTCGTCCATCACGAAAAGGGCGTTTTTACCGTTAATCTTATTTAAATTCTGCCATAGATCGTATTGGTTTATAAAACCCGATATATTGTAAATATTGACGCCGGGCTTATATCCTCCGTAATAGATAAGTTCGTCGGCTATAGCATAATGATGGGTAAGTATAAAAAGCGGGGGGTAAGCCGATTTGTAGCCGTTATAAACTATTCCTATATATTTTGCTGCGTGCTTCCAGCCGAAAAGGTCGTTGGTTATATCGGCAGTCGAAGGTTTTCCCGGAATGTGCGGTATTATCGAAAATATTCCGCCTTTTTTAAGGCGTTTTTCTTTGTCGATATAGCGTATTATTTTGCCCACGGGTATCGAATTATAATAAATCTGGTTATAAAGCACGTATGAAAGAAAAAAACCGAAAAAAATTGCAAAATAAACGTAATATCTCATTATTTTTATAAATTTTTTTCCGCTAATAAGCGCATCTGCCGCAAAGCCCATAACGGGAAACGCGGCAAGATAGCCGATATCGGGCCAGTGAACGAGTATTCTGTGCGAATAGCCGTTAAGCACAAAAAATAAAAGTATCGGAAAGGAAAAGCATAATGCAAAAAGCATCGGCTCCGGCTCCTTTTTTGCCGATATTTTTTCTATTGCATATATGAACGACGCTATAAGAAAAATGTAAATAAACGGTGTAATAACCAGAACCTGTCCGAGCCAGCCGGCTAAAAGAAGCGGAATGCCCGGCGTCGGATGGGAAAAGCCGTGCGAAAGCTGAAACCTGAAAGATATAAAGTTATGAACGGCGTTCCAGTATATTACGGGCGAAAAGACCAAAAGAGCAACTGCAAGGACTGCATAAGGGTAAACCGTTTTAAGATAATGCCTGTTTCGTTTTGAAAAAATCAGATATAAAAGAGCGGACGGCGGGATAAGAGCCGCCGTGTATTTGCTCAGGAAAGCAAGACCGAGAAAGATGCCTGAAATTATCCAAAAATACGGTTTATTGTTTTCCAAAGTTTTATAAAAAACGATAAGAAATAAAAGCGTAAAAAATAAAAGCGGCGCGTCCGGAAGCATCATGACGGAAAGAACCATGCCGAATATAACGGCGGAAAGGTAAAACAGAAACGAGAAAAATGCGGCACGTCTGCTTTTGAATAAAATATAGGTTAGATAGTATATTAAAAATCCGTCGAAAAAAGAAAATATAATTGAGCCGAGACGGACGGAAAGCTGGCTTTTGCCGAAAAGGGAGTCCGTAAGACATATAACCCAGCCGACGAGAGGAGCGTCGTCGAGATAGCCCAAGGAAGGCTTTAAAGACCATACGTAATAGTGGGCTTCGTCGTTGCCGAGATTTAAAGTCGAAGCAAGATGGATATGGACTATAAACGCAAAAACCGAAATTGCCGCTAAATAAATTTCATATTTATATCTGCTTAAAAACGAACTCAATTTTCTTCCTTTTCTTCGGCAGGCGGCTTGCTTTCGATATCTTGGCCGGCGGGAAATTTACTTTCAAATCCCGACTCTAATGCCATCTGTCTAAGCTTTTTTAAGGCTTTTACTTCTATCTGCCTTATTCTTTCTTTAGTCAATCCGAATATCCGCCCTACTTCGTTTAACGTGCGCGGTTTTTCGTAATTGATACCGTATCTTAATATTATAACGCTCCTTTCCTGTTTTGATAGTCTTAAAAGCCAGCCGTTTAAAAGATTAAGCGTTTCTATTTTATCAAGCTCGTCGAAAGCCGAATCCTGGCTTTCATCGGTTTTTATTAAATTAGAAAAAGAATTTGAGGAGTTTTCTTCGTCTTCGCCGCCGGAATATACCGCATCCAAAGAATAAATGTTGCCGACCAGACTCATAATTTTTTCAAGTTTAGATTCTTTTATTCCCATGCGTTTGGCTACTTCGCCCATGTTCGGAGTTCTCTGAATTTCCGACGTTATTTCTTTAACAGCCCTCGAATACTTATATACGTTTTCGGATATGTGGATAGGAAGCCTTACCACCCTGCCTGAATTTAATATGCCGCGTTCTATGGTCTGCCTTATCCACCAGATAGCGTATGTAGAAAACCTGAAGCCGGATTTTGGCTTAAATTTTTCCACCGCTTTTATAAGACCTAAGTTGCCTTCCATAATTAAATCTTCAAAAGACAGTCCTCTGCCGAGAAATTTTTTAGCAACGCTTATTACGAGTCCGAGATTGGATTTTATCATCAGATCCCTTGCCTCTTGGTCGCCATCTCCGGCTTTAACGGCAAGTTCGTATTCCCGCTCTTTGGTCAGCAGAGGATATTTTTTAAGATATTTAAGATACTGGCTTGATATTTTGTTTTCTTCCGACCTAAACGAACTGTCGGAAACTTTTCCGTATTCTTCAGCATAACCGTCTTGAACGTCAGCGCCGTCTATAACGTTTAAAGATTTTTCAGAAACCGCATCTTTGGCTGGATTTTTGCGCTTCATAACCGTTTTTTCCTATTAGTTTAACGAAATTGGCGGGAGCTATATTTTTAGAAACCATCGCTCCGTTTTTCTTTTCTATTACGCAAATAGACTGTGCGCCGTTTTGTTCAACCGGCACTACCATAATACCGCCTTCGGCGAGCTGGGCAAACAATGGAGCGGGAATATCGGGCGAGCAGGCGGTTATCATTATTCTGTCGTAGGGAGCGTATTCTCCGTAGCCGATAGAGCCGTCGCCGACTATAAAAATTATATTGTGCAGGTTTAAGGATTCAATAATGTTTCTTGCCTGCGTAGATAAATCTCTTATGCGTTCTACCGTAAAAACGGAACCGCCGAGAAGAGAAAGAACGGCAGCTTGATAACCCGAACCAGTGCCTATTTCCAAGACTTTATGGTTTTTATCGACAGACAGAGCCTGAGTCATAAGAGCAACCGTATAAACGCTGGAAATAGTCTGGTTGTGACCTATAGGCAGAGGCGACTCTCCGTAGCATATATCAAAATGCCTAAAAGTCGGGGCTACAAAAGATTCCCGCGGAATTTTCGCGATTGCGCCCAAAACGGCGGATGAAGCAATGCCTTTTGAAGACAGACTATTTAAAATTTTCTTATTCATATCGAAAAATCCATATTTTTCAATTTTTCTATCGCCTTATAGTTGGTCATGTCAAGATGTATAGGGGTAACCGAAATAACGCCGCTATGAACCGCTTCGTAATCGCTGTCTTTAATATCTTCGAAAGTTATGTTTTTACCCCATATCCAGTAATATTTTCTTCCCCTCGGATCGGTTTTTTCTACAACGAAATCTTCGAAATAGCGTTTTCCCTGTCTTGTAATGCGGTATTCAAAAGGGTTTTTTTCTTTTTTTATTATAGTCTGAGGAATATTTACGTTCAAGAGGGTATTTTCGGAAAAATCGGCTTTATTAAAAACGCAGGCAAGATTAGAAACAAACTCTGAAGCTTTGGAAAAAGATAATTCAAGGTCTTCTTCAAGAGATGCGTCTTTTGGAAGATAGCCGCCCCCCCTGTTGACTACCAACGAAACGGCAATAGACTTTATTCCCATAACTGCTCCTTCCATGGCAGCGGATACCGTTCCCGAATAGATTACGTCGTCGCATATGTTGCCTCCGTAGTTTATTCCGGAAATGACGAGGTCCGGCTTTGTTTTCATTATGGAATGTACGCCGATATTTACGGCATCGGTCGGCGTGCCGTCAACCGAAAATACGTTGGGTTTAATTTCGTTTACTCTAAGAGGTCTATCTATCGTGAGCGAGTGGGAACTTGCGCTTCTTTCTCTGTCCGGAGCTACTATCGTTACGTCGTACTTCTTTTTTAATTCCTCGTACAATATGTTTATGCCTGTGGCATAAACACCGTCGTCGTTGGAAAGTAGTATATTCAAGTTTAATATCCCGTCTTTCTTGATTTAATGAATGTTTTTAGCGAATTAAGTTCATGGCGGACAAATTTTATTACTTCGCGAGAATTAGTTACGACTGAGCTATTTGAAACGTTTTCAGTCTGCCTCAAGCAACTGTCAGTCTTTTCGACAGTATTATTATTTCCGCAGTGCAATTTATGCCTTAAAGCTTTTCTCGCACCTTCTATGGTAAATTTTTTATCGTATAAATAGTCTTTTATAAGAAGAAGTTTTTCGATATCGGAACCGGAATACAGCCTGTGGCTGCTTTTTGATTTATAAGGCTTTAAAAACGGAAATTCGGTTTCCCAGTATCTTATAACGAAAGGTTCTACGCCTATTTTTTTAGCGGCTTCGCCTATTTTGTAAAAATATTTTTCATCTTGAGCGCTGTTTGTCGGAACCTGCATTTTTGTATTTCTTATTAACTTCCGATTTAAAAACTACGGAAGGTTTAAATTTTACGACCTTTCTTTCGCTTATAATAATAGATTCTCCAGTCTGAGGATTTCTTCCTTTTCTGGCTTTTTTTTCTTTAATCGTAAAATTTCCGAAACCGTTAAGCTTTATCGTTCCGTCTTCTTCTATTTCTGATTTTATAAGTTCAAAGAACGAATCTACGTACTGCGCGCATTCCGCAGTCGGCAAACCAACCTTGGAACGCACTTTTGAAGTTAAATTTGCCCTGGTTAAAGCCATAAATATAAACTCCGGAATTAATCGTTTCAGTTTTATTTAGTTGTTTACGCCGCAAGAACGTCTTTTACCATGCCGGCGAAAGCCGTCGGATCGGAAAGAGCTATTTCGGATAAAACCTTTCTGTTTAGATCTATGCCTTTTTTGTTAAGCGCATTTATAAATTTTGAATAGGAAATCCCGTTTTCTCTGCATGCGGCGTTTATCCTGACTATCCACATACCCCTGAATTCTCTTTTTTTGACTTTTCTGTCCCTGTAGGCATAGTTAAGCCCTCTGTTGACGGCTTCGTTTGCGGACTTAAAAAGCCTGCTTCTTGCGCCGTAATATCCTTTGGCTGCTTTTAATACTCTTTTGTGTCTTTTTTTAGTTAAAATACCTCTTTTTACTCTCGGCATTATACTGCTCCTTATAATAGCTTATTATATTTAATTGGACATTACAGATACGGTATTAATCTTTTTACGTTAAGCGAATCCACAGAATTAACTACCGATGATTTTTTAAGCCTGTTTTTCCTGCCGCGTTTTTTCGACGTCAGTATGTGGCTTTTGTTTGCTTTATGATGAACTACGAGTCCGGTTGCCGTTACTTTAAATCTTTTTTTTGCGCCTTTTTTAGTTTTTATTTTTATCTTTGCCATTTTAATACATCCACCCTTTTAAAAATTAATTTTATATTAATTTAATTATTGTTATTTATGCCATTTTTTCCGGCTCTTTCGTTTCTTTAGTCTTTTCCGTTTTAGCGGCATCTTTTTCGGCAGTCTTTTTAGCCGTCTTAACCGGCACTATAACAGTGCTGAACGTCCTTTTAACGTCCGGCTTAATAGGAAACTCAGGAACTCCGAACTCCTTTAAATCTTCGATAACCCTGAGTATTACTTTGATTCCTAATTCCGTATGGGCAAGTTCTCTGCCTTTAAACGTCACGGTAAGTTTAACTTTATTTCCGTCTTTGAGAAACGAAATAGCGTTTTTTAATTTAAAGTTGTAATCGTGTTCGTCGGTATTAGGCCTGAATTTAACTTCTTTTAAATGGATAACGACCTGTTTCTTCTTGGCTTCCTGAGCTTTTTTATTCTGCTCGTATTTAAACTTTCCGAAATCCATTATTCTGCATACCGGAGGAACGGCTTCTTCAGAGACTTCGACGAGGTCCAGAAGCTTTTCTTTAGCAAGTTTAATGGCTTCATATAAAGGCATTATACCCGACTGTTTGCCGTTTTCGTCGATAACCCTTACCTCTTTTGCCCTGATACTTTCGTTTATATATGTTCTGTTATTTTTCTGTATATTATTTCTCCTATTTTATTTTTTGCGTTAGCTTTAAATTATTGCATAATTTAAGAGCCGTGTCAAGAAAATAGAAAATATTCATGATTTTTGCTTGGTTAAGGAAATATATTCTCGGAAAGGTGTCAGATTTTATTTTTTTGCATGTGAAATAGTGCAATTAACAATAAAATATCTGCAAAAAAATTAATCTGACACCTTTTCCCGAATTGGATATTATTCCGCATATTTGCTTTTCGGATATTTTGTTTTGAGTATATTCATATAGCGGGCTTCCATTTTTTTATTTCCGAGATTTTTATAACAGACCGAAAGGTAATAAAGAGTTTTAGGTATAATAGGAACGTCGTCGCGTCCATACTGTTTTAATACGGTTTTAAACATGTAAACCGCCGACTTCCATATGCTGGCATTATAATAATAAAGTCCGGTAAAAAAAGTGTTTTCGGAAAGTTTTATGTTTATAAGTTTAATATATTTAAAAGCATGTTTTGAATATTTTGAATAAGGGTACTTCGATATAAGCTTCTCAAAAACCTGCTTTGCGCTTTTAAGAGGGGCTTGATTTCTGCCCACGGCTAAATTTCTTTTATAATAAGACATGGCTTGGTAATACATTGCAAACGGAACATATTTTGAGCGTGGATGCAGATGTATAAAATCTAAATAGGCGCCGGCCGATTCTATATATTTTCCTTCAAGATAATAAACATCGCCGAGCCTTATTTCTGCAATTTCCGTTTTGCCGTATGACGGATAATTTTCTATAAGGGCTTTAAAATTTTTTGCGGCGCCGTTATAATTCTTAACATGAGAATCGTGCATGGCTTTGCCGTAATAAACGTCGGGCGGCAAAATATTTTTCTTTACGTTTTTGCCGCATCCGGAAAGCATAATTGATAACGCAGACGTTACAGCTATTATAGAAATTAATAATATAAGTTTTTTCATATTTACTTTGAGATCTAATACCTTTTCCGATTAATAAATCAGTTTGCTTCCTTTAGAAAGACGTATATTCATTTTAACATTATATAAATAATCGTCAACATATATTTTTAAAGGCACCATGCTTTTATTTGCGCCGGAGCCTTTTAAAACGTAGTCTTTAAAACGTACCGATTCTATTTTTTTTCCGTTTTTGACCGATGTCACGGAACGGATAAGGTATTTTTTTGAAACGCATATATAATAACTGCATTTTCCGCGGTATGCAAAAAAGAAACCTTTTACGGTATTATAAAAAACTGCCGCCTTTTTTATTTTATTTAATTTATCGATAAAAAGCAAAATTTTTAAAACCCTCAACAGTCTTTTGTAATTTTGCGTTTTATCGTTATTATTAATTTGAACCTTATATTTTTCATCTAAGTTAATAGATTTAACTTTGCCGTCTTTCGGATTTAAAAAAACGGCTTCCGTACCTTTTTTAGTTTTAATTATTTTAGCGTAAAAAAGAACGTCGCCGTACATGTCTAAAATCATAAAACTTATATACTTTCCGGCTATATACTTATAGATGCCCGCCTGCTCGACAGAAAAACCGCCGTCCGATACTTTAAAACTCAGTCTTCCGGATAACCCGCCGAACGTTCCGTAGTTTTTAATAAGTCCTGCCAGAACTTCTTTTCTGCTTTTATACGATACGGTTTTTTTTGCCGGCTGAACTGCCGTCTTAACATTTATCGCACATCCGCTTAAAAAAAAAGATATAAATATTAATGAAATTAACGGCAGAGCAACTGCTATTTTAGATACTATTTTAGGTAAATTATTCTGTCTTGTATTAAAATCGGTGTTCATAAAATTGCTTTTTCGACGATTTTTTCTATTACGTCGAATTTTGAAACGTCCTGCGTTCCGCCCTGAGAAAAATCCTTTTTCCCTCCGCCTTTTCCTCCGGTTTCCGAATTAATGCGCTTTATAACGGCGGATGCGTCTATAGAACCTTTTGCCGATACGACGTAAATCAGCTTTTCGTCTTTAATATTGGATATAAAAACTAAGACGGAATCGCCTTCCGGAAAATCGCGTCTTGAACTCAGGGTATTTACAAGCTCTTTCAATTCTTCGCCGGAAACGCTGCCGAATTTTGAAATCAGATATTTAAATTCGCCGTCATTATCTTTTTTAGCCGTTTTAAAAGCTTTTATAAGGCGTTCCGCTTCAAAAGAGTTGAGTTTAGACCTGAGATCCTCATTAGTTTTTTCAAGCAGTTCATAGTCGTAATACAGTTTTATTATTCTGTTGTAAACTTCGGATTTGGAAGTATTAAGCAGTTTGGCGATATTAAATATATTGTCCTCTTCCACATACATGTAATTAAGATAATTAAAACCGGTAACGGCTTCTATGCGCCTGATGCCGGAAGCTACGGAAGATTCGCCGGTAATTTTAAAAAATCCTATTTCTCCGGTTCTGGAAACGTGAGTGCCTCCGCAGAATTCTTTAGACGCCGTCCCCATAGATACCACCCTTACCGTATCTTCGTATTTTTCGTCGAAAAAGTGGAGTGCGCCGGAGTTTAAAGCGGTTTGAACGTCCAATTCATGCGTTTTTACTTCTAGATCTGCAAAAATATATCCGTTTACCAAAACTTCCGCTTTCCTGATTTCTTCGTCCGTCAGAGGTTTGCCGTACGAAAAATCGAATCTGAGCCTTTCCGGATCGACGAACGAACCCTGCTGGGTTACGCGGCTGCCGAGTATTTCCCTTAGCGCAGCCTGAAGAAGATGAACGGCACTATGATTTGCGGCGGTCTTTTTTCTTAATTCGGCATCAACCGAAAAACTCGCCTTTATGGGAAAAGCAGGCGGCGCAAGTATTTCTTCCGAAGCGGAGGCGCCGAGATTCTGTTCCGTATCCTTTATGCTTTCGGTAAATATTCTTGCGTAATGAAGAATAACTCCGTTTTTAGTTTTAAAGGTATCTGAAACCGAGGCGGATAAGGAATATTTTCCGTAATTAAAGGTTATAGTCCCTCCATCGCCGGATTGACCGCCTCCTTCAGGATAAAAAGGGGTGGCATCCGAGGCTATATAATAAAAACCGCCGTCTTCTATACTTTCCGCAGGTCTGCCGTCTTCGTCGAATATGCCGGTAATATCTGCGGAAACGGCGTTTTCTATATTGCCGTATCCTTTAAAAAGAGATTTAGGCACGCCTTCTACGGTTTCGGGAGCTCCGTTTTTTTCTTTTTTTTGTTTGGAACCTTTTTTCTGAAGTTCCATTAATTCGCCGTAAGTTTTTAAATCTACGGAAAAACCGTTTTCTTCAGCCATATCTATCGCTATATCTACGGGAAAACCTTTTTCGTCGTATAATTTAAATACGAAATCGCCGGGAACCGTTTTCTGCTTTTTATCTTTCATTTCTATAATTTTTTCTTCCAAAAGTTTAATTCCCTGCCCTACCGTATCGTTAAACCTTTCGTATTCTTCCGAGATTATTTTCTCGAAAACCGAAAGACCGTCGGCGGCTTCGGGATAAAATCCTCCCATAATTATTACGACTATATTGCCGAGATATTTAAGATTATCAAGACTTATGCCGAGCTTTAAAGAATATCTTATAAGTCTTCTTAAAATTCTCCTGAATACGTAACCTCTCCCCTCGTTGGACGGAAATACGGATTCCGCGGATAAAAAAACCGATGTCCTTATATGGTCGCTGATAACCCTTGCGGCGGTATCGTATGCTTCGTCTCCGCCGTTGTATCGTTTTCCGGTAACGGCATCTATCTCTTTTATATAAGGAGTAAAAACGTCGGTGTCGTAGTTTGACCGGACATTCTGCAAAATACGCAGTATGCGCTCAAGCCCCATTCCCGTGTCTATAGATGGACGCGGCAATTTTGAAAGGACTCCTTTTTTGTCTTTGTTGAATTCCATAAAAACGAGATTCCATATTTCTAAATATCTGCCGCAATCGCAATTAATATCGCAGTCCGCATGTCCCGCTTCGGAATAGCCGGTGTCGTAAAATATTTCGCTTGAATAGCCGCACGGACCGGTTTCTCCCATCTGCCAGAAATTCGTTTCGTCGCCGAGCCTGTATATTTTGCTTTCGTCGAAACCTACGGTATTTTTCCAGATATTATAAC
Organism: Candidatus Acidulodesulfobacterium sp.; assembly: GCA_049965795.1. GTDB lineage: Bacteria > SZUA-79 > SZUA-79 > Acidulodesulfobacterales > Acidulodesulfobacteraceae > Acidulodesulfobacterium_A. Next base: position 11,945 of record JBMFVW010000002.1, read on the forward strand.
CGTCTTCGTCTTTATCGTTTACGGTAACGTATATTTTGTCAATGTCAAGTTCCAGAACGTCTTTTATAAATTCATAAGCAAATAAAACCGCATCTTTTTTAAAATAGTCTCCGAAAGAAAAATTTCCGAGCATTTCAAAAAAAGTGTGGTGGCGGGAAGTTTTGCCGACGTTTTCGAGGTCGTTATGTTTGCCTCCGGCGCGCATGCACTTTTGAACGGTTACGGCGCGAGGCACGGGCGCCTGGGCAACGCCGGTAAAATAGTCCTTAAACTGCACCATTCCGGCATTCGTAAACATTATGGAGTCGTCGCCCGCAGGAATTAAAGAAGAACTCGGAATAGGCGTATGTCCTTTATCCGTAAAAAATTTAATGAATATTTCCCTAAGTTCGTTTGATTTTATCATATTTCGTATAATCGGATTAATGGGGAAGGAATTGAATTCCGTCCCCTCGGGTTAACGAATAAAGTCTTCTATTATTTTAGAGGAAAATCCTCTGCTCTGCAAAAAATCGTAAAGTTTCTTTTTGTATATCAGTTCGTTTTCCCTGTATTTTATCAAAGAAACTTTCTTTTTGTCCACCGCTTTAAGCATAACGGAACGTTCTTCGTCTTCAGTGTAAAACGATTCGATAAGCTTGTCTATGATATTTTTGTTTATCCCTTTTTTATAAAGTTCATAGCTTAATTTTATTCTGCCGATAAGTCTTTTTTTTCCGTTGTCTATAAGTCTTTCCGCAAATTCTTCGTCGTTTAAATATCCGTATTCTTTAAGTTTCTTTAATGCTTTGCCCGTATCCTCCGTAGAAAAGCCTTTTTTGATTAATTTTTCGGCAAGCCGTTTTTCGGAATAGGACCTCGCAGATACGAGCTTTAAAGAGTAATCCTGCGCCGATAGCGGCGTTTTCAATTTTCTTTTAGAAATATTTTCCTGCGATATTTTCAAAGAGATTGCTCCGGTAATATATTATATAGCGCTATACTTCAAAATTTTGCGCATAAACATACCTGCTGTTACGTGGTCCAGTAAGAACCGGAACCGCCTGAAGCCGACGCAGTTCGCGTTCCCGAAGGGCTTGCTCCGGCGGCGGCTGAAGCTTTGCCGCTATCGGCAGAGTCTGCTTTAACCCCTGCGCTTATATCGTCGTCGGAAGCGTTTACTCCGGATATTAACAGGGCAAGGTCGTTAGGCGAGGTGGATTCTGCAAGAGCATCTTCATATGTTATTAAACCATGTTTATAAAAATTGTAGAGAGACTGGTCGAAAGTCTGCATCTCGTACTGTATGTTTCCGCTCTTTATGAAGTCTCTGATGCTCGCGGTTTTATCTTCGTTTGATATACATTCTTTTATCGTTTCCGTTCCTATCATTATCTCGACGGACGGAAGCCGCCCTTTTTTGTCCGCCCTTGCAATAAGCCTCTGGGATATCACGGCGGAAATGACGGATGCAAGCTGTATTCTTATCTGCTTTTGCTGATACGGCGGAAAAACGGCTATAATTCTGTTTATAGTCTCCTGCGCGTCAAGCGTATGAAGGGTGCTCATTACGAGATGTCCAGTTTCGGCGGCCGTTATAGCGGTTTCTATAGTTTCCAAGTCCCTCATTTCGCCGACTAAAATAACGTCGGGATCCTGCCTTAACGCTTCTCTTAATCCGTGCGAAAAAGAATAAACGTCCATGCCGAGTTCGCGCTGGTTGACTAAGGCTTTTATATCTTTATGCAGATATTCGATAGGGTCTTCGATGGTTATTATGTTTACGGGCTTATTCCTGTTTATAAAATCTATCATGGAGGCGAGGGTCGTGGACTTTCCGCTGCCTGTTATGCCGGTGACGAGTATCAGCCCCCTTTCTTTAAGAGCTATAGACTTTATGATTTTCGGCAGGTTAAGCGATTCAAAAACAGGAATATCGAAAGGAATATACCGCATTGCTATGCTTAAAGAATTCCGCTGGGAATAAATATTGACCCTGAATCTGCCTACGTTGTGCAGGCTGTATGCAAGATCGACGTCCCTGTTTTCCTGAAAAACTTTAAGCTGATGCTTATCCATCATGCTTACGGCTATTTTTTCTATGACTTCTTTGGACATAACGCCGAAATTTTCCTGTTTGTAAATATCCCCGTCTATTCTAAAAATAGGGTAAGAATTTACTTTAAGGTGAATATCCGACGCTTTTTTGCCGACCGCCGTCATTAAAATAGTTTCTAAAAGAGAAGGCTGTCCTCCCGACTTAATCTGCTGAATGTTCTGTGCTGCATCAGACTGTAAAACCGTTTCGTCCATTTTTTTTATTTAAGATTAAATTTATCTAAAATTTTAGAATGTATTTCGTCGCGTAAGACAGGGTTGTTTTTAAGCGTTTCTTTTGCGGCTTCCCTTCCCTGTCCGAGCCTTTCTTTGCCGTAGCTGAACCATGTTCCCGATTTTTCGATTATGCCGTTTTCCGAACCTATGTCCACTATGTCGCCTTCCAAAGATATTCCGCTGTCGTAAACTATGTCGAATTCGGCTTCTTTAAACGGAGGAGCTACTTTATTTTTTACTATCCTGGCTTTAGTTCTGGAGCCGACTACTTCGTCCCCTTTTTTTATAGAGCCTATTCTTCTTATATCTATACGGACGGATGCATAAAACTTAAGAGCGTTGCCGCCGGTAGTGGTTTCGGGAGAACCGAACATAACGCCTATTTTCATCCTTATCTGGTTGATAAATATAACCGAAGTATTCGACCTTGCGATAGCGGACGTAAGTTTTCTTAAAGCCTGCGACATAAGTCTTGCCTGCAGTCCCATATGGGAGTCTCCCATTTCGCCTTCTATTTCGGCTTTAGGCACCAATGCAGCGACAGAATCTATTACTAAAACGTCGATAGAACCGGACCTTACCAAAGAATCCGCTATTTCTAAAGCCTCTTCGCCGGTGCCTGGCTGAGAAACCACAAGCTGGTCAACGTTGACGCCTATTTTCTTTGCATACTGCAAGTCTAAGGCATGCTCGGCATCGATAAAAGCGGCTATGCCTCCGCGTTTTTGAGCCTGTGCGACTATCTGCAGGGTAAGCGTCGTTTTTCCCGACGATTCAGGTCCGAATATTTCTATTACCCTTCCCTTAGGTATGCCGCCTATGCCGAGAGCAATATCTAGCGACAGAGAGCCGGTCGGAATAGACTGTATATTTTCTGCGGGCGGCTTTCCGCCGAGAACCATAACGGCTCCGGCGCCGAACTGCTTTTCTATCTGAGCCATTGCAAGGTCGAGCGCTTTCATTTTCTGCTCATGGATAGCGGCGTCTTTTGCGTTTTCTTTAGAGGTTTCCTTAGCATTTTCTTTGGTTTCGCCTGATTTTACTGCCATAATTTCACCTTTTTGTCAATTTTGCGGCAGGGATTGAATTCTGTCCCGCGGTTAAATATAATATATTAAAAAAAAGAAAGATTATCAAGTTAAATTTTTGTCATAAAACTATACTTTTCAATTTGTGACGGGGACGGAATTGAATTCCGTCCCCGTATTTAAGAGCCTGTAAATCCAGAAGAGCGCCATTTTCGTCGTATAAGATTTTATATCGGAGCGGGAACCTGAAAAAACATATTTTCTGGACTCTTTGATTTTACCGCTGGATAATGCTATAAAAACCGTTCCTACAGGATAATTTCCGCCGTCCGTTTGCGGCCCCGCCAAGCCGGTAACGGCGATACCTATATCAGATTTTGTTTTTTCCCTTACTTTTTCGGCCATTTCCTCTGCGCATGCTTCGGAAACAGCGCCTTCTTTTTCTATAATAAGCGGATCTACTCCTAAAATATCTACTTTTGCAAAATTTGAATATACTACGCCGCCGTAAAGAAAATAAGACGATGCGCCCGGCATGTCGGTAAGTTTGTCTGAAATATGCCCTCCGGTGAGAGATTCTGCCACCGATATTTTGATTTCGTTCTCCTTTAACAGATACGAACATACTATTTCAAGCTCGTCTTCGTCGTAACCGTAAAGATATCTTTTAAAAATTCCCTCGGTTTTTGCATCTATTAACTTTATGTTTTCATTAAGTTTTTGAGTGGAAACGCCGTTTACCGCCGCGGATATAATAAATTCTCCGTATGAATATTCATACGTCAAATTAACGTCCGAAACCTGTTTTAATTTTGCGAAAAGAGCTTCAAACTCTTTTTCTTTCAAACCGAACAGCTTATATTTCCTAAATTTTACGAAATAGTTTATGCCAAGTTTTCCGAGCATTTTACCGAGAACGTGATTTTTGAACATATAAACCGCATTATGAGGCTCTAAAGGAAAAGCGGCTATGAATACGGGTTCGGTAAGATAAAAACCGGATATGCCTGAATTTTGATTAGGCACTATAAAAGAATGGTCGGGAAAATAACATGCTTTTTCAACGGAAGGGCCGAAAGATTTTTTGTTAGATTCGTAAACTAAAGCCATCAAGTCTGCGGCGTCTTTGCTTCTCGCCTGTTCTTTCTTTAAAACCGAGCATATTATTTCGGATGTTAAAGCGCTTCCTTCTTTTATGCCTCCGCATATTATTACGAAAGAATCTTCCGACGTCATATAAGATACGACTTTAGATATGCTTACGGTCTGGCTTTCCGGCATAATCACCGCTTCTTTGAAACCGAGTCCGTAAATCGAAAGCACTTCCGAGAGCTCTTTTATTATTTCGCCCGCAGCTGCAAAATTTCCGTCGTCGGATATGACTAGTATTTTTATATCTTTCATGTTTTCTTTTTAGTAAAATGCGTAGGATTAATTTTTGCTGAAACTTTATCTTTATGTGCTAATCGAATTTTTTAGTTAACCAAAAAAATAAATCTAACACCTTTTCCCAACAACTTTTTCCATACAATTTTTTGTTATGCCGCCGAATTAGAAACCGGCAATTATTACTATAGCAATTCTTAATAATATTACGGAAAAAAAGGCGGCGGCAACGTCGTCCAGCATAATGCCTAACCCGCCTCTAATTTTTTTATCTATAGTTCCTATAAAAAGCGGTTTCGATATGTCGAAAATGCGAAAAAGAAGAAGACCCAGTAACGAGTATATCAAAATATGAAAAAAATCGAAATGCATCCATAATAAACCGGACATAACGGAAAGATAACCCAAAACTTCATCTATAACTACGAAAGGCGGATCGTCTAATCCAGATATTTTCGACGCTTTGGAAGAAACGTAAACTCCAATAATAAATATTATAGTACATACGGCTATATAATAAAAAGGATTTAAAAATCTAAGTAAAAATATATAAAGTAAAAAAGCTGCAATTGAACCTGCCGTACCTGGACCATAAGGGAAAAATCCAATGTACAAAAAAGATGACGCAAAAATAAAAGGATTATTTTTTTTAAATTCGTTCATTTCATTATTGTTCATTCAGCATTTGTCCAATTGTAAATAGAATAAAATTGAATTCTACCACATTCTTACAAGAATCGTAAAAGGCGTCAGATGTTATTTTTTTGCATTTAAAATAATTCAATTAACGAGAAAATATCTGCAAAAATTAATATAAAACCTTTTAGTTGCACGTTTACGACTGGAATTTATACCTCCTCATGGAAATATTCAGGAGTATGGCTACCGCGGACATATCCACGACGAGCGACGTGCCGCCGTAGCTGAAAAACGGAAGAGGAACGCCGACTACGGGCAGAAGACCTACAGTCATAAACATATTTATTATAGCATGAAAAGTTATAATGGCAAGCGCTCCGCCGCCCAGTAAAAACCCCTGAAGTTTTTTGGCTCTGTAAACTATCTTAAACCCTCTTATTATGACTATAAAATAGAGAATTATAAGAACTAATCCGCCTATAAAACCGAACTGCTGCATATAAGTCGAAAAAATAAAATCGGTATGTTTTGCCGGCAAAAAATCCAAAGTGCTCTGTGAGCCTTTGCCGAAGCCGTTGCCGAAAAGCCTTCCCGCTCCGACGGCTATTTCCGACTGTATTATATTGTATCCGGCTCCGAGATAATCTTTTGCGGGATGCAGAAATATCAGTATTCTGCTTTTCTGGTAAGATTTAAGCCTGAACCATAAAACCGGACCTGCCGTAAGAATAATTCCGGCAAGTATAAGCATTGAATTTCTTTTAATTCCCGCCAAAAAAATAATAATCAGTCCGATAAATAAAACTATCAGGGACGTTCCCAAATCAGGTTCTTTAGCTATAAACAAAACCGGTATCAATATTATAATGAAAGGTATAATAAGGCTGCGCAGATTATAACCTTTTTTATTTTCGTAGGTCGTAAAATATTTGACGAGTGCGAATATCAGTGCTATTTTCATTAATTCGGAAGGCTGAAACGAAAACATGCCGAGAGAAATCCATCTCGAAGCTCCGTGCGTAATCCTTCCTTTTACAAGCACGACAATGATAAATATTAAAATAAATCCGTATATATAATACGCCGCTTCTATCAGGGTATTATAATCTATGGATATTATTAAAAACATTACCAAAATAGATATTATAAACCACGCTATCTGTTTTACTACGTAAGGATCGAAAAAATCTTTGTGGTGAATACTTAAAGAACCGTATAGATTAATAATGCCTAGGGAAAAAATTATAATTACCGTAAAAAGTATTATAAAATCGAAATTCTGCGTATATTTATTATTTAATATTTTCATAAATTAAAAACTAGTATATATAAAACTCGGAATATTGTTTTTTTTGCTTTTTTTACGATGCTTGGACGGTTTCCACAATCCTTTCTGCTCTAAATATTTTTCTACTACCTTTTTTGCTATAACTGCCGCGTTGGCACCGAGAAATTTCGCATGCATATCTAAAACCACGACGGCTATTTTAGGATTTTTAAGCGGAGCAAAACCCACAAACCATGCATTGTCTCTGTATTTTCTGGGAACGCTTTTAATATCGTAAATTGAGTAAGTTTTTGATATAACCTGAGCGGTGCCTGTTTTGCCGCAAAACTTTATACCTTTTATTCTCGCGTTTACCGCGGTTCCGTAGCTTTTGCTTACAACCTCGCACAGCCCTTTTTTAACCGCATCGAGATATTTCTTTTTTATATTTATATTCCTTATAAATTTCGGCTTCATTACTTTTAATATTTTACCTTTTTGCGAAACTATTTTTTCAAGTATGTAGGGTCTGTAAAGTTTTCCCCCGTTAGCTATGGCGCTGTAAGCCATAACAAGCTGTATCGGCGTTACAAGGTCGTAACTCTGCCCTATGATCGCCGAAAGCGTAGAACCTTTATACCAGTGCCTGCGGTATGTTTCGTAAACCAAACGTTTTGTCGGAATAAAACCGGAATTTTCCCCCGGCAGGTCTATTCCCGTTTTCTTTCCCAAGCCGAGTTTAAAAGCGTATTTCGCAAGCTGGTCGATGCCTATCCTTACGCCTATGGCATAATAATAAGTATCTACCGATTCGGCTATCGCTTTATATAAGTTTATTTTTGAATTCTGATACGGATTCCAGTTGTAAAATACCGCATTTCCCAATTTAAAAGTAGGCCCCGCATATATTTTTTCCCTGGGCGTAATAAGATGAAGAGAAAGAGCGGCAAGAGAAGCCACCGCTTTAAAAGTCGAACCCGGCGCGATTGCGTTCTGAATTGCTTTGTTTTGAAGCGGATGTTGGTCGTTGTTAATAATTGAACTCCAGTGTTTTTCGCTGATACCTTCGGAAAAATAAAACGGATTAAAAGAAGGGGTAGAAACCATAGCGAGAATTTTCCCGTTTTCCGGATTTACGGCTATTACCGCCCCTTCTCTATTTTTCATAAGCTTATAAGCTAATTTTTGTAAAGCAAAATCAAGGGTAGTATATAAATTTGCACCCATTTCCGGTTTTTTTACTATAATCTTTCCTATAGGCTCGCCTTTCGAGTTTACGACTATTCTTTTTTCCCCGTCCTTTCCGTGCAGATATTTCTGGTAATAGTATTCGAGTCCGGTTTCGCCGATAATATCTGAAGAATTAAGATAAGAATATTTCGCCTCTTTAAGCTGGACGGATGAAACCGGACCTACGTATCCGAAAATCTGGGCTCCCATTTTTACATACGGATAATGTCTTATAGGAATCTTGTCCACAAAAAAACCTTTAAGGAAGAGTTTGTTTACCTCAAATCTTGACAGCTGTTTAACGGAAATATTCCGCATAATGATAATAGGTTCGTAAGGCGGCAGAAACTCTTCTTTTTTTACCTTTTTTAAAACATGCCGGTAATTTTTATGCATCAGCGCTGCAATAAATTTTAATTCCGACCTTATATTTTTTACCCTCGACAGCGTTACCGCTATATTAAAAGAAGATTCATCGTCGACGAATATTTTTCCGTCCGAAGACAATATGTCTCCTCTCGGAGCCGCCAGATATATAACTCTTGTAGCATTATCTCTGGCAAGGTTATAATAGTATCCGCCCATTATAACCTGAAGAAAAAAAAGCCTCGCCAATAAAATAAAGAGCAGGACGGTAACGATAACCGCTATAATATTAATCCTGTTTTTTTGTTCTTTAAATACCCCGTTTTCGTTATATAAAGACGACATATGGCATATTTATTTATCAATAAGGATGAAATGACGATAAGGCATTTTTATTTATTTTAACGTTAGATTTAGATTCCAAATAATTTACGTAATAGTCTAAAAATTCCTGTTCTTTCTGAAAAGCGTACATTTCGCGTTCTTTCGGCATTATGCTCTTCGAATTTTTATTGTTAGGATTAGTGTTAGAAAATCTGCCCGGAACATATTTAGGGAAATATACATTCAGTATTTTTATAACGGCATAACCGGATTTAACGGGAAATGTTTCGTCTATGACGTTATTTCTGCCGGAAGAAAATATAGATTTCAGCATATTTATATTAAAGCGGTATTTTTTGAAATAAAAAGATTTTATTATGCCGTCTTCCGTAAAAAGAGGAACGGAAACGGTGCCGCCGCCGTATTTTTTTGCAATGCCGGAAAAATCTTTATTGAATAAAATCTCGCGCTTGAGAAACTTATCGGCTTTGTTTTTTGTTTTAAATACGGCGATTTTAAATGAAACGGACTTGTTTTTTATTTTATAATCGTTTATAAACTGGGTATTTACTACGCTGAAAGATTCTTCTATGACTCTTTTAATATATTCCCTTGTAATTTCGTTTTTAAAATTTTTCTCAAAAGACGCCGGAGTCATATGGTTATCGAGCATGTCGGCTTTAAACAGTTTGCCGCTAAACTTTCCGTTTTTTTGAAACGCGGGAGCCGACGCTATGTTTCTTGCTATGAAACCGTTTGAAACTTCGATACCGAATACCGGAGCTTTTAGTTCTAAAACCTTGTCCGCTATGAGCGATGAAAGGGCAGAACCGGTAAGGTTCAGCATGTTCAGCTCTTTCCGCGTTAATTTATTTCCGTACAGCCTTTCGTATTCGTTTTCTAACTTTCCGTAATAACGGTTTAAGTCGTTTAAAGAAATGCCTTTCCCCGCCACTACTGCGACGTCGTTCGGAGATGCTCCGCCGCCGGCGCCTATTATATACGGCAGAAAGCTGAATCCGACTATAAATAAAAGCCCGACGAGAATAGTTATAATTTTCCCCGCCGTGTGAGCATAAAATCTTCTTAAAAAATCAAGCATATTCGTTTACCTATTGTTTACGCCGCCGGAATTCAAATCCGGCGGCGCGGTTAGTTAAATCTTTATTAATTTTCTTTTATTTAAAAAATTCCCTAAACCGGCTTTTTTGAAAACATAAAATACCGCCGGAGAAACCAGTGCGGTAGTAATAGACACCGGCAAAACATAAGAGAAAAGAAAATTCCAGTACATAAAATCTATTTTAAGTCCGTAAAAAACAGTTAAAAACAGAATTAAATAAAATATATACGATACGGCAAAGGTTATTGCAATTTCCGTTATCGCATTTTCAAACGGTATTTTGCGCCATATAACATAAGAAACCGCATAAGACAGTGTTCCCGAAAAACCGAAAATTGCCGGATTTAACGGCGTCATAGAACCGTAAATATAAAATATTAAATATGCCGCGATCCAGCCTGAATAAACGTCTAAATAAGCCGATATAAAGACTAATCCAGCTAAAGCAAAATTCGGAAATACGTAAAAAGAACCTGAATTAAAATTAAAATTATTGCTAAAAATCAGCGGCAGTATTATTAAAAGCAAAAAAAGGCATGCTATATAAAAATACTTATAAACGCTGTTATTTTTGGACGAGAACATATTTTTCGTTAAATAAATTTTTATAAGGCGCTACGGTCACGCGCTGAAATATATCGTAACTTTTTTTTATTACGGAAACTACTCTGCCGACGTATATTCCCGACGTAAATACGCCGCCTAATCCCGACGTTAAAATTTTATCGCCTTTATTTATCTTTTTTGAATTAAATACAAATCTCATCTGAAGGTAACCGTCGCCGGCGCCTTTAGCTATGCCCATAGTTCCGGTATTTGCGTCAATAACGGAAAAAACGCACTCTGGATTAGTAATAGGAATAACTTTAGACCTGCCTCGCCCCGCGTAAACAACGCGGCCTACGACTCCGTCGTAAGAAATAACGCCGTCTCCTGCGGCTATTCCGTTTTTAGTCCCTTTATTAATATACAAACCGTAAAACCAGCCTTCTATGCCGTGAAGTACGATCTTTGCCGCAACCGACTTAATGCTTATAGAATTTTTTAAAAAAAGGAGCGATTTAAGTTCCCTGTTTTCTATGGCGTAATATCTGTAGCGGTTATATTTAAACTCTACTTTTTTTAATTCTTCTTTAAGCTTTAAATTCTTTCTTTTAACCGAAATAAGGTTTATATAATTTTTATATATTTTTTCGGAAGCAGCTATAGGATAATCGACCGTTTTATAAACTAAATATACTTTATTTCCTATAAAATCCGAAAAAGCTCCTCCGAATCCTATTCCTTTAACCGAAAATAAATAAATAGCCGAAGATATAAGTATAACAGATAGAAGAACTATTGCGTCCTTATGTTTTTTTAATTTTAATTTTTTTGTAAACTTTCCCACAACGGTTAATTTTCCAACATTATATCTTTTAATACCTGAATTTCACTTAACGCTTTACCGGCTCCGCGTACGACGCATGTAAGCGGGTCATCGGCTATTATAACCGGAAGTTCGGTATTTTCCCTGATAAGAACGTCGATATTTTTCAGAAGCGCTCCGCCTCCGGCAAGCACTATTCCTCTGTCCACTATGTCCGAAGAAAGCTCCGGCGGAATTTTTTCAAGGGTAGTTTTTATGGCATCGACTATCTGGGCAGCTGGTTCGGATATGGCTTCCAAGACTTCGGAAGAAGTTATTTCGATAATTTTGGGGATGCCGCTTACAAGGTCCCTGCCTTTAATGCTCATTTTGGACTCTTCTTCGACGGGATAAACCGTACCTATGGTCATTTTAACGAGTTCGGCGGTTCTATCGCCTATAAGCAGGTTATATTTTTTCTTTACGTATTGTATTATGGAATCGTCTATTTTATCGCCGCCTACCCTCAAAGATTTGGCATACACTATGCCGGACATTGAAATAACGGCTACTTCCGTGGTTCCGCCTCCTATATCCACTATCATGTTTCCTGCGGCTTCCGTAATGGGAAGACCTGCGCCGATAGCCGCTGCAACCGGTTCTTCTATAAGATAAACCATTCTTGCCCCTGCGGCTTCAGCAGACTCCCTGACCGCTCTTCTTTCGACGGCGGTAATGCCCGAAGGAATAGCGACTATTATTCTCGGCCTTATCATGCTTTTTCTGTTATGTATTTTTCTTATAAAATACTTAAGCATAGCTTCTACTACTTCAAAGTCTGCAATGACTCCGTCCTTCATAGGCCTTATGGCGGATATATTACCCGGCGTCCTGCCGAGCATTTTTTTTGCGTCTTTTCCTACGGCAAGGATTTTCTTTTCTCCGCGCAAATCGATATGAACAGCAACCACGGATGGTTCGTTTGAAACGATGCCCTTGTCTTTTACGTAGATAAGAGTGTTCGCCGTTCCAAGATCGACGGCAAGGTCGTTGCTGAACATACCTATTATACTATCGACAAACATAATTTAATAACCTCTCTTTTAAATCGTAAATTAAATCGTAAATATATTAAATATTATAATATATTGCTTTTTTTAGCAAGATTAATTTGATAATCAAATTTGCCTATAGAAAAATTTAAAGTTCGATAAAATAAGGCGATGATTAATAAAAATTTGGAAGGAAAAGG
>JBMFVW010000002.1:24320-26508 GCA_049965795.1 Candidatus Acidulodesulfobacterium sp.
GTAAGTAAATAAATAAATCTGACACCTTTAAAACTTAAGCTTTAAAATAATTTCCGACGACGCTTCAAGCGTCATAGCCCATCTGAGCGCATCCGTCGGAGTCCTGCCCCATGAAAAAGAGCCGTGGGATTTTATCATAAATATTCCGTTTTCTTTAAATATATCGCCGGCTTTAATATTATAAGCGGCCAATTTGCCGCTTTTTATATCTTCCGTGAATTTTAAAGGAAAAACGTATATTTCTGGAAAGAAATAGGCGGATTCAAAATCTAAAGGTTTAATTATTTTTATATCGGGATATAAGGAAAAAAGTTTTTTCACGGGGCCGTCCGCAATAGCAACCGATATTCCGTCCCCATCCGTTTTATCCTCAAACAAAGAAAGGGTAATAGCATTGAGCGGATGACAGTGAAAAACTGACGACGCAGGAAAACTGTTCAATATAAACCCGTGAACTTCTAATTCCGACGATGCGCAATTTTTTTTATTTTTATTATTATTTTTAGACTGCGCTATCGTAAAATCATCAGGTTTAAGATTTATAAGACTTTTGCCGGTTTTGGTAATGAGTATCCCGTCTTCGGTTCCGGCGCTTATATTGCCGCTGTGTGTATCCACGAGATTTTTGTCGAACGCTATATTGCATACTTTTCTTAATTCGGCAATAAGCCTGAAATATTTTTTTTCCATAAAGATTATTTTTTACCTTCTTAACGCTCTGCCGAACTGCCTCATGTTGTCTAAAGACGAGCCGTTTTCTTCCCGTATTTCCCTGCCGACGAGAGATAAAAAAACATCGGAAAGAGTCGGGATTTCGCCGTGTTTTGACTCCGCTATTTTTTTTAAGGCTTGAGGGCTGTCTATCGCGACTATTTTTCCATAGTCGATAATAGCTATTTTATCGCAATTTTCGGCTTCTTCTATATAATGTGTAGTTAAAAATACCGTGGTTTTCTCTTTTATTCTTAATTTATCGATAAAATTCCACATATTTATTCTTGTTTGAATGTCTAATCCTACCGTAGGCTCGTCGAGAAAAAGAACCGAAGGAGAATGAAGAAGTCCGCGTCCCACTTCGAGCCGTCTTTTCATTCCTCCGGAAAGCCGCTTGACGGGTTTGTCCCTGTATTCATATAAATCTATAAAATTTAATATATAATCTATCCTTTCTTTAGCCGCTTTTTTTTCCATTCCGTATAATTTCGCATGGAAACTGAGATTTTCATATGCACTGAGGTCGTTATCGAGCGTCGGATCCTGAAATACCAAACCTATGGATTTTCTTACGTTTTTTTTATCCTTCGCGGTATCGTAACCGTTTATATAAGCATTTCCGCTCGTGGGCAGTATAAGCGTGCATAAAATCTTTATAGTCGTAGTCTTGCCCGCTCCGTTAGGTCCCAGAAAAGCAAAGAAATCTCCCCTGTTTACCGTAAAGGATATATCGTTTACCGCGGTAATATCTTTATATTTTTTTACTAAGTTTTCTACTTTAACTGCGGCAGTCCCGCCGTTTTCCTGCATTGTGTTTCCTCTTAAATACGGGGGCAGAATTCAATTCTGTCCCCGTCTCAAATTGACAAAAATCGCCTTATTTTATCGAACTTTAAATTTTTCTATCGGCAAGTTTTGTGTCCGTTTGCGCAATATTTTATAATATTATATAATATTACCGTACATTAATTCAATTCTCAAAATTGCCCTTAATACTGCAATAGAAAATATTTATGCGAGGAAAAGATACCTTCAATTTTGGTACTTTAATAAAATGGAAAAACATATGAAAGAATCTATAGTGCTCTTAGGACACGGCTCAAGAAGAAGCGACGCAAACGATATTCTAAGAAATATGACGGATATAATTAGGTCTAAAGTGCCGATTGCCGATATTAAAGTCGAATGCGCATATTTAGAATTTGCGGAACCTAATATATACGATATGCTTGAAAAATTAGCCAAAGAAAATTTTGATTTTATATATATAATACCCTATTTTTTATATTCGGGAAACCACGTTAGAAGAGATATTCCCGAAATAGTCTCAAAATATAAGGAAAAATATCCCGAAATAAACTTTAAACTCGGCGATTATCTGGGAGTGGACGAAAGAATCGCCGACCTCGTCGCAGAAAAAATTGCCGCCGTTATACCTTGTCAAATATCATAACATCTGCAAATACGATATATT
>JBMFVW010000002.1:26608-88085 GCA_049965795.1 Candidatus Acidulodesulfobacterium sp.
ATTAGATAAATAACGGCGTCTGCAAATACGCAGGCGAAAAACCTTTATCCGCCTTATTTTATGAAAAATTCAAAATTTAATAACTCGCTGCGGCGAATCCGGTCATACAAAGATATAGGCATAGACGAATTATACGATATCTACCTAAAGTCCGAACGCAACCGTCTTGCAAATTTAAACCGCGCAAACGCTTATTTAAAAGCCGTAATAGTTTTCCCGAATTATTACGGGGTAGCAATGTCTAATCTCGGTTTTTTAAGGGCATACGAACTGATAAACCGTTCCGGCTTTATGTCCTGCGACAGAGCTTTTATGCAGGACGATTTATCGAAGGGCATAATATCTCTCGAAACAAGGCGGAGACTGAAAGATTACGATTTTATATTTTTTTCTTTAAGCTACGAAAACGATTTCGCAAATATACTTTCTATCTTATCCGCAGAAAAAATACCGTTTTTGTCTAAAGACAGAGGCGGCGGTTTTCCGCTTATTATGGCGGGCGGAGTTATCGCTTTTTTAAATCCCGAACCGGTAGCGCCGCTTTTCGATATAATGTTTGTAGGAGAAGCCGAAGCTATCTTCCCCGATTTTTTTGAAAAAATTAAATCCCAAAATAAACCCGATAAATACGAAATTATAAATTCGTCAGGCGGAATTAAAGGAATATACGTTCCTTCGGCATACGATTTTATTTTCGATTCAAAAAACCCCTATATTTTAAAGAAAATTAAAAATGCGGAGGGTTTTCCGCAAAGGGTTGCAAGGCGTTGGTCGGACGAAAACTTTTCGTTTTCTTCATCGGTTATTACTACGGAATTTTCCGAATTAAGCAATATAAATATGATAGAAATCGAAAGAGGATGCAAAAGGGGATGCAGATTTTGCAGCGCCGGATTCATTTATCTGCCTTTAAGGGAATCTAAAATAGACGCCGTTAACGATGCCGTATCGGCTACCGGCGAAAACGAAAAAGCAGGATTCGTAGGATTCGGGACTATGGACGGTAAAAATATAGGTAAAATTATGCGTTTTTCTTTGGACTCCGGCAGAAATTTTTCCCTGTCGTCCGTCAGATTCGACTGCTTAGACGAAAACAATCTGGATATGATTAAAGAATCAGGAATAAAAACGGTAACCCTCGGAATAGAAACAGGCTCCGAACGCCTAAAAAAAATGCTTAATAAAGTTCTGAGCAACGAAAATATAATAAAGTCGGTAGACGATATCGTTAAAAGAGGGATAACGGGAATAAAACTATATTTTATGTTCGGACTGCCTTACGAAGAAAAAGACGATCTGGACGATACCGTAAAATTAGTAAAAGAAATCCTTAAAGAATTTATATCGGTTTCCAAGTCAAACGGAAGAATAGGAAAACTGACCGCCTCGTTCAGCCCTTTCGTGCCTAAAGCATGGACGCCGCTTCAGTGGGAAAATTTTGAAGATTTAAAAATTCTAAAGAAAAAAGCGGCTTACATTGCAAACGGTCTCAGAGGTATGCCCAATCTTGACGTGAATATAAACTCTTTAAACGCCGCGTACACGGAGGCTTTTTTTGCAAGAGGTTCAAGGCTTTCTACGGATATTTTGATATATTCTTTTCTTAATAAAACAAGCATTAAAAAAGCGGCGGAAGACAAATGCTTCGGCATTGACGGTTTTATCGGGAAAATAAGCACGAGCGAACTTCTTCCGTGGGATATAATAGACCAGGGCGTCACGAAAAAGTACCTTCTGGAAGAATATAAAAGAGCGTTGAAGCTTAAAACCACGCCTCAGTGTTTCGAAGGATGCAAGAGATGCGGGGTTTGCGCGTGATAATCGTCTAAAAACGTTTTTTCCTTTTCAAGCAGTTCTTCGTATAAATCCATCAGTTTTTTTGCCTGCTCCGTTAAAACCGAACCGCCGCCGTGCTTTCCGCCTATTTTTTTATTAACGAGTTCAAAGCCGAATCTCTTTTCCATAAGATTAATAAAACTCCAGGCTTTTTTATAAGAATATCCCAGTTCTTTTGCGGCGGAAGAAATTGAACCGGAAGTTTCTATTTTTTTCAAAAGGATAAACCTTCCCATTCCGAAGACCGGCTCCCCGTTTTTTTCAAGCCAGATTTTTGCTTTTATATCGTAATCGACAAAACCGCCGGATTTACCGCTTTTAAAGTTTGACATATAATTTTGTGACGGCGACGGAATTGAATTCTGTCACCGTATATAATATTCCTTAACCGGACAAAGAAATGGATAAATTAATCCGCCTGCTTCCTCATAAAAGTAGGAATATCCCACTGATCGTCTTCGTAATCGGGTTCTTCTTCCATATCGGAAAATTTTTCTATATAAGACGGCGTTTCTTTTATATTTACGACGGTATCCGAAACCGGTTTGACCGGCTGCATATTATCCTCTTCGGAAAACTGCGGTTTTACAGGCTGCTGATTTAATCCCTGCGGCTGCGGCGAACCGGCTCCTCCCTGAACGGACACTAAAGAAACAGGTTTGGCTTCGCCGCCTAAACCCGTAGCTATGACCGTAATCATCATCCTGTCTTCGAGTGCGTCGTCTATAACCGCTCCGAATATTATATTAGCGTCAGGATGAGCTTCGGACTTAATCTTTTCGGCAGCTTCGCTGACCTCGGCGATACCCATGTCTTTTCCTCCGGCGATATTTATGAGGAGTCCCCTTGCTCCTTCTATCTTAATATCTTCCAAAAGAGGGCTGGAGACGGCTTTCTGCGCGGCTTCCAATGCTCTGTTTTCGCCTTGTGCTATTCCTGTTCCCATAAGAGCCATGCCCATTTCGGACATAATAGTTTTTACGTCAGCAAAATCGACGTTTATAAGACCGTGAACATTTATTAAATCGGATATACCCTTAACCGCCTGCAGAAGAACCTCGTCAACTTTTTTAAAAGCATCTATCATGGAAGTATTTTTGCCGGCAACTGCAAGAAGCCTCTGATTTGGAATAGTAATTACGGTATCGACCGTATTTCTTAACTCCCTCAATCCTTCTTCCGCCTGCTTCATTCTTCTGTTGCCTTCAAAAATAAAAGGTTTGGTAACGACGGCAACGGTCAGCGCTCCTACTTCTTTCGCGATTTCGGCGATTATCGGCGCGGCGCCGGTTCCGGTTCCTCCTCCGAGTCCAGCAGTAATAAAAACCATGTCGGAGCCTTCGAGAAGCTCTTTAATCTTTTCCCTGTCTTCCATAGCCGATTTTCTGCCTACTTCGGGATTAGCCCCTGCACCGAGTCCTCTGGTTACCTGTTCTCCAAGCTGAATTTTTATATTTGATAAATTTGCTTTAAGCGCCTGAGCGTCGGTATTGGCGACTATAAATTCGGCTCCGGAAAGACCCGCTGCAATCATTGTATTAACCGCGTTTCCGCCGCCCCCGCCCACTCCTATAACTTTTATTTTTGCAGCCAATTCGTTATTTTCAATAAATTCTAACATTATATCCTCCGTCGCTATTTTGTGGCAGTGCCGCTGCACTGCATTAACATATATATCGTAAAAAAAATTAATAAAGTTTAGAAAAAGTTATCAAGTAAATCGGAAAACCATTTTTTTATTTCGTCTATTAAACTATTTCCTTTTTTATAAGAAAAAGATTTTTTGTTCCGCTTGCCGTTTTTATAAGCATATTTCACGAGACCGACGGCTGTGGAATACATCGGGGAGCTGACGGCATCCGTCAAACCGCCGACATTTAAAGGATATCCTATTCTTACCGGAGCGTTAAAAATTTCTTCGGCAAGTTCCGCCGAACCGTCTATCAGCGCCGCGCCTCCCGTAATAACGTAACCGGAAAGAATCTTGCTTTCCAGACCGTTCTTCTCTATATTCTTCCTTATCCACGTAAAAATTTCCGCCATTCTCTGCTCTATAATATTGCCCAACAGCTGCCGCGATATAGGTCTCGGCGGTCTGCCGCCGAAACCGGGAATTTCTATTATTTCGTCTTTTCCGGCAAGAGACTCTTTTGCTATTCCGAATCTTATCTTTATTTTTTCTGCTTCCTGAGGTATAGTCGTAGTTCCCTTAGATACATCGCTCGTTACGCTCTGTCCGCCTTTAGGGATTACGAAAGTATGTATTATATTTCCGCCGTTAAAGATTGCGATGTCGGTCGTTCCGCCGCCTATATCGATAAGCGCCACTCCGAGCTCTTTTTCGTCTTCGGTAAGCACCGCTTCGCTTGACGCTATCTGTTCGAGTACGATTTCGGAAACGTCTATTCCGGCTTTATTTACACATTTGACTATATTCTGCGCGGCTATGCTCGAAGCGGTAACTATATGGACAGTAGCTTCCAGCCTTAGTCCGCTCATGCCGACGGGATTTTTAACGTCATCCTGATCGTCCACCGAAAAACCCTGCGGAATTACGTGTATAACCTCATGGTCGATAGGTATGGATATAGTTTTAGCCGCAGACAAAACCCTTTCTACGTCCTGCTGTCCTACTTCCCTGCTTTTGACGGCTACGATGCCCCTGCCGCTGAAACCGCGGATATGCGAACCGGCAATACCGACGGCGGCTGATTGAATCTGATAGCCTGCCATTAATTCAGCATCCTCCACGGCTTTGGCTATAGAATCTACCGTATTTTCGATATTTACTACTACTCCGTTTTTTAATCCGGTAGAACTGCTGTTGCCTACGCCTATGATATCCAAAGAACCGCCCTTTGCTTCGGCAACTATAGCGCAGACTTTTGTAGTCCCGATATCTAAGCCCGTGAAAATGTTATCGTTCTTTTCCAATCTCAACCTCTGTTATATATAGTGTATATATAGAAACCGGCTTAATTATTTAAATATAGCGCCGCTAATTTGTTCTGCTTTATAACCTGCCGGCAAAACCCTCGAACCCTTATTAACTTTTATAACTGCTTCGTTCTTGTATTCCAAATTTATATAGTTTTTATATTTAATATGAATCGCATTAATCTCTAAAAAAAGTTTTTTCAGCGTCTTAAGTTTATTTTTATAACCGCCTATTCCAAACTTAATGCATAACCCTTTGCGGGTATAAAGCGCTATTCCGTTATCTTTCTCTACGTGGATTTCTCCGGTAAGTCCCGAAAGGATAGAATGCGACGAAATTCTTAAAAAAGATAAAGCTTTTTTTAATTTTTTGAAATAAACGCCGGAATCATCCGTATTCAAACCGGTAATAACGGGGTATCCGTAACCTGAAAGGACTCCTGCCTTTCCTATTATGTAACCAGTTTTAGAAACATAGTATAAATTATTTTTATAAACTATCATGGCAAAAATTTTCCTTTTTTTTATAACTATTACTACAGCGTCAGGAAACTTCCTGTAAACCGTTACGTTCTTGACCCATCTGTAAGAAGCGGCTAATCTCGACAGTTTTTTTAAATTTATATTTATTAAATTTTCGTTTTTAAATAATCCGGACTGTTCAATTATTCTGTTTTTTTCTTTGCCGGTAATATTTTTTCCTATAATTTCTATTTTTTTTAGTTTAAAAACTTTTTTATTGAAAAAAAAATAATCGTAAGATTTATATCCGTAATATCCTGCCGCAAATATTATTATAAGAGCCGCAAAAACATAAAACGATTTAATAAAATATTTTCCAAAGCTGTTTTTATCATTTTTGCTGTTTTTACTTATTAAGTTTCTTTTACGTTTTATAATATTTTTATTTTTTTGCAAACGCATCTTCTATTATATTTTCTATTAACTCTGCAAAACTAATACCTTTGCTTTCCGCTATCATAGGGACTAAGCTGAGTTCCGTCATTCCGGGAAGCGTATTGAGTTCAAGCACGTATGCCGTGCCGTCGTCCGAAAGAATAATATCCGCCCTCGTAACTCCTCTGCATCCGATAATTTCGTTGGCTTTGACGGCGGCAGACTCGCATGCTTTATACTCTTTTTCCGTTAAAGACGGGTTTATTAAATACTCCGTCTTTCCTTTAGTGTATTTTGCCGTATATGAATAAAAACAATCTTTAGGCTTGACTTCGACGCATCCTAAAGCCTTGCCGAAAGCCCATGCAAACTGAATTTCTCTTCCTTTTATATATTTTTCCGCCAATATTTCATCGTCATAATTAAAAGCATTATTTAAAGCCGTTTTTAAATCGTCTATCGACCCGCCGCTTTCGACTATGGAGCATCCTATGCTCGAACCGGAAGCATTCGGTTTAACGAAATAAGGAGGCTCGAAATTTTTCGATATTTCATTTAACGCATTTTCGAAGTTTCCCTTCTTTATCACGATTCCGGCAGGCGTTTTTAAACCGTAAAAATTAAACAATGCTTTCGATTTAACCTTGTCCATCGCCAGCGCGCTTGCAAGAACGCCCGAACCTGTATAGGGTACGCCGAGTATTTCAAGTGCTCCCTGAACCCTGCCGTCTTCCCCGTACGTTCCGTGCAGAGCAATAAAACAGACGTCTATATTTTTTAAATTAGCCGTAAAATTTTCGTCCAAATCAAACAGCAGAGCATTATATCCGCCGGATTTCAAGGCATTGAAGACGGCGTTTCCGGTTTTAATAGAGATATCCCTCTCCTCCGACCTGCCTCCCGCCAAAACCCCTATTTTTAAATTTTTCAAATTTTCACGCATGTTTTATTTACAATTTTAATTAGACTATCTTTATTTCCGTATCTAATTTTATCCCTTTGCTTTCTAACGCTTTTTCCCTTATATTGTCTATTAAAAATATAATGTCGGAAGGTTTTGCGCCGCCTTTATTGATTATAAAATTTGCATGTTTCCGTGAAACGTAAGCTCCGCCGAAAGAAACGCCCTTAAATCCTATCTCCTCTATGATTTTTCCGGCAGAAAAACCTTCAGGATTTTTAAAAATGCAGCCGAGAGAAAATTCTCCGAGCGGCTGTCCGGATTTTCTTTCTTTAAAAATTTTAATATTTTCGGCTATTTCGCTTTTAGACGATTCTTTAAGCCTAAGATAAACCGACGTGATAAAATAATTATCTTTAATGCCTTTAACATTTAAACTGCGGTATGAAAAATTCATATCTTTTTTTTCCGCAGTGCTTTTAGAGCCGTTTGAATCTAATATATCTATAGCCTCTACGATATTTCCGACTGAACTTTCTTTGGAACCGGCATTCATTTTTACCGCTCCGCCGAGAGTTCCGGGAATTCCGTAAAAAAACTCGCATCCGCTTAAATTATGTTTAATCGAATAATTTAAAATTTTCGATAAATTAATTCCTGCGCCGAATCTGAAAACTTTTTTGCCGCATTTCTCATTCTCATTATTTCCGTAATCTTCCGATACGTCCGATACGGAAGAGTCGAATTTTTTAAAAGATATAACAGGAACGCATATCCTTTCTTCCTTAAAAAGCGTATTTGTCCCTCCGCCTACGACGTAACGGAAACATTCGGATATTTCGCCTTCGGTCAGTTTTATTAATGAACCGAGTTCGGCTTCGTTTTTTGGAAACAGAATTAAATCCGCCTTCCCTCCGGTTTTAATGGAAGAATAGGACGACATATCCTGATTTTCCATAAAATCGATGCCGTGTTCTTTTAACTTTTTTAATAAATCTTCTTTTGATTTAATCATATTTGTGACGGTGCCGGAATTGAATTCCTGCACCGTATTAAATTATATATGAATTAATAATTAATATGCTCCTTTAAACTTCCGCCGCCCGCGGCAGAAACAGTTTTCAAACTTCTTTTTTTGTTAAGCCTGCTGTGGACGAATTCGTCGCATGTTTTGGTTATATCGCCGGCACCGAGGAATATTACCATCTCTCCGCCTTTCAGCATATTTTTCAAATTAGATTTAATATCTTTTCTGTTCGGAACGTAAAATACGTTTTTATATCCGTTATTCCTCATTTTCTCGGAAAGCGCCATAGACGAAATGCCTTCTATCGCAATCTCTCCCGCAGAATAAACGTCCGTTATTATGACCGAGTCGGCAATTTTTAAAGAATTTACGAAATCGTCCATAAGGTCTTTCATTCTGGAATATCTGTGCGGCTGAAAAACGGCGACTATCTGCCTGTTCCAGTTTTTTGCGGCTTTAAGCGTAGCGGCAATCTCTACCGGATGATGGGCGTAATCGTCCACTACTATAAGCCTTTCGTTAGATTTTTTTATCTGAAACCTTCTTTCTACTCCGTGAAAACTTTCAAGCGCTTTCGCTATAAATTCTGTTTTTATGCCCAGCTCTTTAGTCATGGCTATTGCCGAAAGAGCGTTTAAAACATTATGTATTCCCGGGACGGACAGCTTGAATTTGCCTATCATTTTATCTCCGGAATATGCATCGAAGGAAGAGGCATTCTGCTCTAAAGATATATTTAAAGCGTAATAATCCGCTTTCTGCTCTATGCCGTAAGTGAAATATTTTTTATTTATAACCGGAAACAAAGATGCTAATAAAGGATTATCGGCGCATAAAACCGCAAATCCGAAAAATGGAATATTGTTTATAAAGTCGGCGAAAGACTGTTTTAAATTTTCTATATTGCCGTAATAGCATAAATGCTCGTAGTCTATATTGGTGACGACGCAATAATCCGGTTTTAATTTTAAAAACGAACCGTCGCTTTCGTCGGCTTCGACGACCATATAATCGCCTTTGCCCACTTTAGAATGCATACCCAGTCCGAAAATTTTGCCTCCGACGACGAAAGTAGGGTCAACTCCTGCTTCCCCGAGTATCGACGATATCATCGAAGTAGTGGTAGTTTTGCCGTGAGAACCGGCTATAGCGATTCCTTTTTTCAGCGAGAGAAGTTCCGAAAGCATTTCCGCTCTTCTTAAAACCGTCAGTTTTCTGTTTTTAGCTTCGTTAAGCTCCGGATTAGCTTCGGAAATTGCGGTAGAATATACTACCACTTCGGAATCTTTTATATTTTCGGGATTATGTCCTATGAAAACTTTGCCGCCTATAGATTCTATTTTTTCTATCGTCTGGCTGTATTCTATGTCCGAACCGGTAACGGAATAACCAAGGTTTATAAGAACTTCTGCTATCCCGCTCATGCCGGAACCGCCGATACCGATTAAATGAATCTTTTTGACGCCGTTTTTCATAATTTCTCTCCTTTATCGTTATCTTTATTTAATATTATGCCTGCTATTTCAGCGGCAGAATCTTTTACTTCTATTTTTTTTAAATTATTATACATAGATTTTAACAAATCTCTATTATAAAATATTTTAGAAATTTTTTGTAATAATTCATTAGAGAGATTTTCGTCGTCTTTAGCAATTTCAAAACATCCGTTTTTCAAAAAAGCAAGAGCGTTTTTCTCCTGATGATTGCCTGCCGCATACGGATACGGTATTAAAACAGCCGGCTTTCTTAACAAAACCAGCTCCGACAGAGTTCCCGCTCCTGCCCTCGATATAACTATATCGCTTAACCCGTAATAATCCTCTATACTGCCGGTAAAGGGGAAAACTTCGTAACCGCCTATTTTTGTTTTTAGATTATTTTTATAAAAATCCTCTACCTTTTCGGCGTCGCGCTGACCCGTCTGATGGTAAATAATTATATTGCGCGACAAATTATCGTCCATTTCGGACAGCATCTTTAAAACAGCCGTATTGACGGACGAGGCGCCCTGAGAACCGCCGAAAACGAATATTTTTAAATTTTTATCGCCGTAAAAGTCTTTTTCTTTTTCAGATTCGGAAAAGGCATACTTAAATATTTTTCCCCTTACCGGATTGCCGGCTGTAATAACTCTGCCTGACCGAATATGCTTTTTGGTTTCTTCAAAAGAAGCAAATACGGTTGTCCCGAAAAGCGCAAGAATTTTATTGGAAAGTCCGGGTTCGACGTTCTGCTCCATAACCCCGCAGTTTATTTTTCTTAACTTTGCTACGATTAATGGAATTAATGATATATATCCTCCAAGCCCTAAAACGTAATCGGGCTTTACTCTTTTATAAACGGAGTTCACGTCTTTTACCGCATAAACCGCATTTTTTAAAGATTTTAATTTATTCATAAAATTTTTTCCCGAAAATCCCGTGACGTTTATCGTCAACAGTCTGAAGCCGTAAACGTCTTTAACCTTATTTTCAATTCCTTTCTCCGTTCCGATAAAATAAATATCCGTTTTTTCGTCTAACTCTTTTAATTTTTCGTAAACCGCAATTCCCGGAAACATATGTCCTCCGGTTCCACCGCCGGCAATTACTATATTCATCAAATATTTTTCCCCTTAATGCTCTGAGAAGATATATTGAGCAAAATTCCTATGCCGATGCACGTTGCAAACATCGAACTGCCTCCATAGCTGATAAACGGAAGCGCAAGTCCTTTCGTAGGCAGAGTGCCGAGAACCACGCCGATATTTATAAATGCGCTCAAAGTAATCAGGCACGTAATACCGTATGCAAGATAAGTACCGAAAAGGTCGGGCGCGTTTATAGCTACTTTCAATCCTCTGTAAGCAAGAATAAGATAAAGTAAAATAAACACGGTCACGCCTATAAACCCCAGTTCCTCGCCTACGCTGGAAAATATAAAATCGGAATAAGGCGTCGGAAGAAAAAAAAGTTTTTCTTTTCCGTTTCCGAGTCCTACCCCATATAGTCCGCCCCGGGCAAAAGCGTACATAGACTGTATTATCTGAAAGCCTATGCCTGTTTTATCGTGAAAAGGATGAAGAAATGCAAGCACCCTGTCTCTCCTGTACGCCACGGTAAATATTAAGAAATATGCGGCGGCTCCGCCGAGCGCCGCAACCGCCAGCAGATAGAATAAGGATACGCCGCCTGCAAAAAGCATAATAAAAGTTATAAAAAACATAATCGAGCTTGTCCCGAAATCAGGTTCTTTTAAGAGCAGTAAATCTAAAAAACCCAAAAATATAAAAGGACCGATAAAAATAAACGAATACGGATTTTTATCGAGCGTATCCTTTCTTTTTTCCAAAAAAATAGCTAAATAAACTATAAAAAAAATTTTTAAAAATTCGGACGGCTGTATGCTGAAAAATCTTAAATTTATCCATCTTCTGGAACCTCCGGCGTCTATTCCGATATGCGGAACAAATACTAAAAGCATCAAAACTATTATTACGAATAAAATAATTTGATAAAAAGATTTGAGCATATGATAGTCGTTGCGCATTAAAAACCATACCGCCAATCCGGACAGGGCGACGTATATTCCCTGCCTTAAAATAAAATGATAGCTAACCCCGTACTGAACTATAGAAATCATCGCGCTCGTAGAATAAACCATAACCAAGCCGAGCGATATTAACAGCAAAACCGCAAGAAACAGCGTTGTATCGTATTTTCTTATAAAAACTTTTCCGTAGTTAATCATTGTAATTAATCATAATTTTTCATAAAAATTATTTTTTAATTTTAATTTTTCAAAATATTTTTTGAACATGTCCCCTCTTTCGCCGTAATCTTTAAACATATCGAAACTCGAAGATGCGGGAGATAGAAGAACCGTGCCGGAACCTCCGCTTTTAACGGTATCTTTTAAATAGTTAAAAGATTTAACGACTGCGTCTTCCATATCGCCGGCAAGCATATATTCTACGTGTCCTTTCAGCGTTTTTTCGAGTATTTCTTTAGTTTCGCCCATCAAAACGCATGCTCTTACGCTTTTTTTTACCGGTTCGACGATGCTTTCGTAATTAAAACCCTTGTCTTTCCCACCGAGTATAAGGACTATATCCGTTTTAACCCCCTCTTCGCTTAAAGCGCCGAATGAATTAAGCGCGCTTACTACTGCAGCTGGATTGGTAGCCTTTGAATCGTCGTAGAAATATACATTATCTATACTGCCGATGCATTCAACCCTATGCCTTAAAAGCCTGTAACCGTCAAAGGCTTTTTTAATCACGTCCGGCGGAATTCCGTAGAGCGATAGAGAACAGGCAGCCGCCATCATGTCTTCTATGACGAATTTTCTTTTATCGGCAACGTCTTTTAAGGAAATTTCGGCATTAAATCCGATTAAATCTTTAAGACGAAGATTAATAAAACCGTCTTTGTAAAAAACGTCGCATTTGCTTTCTTCAAATCCGTATAAAACAGCGTTTGAACCGATAACGCCTTTTAAAACGGACGAATTATAGTCGCCCTGATTTAATACGGCAACGTCGTTATATTTAAGATTTTTAAACATCTTATATTTTGTAAGCCTGTATTCGTCGAAATTAATATATCTGTCCATATGGTCGTCTTCTACATTAAGAAGTACGGCGATATCAGGTTTAAAATCGTAAATCCATTCAAGCTGGAAACTGGATACCTCCAGAACAAAATCTTCGTAATCGTCTATGCCCGATATAAAAGGAACTCCGAGATTGCCTCCTACGAAAGTTTTTCCGCTTAAACCCGCCGCTTCTGTCGCGCTTTTGCATAGGGTAACCGAAGTAGTTTTCCCGTTGGTTCCCGTAACGGCTATAATTTTAGCTTTTTTCTCTTTTTGAACTTTTTGAAGATTATTATACGCAAATTCTATTTCGCTTAAAACCGGAATGTCTGCCTTTCTTAATTTTAAAATAACATGATGGTTTCTATGTATTCCGGGGCTTACGATACATCTTTCTATATCCCCGAAATAGCTGCCGAAAAGTATTTCTTCGTTCCGCTTACTAAAGAACACGGCGTTTTTTTCGTCCGGAACATTCAAGCCGGCGGCATTTTCGGCAGTATCGTCGTATATTAAGAGCGGTCTGTTTTTTGCATAATCTTTTCTGCTCTTAATATATTCGTAAACGGCGGAACCTGTTTTACCGAAACCCAAAATTAAATCGGACATTTAAAAAATCCTCAGTTTAAGAGTTGACAGAGCAAATATCGTTAATATCAGAGAAATTATCCAAAGTCTTATGACTATTTTCGATTCCGGAACGCCTTCGATTTCAAAATGATGATGTATCGGCGCCATTTTGAATATCCTTTTTTTTCTCAGTTTGTAAGAACCGACCTGAAATATAACGCTTAAAGCCTCGATAACAAATACAAACCCTATTATAATAAGAAGAATCTCCTGTCTTGAAACTATTGCTACATAGCCGAGTATAGCACCTAAAGGTATAGAACCGGTATCCCCCATAAAAACCGAAGCAGGATAAGAGTTGAACCATAAAAAACCTATGGAGGCGCCGAATAAAGAAGCGCATAATATTACGACTTCTCCTATGTTTTTTATATAAGGTATATGCAGATAGTCGGCAAATTTATAATTAGACGCCGCATACGAAAATATAAGGTATCCGGCTATAGCTATGGCAAAAACCCCTATAGCCAAACCGTCGAGACCGTCTGTTAAATTAACTGCATTGGAAGAACCGACTACTATAAACGCCGAAAAAATTATAAAATAAACGCCGAAATTTAAATAATAGTTCTTAACAAAAGGAATTATTACCCTTCCGAGAGATTCATCATGAAAATAAAGGGCTGCCGAAACGCATACCGCTATTAAAGTTTGGATAGAAAATTTATATTTGCCTCTAAGCCCTTTCGAAGAATGACCTCTTATTTTTAAAAAATCATCCGCAAATCCTATCAAAGCAAACGATAAAAGCGTTAAAATACCCATATAAATATAAAAGTTGTCAAGTCTGGCAAGCAATAAAACCGGAACGATGACGCTGAATAAAATTAAAAGTCCGCCCATGGTCGGAACGTCTTTTTTGTCGTTAATGTGCGATTTTGGACCGTCTTCCCGAACTACCTGCCCTATCTTCATTTTTTTTAATCCTTTAATAAATATTTTGCCGAGCGCTATCGATAATATCAGCGACAGTATAATGGCGTACGAAGACCTGAACGTAATATATTTTAAAAAATTTGCATTTAAATTAAGCATATAGATTTATATTTTATATATTATAGATTTATCAATTTTACTTTTATCAATTTCTTCTTTAAAATAATCTTCGAGTTTCATGCCTCTCGAACCTTTAAGGAGTACTACGGCGTTATTTTTGTCTAATTTTTTAAAATAGTTTTTGAAAGTTTCGCCGTCTTTTATTAAAAAAAATTTTCCGGAAAATTTTTTTTCTTCCAATCCTTTCGTTACAAAATCGGAATAATCTCCTTTGTAAAAAATATAATCGGCTAAACCGCTAATTTCGCGACCAGCTTTTACGTGCTCTTCCTGAGCGGAACCGCCGAGCTCCAGCATGTCTCCGAGAACAAATATTTTTTTGTTTTCCGGATAGTCCGTTCTTATAAAATCCAGCGCGGCTTTAAGGGAATCCGGATTGGAATTATATGCATCGTTAATCATTGTCCATTCTCCGGTATTATCGGTTATATGAATTATCTCCATTCTTCCGCGCGGAATATTAAAATTTTTAAAAACATCCGAAGCAATGTAGGCTTCCGGAGCGATACCGCATGCCGAAGCAATGGAAAAAGCGCATAAAAAATCGTAAATTAAATGTCTTCCGCCGAAATTAACTCCTATAACGTATTTTTTTCCGTTTAATAAAACATTTAAGTCCGTTTTTCCGGTTTTTTCGTTTAAAACCGCGCTTTCGCATAAAACATCGGGAACGCCGCCATTTTTGACATCTTGAACACTTTTAGCGCTTTGAACGCTTTGAGCATTTTTGTCGTTTATTTTTCCAAAACCGAAAGAAATAATATTTACCCCGTCTTTTATTTTATCTTGATATCTTGCCGGCGGCACTGCATCGTCTGCGTTTAGAACGAGGAAGCCTGCTCCCTTAAGACTGCGGGCAAGTTCCGATTTTTCCGTGAACACGCCTTCGGTATCTTTAAATTCTTCAAGATGCGCCTTTCCTATATTTGTAATAGCTCCGATGTCGGGCGATATAATTTCTGAAAGCCTTTTTATCTCACCTTTTTTGTTGGTGCCTATTTCAAGAATAAGATATTCGGTACCGTTATTAAGCCGAAAAATAGTCTTTGGAACTCCTATTAAGTTATTATAGTTATAATCGTTTTTAAGAATTTTTTCTGCGCCGAAAACCGTAGAAAAAATCGCATAAACCATTTCCTTAGTGGTAGTTTTTCCGCAGGAGCCGGTTAACGCGATTTTTTTTATTAAATTAAATTTGCTTAAATATAATTTTGCTATATCTCCCAGCGAAGACACGGGGTCTTGGGCTGCGATAATAATTTTATCGCCGTATTCGGATATGTCGTTATTTTCTAAAAAATCCCATGAAACCAAAGCGCAATAGCCGCCTTTTTTAAAAACGGCTTCAACGAAATCTTCTCCGTTGAAATTTTTGCCCTTTAACGCTATAAACATTGCATTTCTGCCGAAATCTTCCCTAGAATCCGTAAAAATTTCGTTAAAAACCAACGGACCGGTTCCGTTGCCGGCAATGATTAATTTGCCGTCCGTTGCGTTTAAAATTTCGTCTAAAGTTAAGTTGTAATTTATTTTCATTTTTATTCTGCACCCGTCACAAATTTATAACGGTTTTATAATATTTCAATACTTCCTCTTTATCGCTGAAATGAAACTTGACGTCTTTCACTATCATATAATCTTCATGCCCTTTGCCTGCAATAACCACCGTGTCGTCCGCTCCAGCTATCGAAAGGGCTAATTTTATCGCTTCCGCCCTGTTTTCTTCTATGATATAAACATGCCTTTCCGACGACTCTGCAGACTTTTTGAAATTAATTAAAGCGTCTCCGTCTTTTCCGTCTATATATAATGCATTCTTGACGCCGGATATTATTTCTTCGATAATAGCCGACGGCTCCTCGCTTCTTGGATTGTCCGACGTTATTATGCTTATATCGGCAATATCCGTCGAATGTCTGCCCATAAGAGGTCTTTTTCCTTTGTCTCTGTCGCCGCCGCATCCAAAAACGCTTATCAGTTTTCCTTTGGATATGGCTTTTAAAGCGGAAAGAACTCTTTCTACGGCGTCGTCGGTATGAGCATAGTCTATGCATACCAAAGGAGAGGACGGAACACCGGTATCTACCTTTTCTACCCTTCCCGGGACGTTTAAAAGCGATTCAATGCCGGAAATTATAAATTCGTCCGGTACCGAAAGAGCATAAGCAGCCGCTATAGAAGCAAGTATATTATAAAGGTTATAAGAACCTAACAGCGTTGAACTTATATTTTTTAAAATTTTTTCGCTTCCGCTGCGGCGGTTATTATCCGCAATGCCGTATTTTATAACGGCGTCGAATTTCAATCCGTCTCTTAAGTAATTTATATTCTCTGCGGAAACATCCGATCCGGAGCTCAATCCGTATGTAATAATATATATATTATTATTATTGTTGTTGTTTAAGGATTTGAGTGCAATGAGCGCCTTAAGCTCTTCGGTAAGTTTTTTACCGTAAGGATCGTCGCCGTTTATAACTGCATATTTTTTAGTTTTAGAACTCTCCGACAATACTTCGGAAAACAGTTTCTTTTTTGCTTCGTAATATGATTCCATGTTTTTATGGTAATCTAAATGATCGCGCGTTAAATTTGTAAAAACGGCGGCGTCGAACGGTATTCCGTAAACCCTTCCCTGGTCTAAGCTGTGGGAAGAAACTTCCATAACGCATGCAGAACCGCCCGACCTAACGGTTTCGGCAAACATTCCGTTAAGTTCGTAAACATCGGGAGTAGTGTTTTTAGACTCTTTTCTGCCTTCCCCTATTTCATAGTCTATAGTGCCGATTAAACCGGTTTTGTTACCGGCGGCGTTTAAAATAGATTTTATAAGAAACGTCGTAGTAGTTTTTCCGTTTGTTCCCGTAACCCCTATAAGTTTTAATTTATCGCCGGGGTTGCCGAAAAAATTTTTAGACATTACCGCATATGCTTTCAGTGCATCTTTAGCAAAAATTACCGTAATATTTTTTTTGTTTTTAAGTTTTTCCGCCGTTTCCGAATCGTCGGTCAATACCGCGGCGGCGCCTTTCGACAACGCTTCTTCGACGAAGGCGTTTGAATCAAGATTAACGCCTTTTCTTGCGGCAAAAATACATCCGTCTTTAATTTTTCTTGAATCGTTCGATATGCATAAAATATCGGTATCGGTTTTGCCGTATGCGTATTCTATAAAATCGTTATTTTTTATAATATTTTCGATATTCATAAAATTTATTTTTTTACTTTTTCATTTCATTTTAAAACCGACACCGTCTTTAAGTTTTTCTTTTTAAACTTTATACCGGATTTTAATTCGTTTTTTTATTCGATATATTACCAGACTTTAACTTTTTGTTTTTTTTCTCCGTCTTTTGCATTTGCACATAACCGTAATATTTTTTCGGTTTGAATTTTAAAGTCACTGAATTTATGCCGCTTTCGGCAGATATATATGCTCCGGCTTTAACGCTCTGATAATATAAATATCCGCTTCCCCGTATTTTTATAGAAAGTCTCCCGAGCCGGCTTAATGCTTTTAATGCTTCGTAAATCGTGTCGCCTTTTAAATCGGGCATTTTTCCGGAATAGATTCTTGAATAGCTGCCTGAATGCATTACGGGATATTTTTCGTGTTTAAAACTTTTATTTCTAAAATTTTCCGCTGATTTCTTTTCGCTATTAGATAGGTTTCCTACTTTTAACTGCTTTTTATATGCTTTGCCGCCCGGATAAACGTTTAATATATTTAAAGCGGTTTTAAATACGGAGCGGACTACCGGCGCGCTTACGGCTCCTCCGTAATAACTTATTTTGGCAGGCTCCTGCTGTACGACAAGCATTGCAAGTACCGGATGTTTATAAGGAACAAAAGCCATAAAAGAAGCGTTATATTTATTTTTGAAATACGTTCCGGTTTTTGGATTGTCGATCTGTCCGGTTCCGGTTTTTCCGCAAACCTTAAAATCTATCAGTTTTGCATATTGTCCTGTTCCGCCTTTAACGACTAAACGCATCATATATTTAATTTCTTTATCCGTTTTAGAATTTATAACCCTTCTTATTTCATGCGGTTTTGCCCTGAATATAACTTTGCCGTATGGATTAACTATTTTTTTTATAATATAAGGCTTCAATAAGTAGCCGCCGTTTGCAATAGCCGAAAGAGCCGTTATTTCCTGAAGTCCGTTTATAGCCGCTCCCTGCCCGAAAGCCTCTTCGCAAGGACCGACTTCAGACCATCGACTTACGTTTCTGTCTATTCCGGCATTTTCTCCAAGCAAGCCTGCATGGGGCATCGACAAAAATCCCCATCTTTTCAGCCAGTACCAGACCTTCTGTTTGCCCATTTTCATGCCGACCTGACATGCGCATACGTTACATGAATATTCTATTAACTGATTTATAGTAAGCTTGCCGAACCAGCTTTCAACGTCGTGCACGGTTATGCCGTCTATGTAATACGCTCCGTGATGCCCGTTTATTATAGTATCGGGTTTTATTATTCCGTCCTGCATAGCTCCCGATATTATAAAGGGCTTCATCGTGGAACCAGGCTCAAAGTCGTCGGTAACCGCCCTGTTTCTCCAGTGCCTTGCGGAATATTTCCAGTAATAATTCGGGTTAAATGAAGGATAATCCGCCATAGCAAGAATAGCTCCCGTATTTGGATCCATTAATATCGCAAAAGCTCCTTTGGAATCGGCAGCTTTCGCCTCCTTATCTAAATAGTACTGCGTAATAAACTGAAGCTGTTTATTAATAGTTAAATAAATATTATCTCCGTGCGTTGCTTTTTTAAGTCCGAAACCCCTTATAAATATATACTGACCCAAACCGTCCTGAAGAACCTTTAACGCCCGTTTATTGCCTTTTAAATACTTATTGTATTTATACTCTATTCCGGATAAACCGTTGTCGTTTATTCCGACAAATCCAAGCGTATGGGCAAGAAGCGTTCCGTTAGGATAATATCTGACGGGCTGTTTAACGATAATAATGCCTTCTATTCCGAGTTTCTCTACTTTTTTTGCCGTTTCGGCGGAAACCCTCCTTTTTATCCATGCAAATTGTAGATTCTTAGTTAATATTTTAATTATTTTTTTATATTTTAAACCTGTTGCTTTAGAAAGTCTCTCTGCGCTTTTAAGTTTATCTTTCACCATTAAAGGATCGACGGCTACCCCTGGAATATTTACGCTTGCGGCAAGTATGCTTCCGTCTGCCGAATAAATATTGCCCCTTTCAGGCATAAAATATACGCTTGCCTGAAATTGCGCATCCGCAAGTTTGCTTAATCTGCTTCCCTCTATTATCTGGATGTCGAACGCCCGAAATATAAGCAATACCGCAAAAATTAATATTACCATAAAACCGATAATCATTCTCAGTTTTAAAGTAGTTTTCCATACTCTAATCATGCACCATTATAATTTCGCCCTCTTTCGGATAAATGAAGCCCATTTTTTTTGCAATACCGTAAATCCTTGACGGAGAACTTAAAGCCGTTTTTTTAATTAACAATTTTTTATTTTTATGTTCTAATTTAGATTTAATATCGTTCAGCCTGGCAATATCGTAGCCAAGCTTAACGCTTTCCATAGCAGTCCACACGTAAAAAATTCCGAGTATAGTAAGTATTATCACTAAAACTATAAAATAAGGTTTTATCTTAGTCACGATAAAATGCCCTCAATTTAGCGCTCCTCGATCTGGGATTATTTTCTATTTCTTCTTCGGTCGGAACTATCGGTTTTTTATTTAAAGGTTTAAAATTTAAATTATTTTTTAAAAAATTTTTAACGATTCTGTCTTCGCCGGAGTGAAAAGAAATTATGACTGCTCTTCCGTCTTTTTTTAAAACGCCGCCTAATTTGTCTAAAAATTGCGAAAGAGAATCGTACTCTTCGTTTACGAAAATTCTCAACGCCATGAACGTCTTCGTCGCGGGATCGGTTTTGAATCTTCTAAATTTTCCGTATCCTCCGTAAACCGCCTTCCTTACTATGGCTGCCAATTCGGAAGGAGTTTCTATAGATTTATTTTTTTTTCTGTATTCTACTATGCTTTTGGCTATTCTTCTTGAAAATTTTTCGTCTCCGTATTTATATATAATGTCTGCTATCTCCCGCTCCTGATAGCCGTTTACTACGTCGTAAGCCGTTAATCCGTTTTCGTCGCCGGCGTCCATCCTCATATCGATTACTGCATCGGAATATACTTTTTTTTCTTCATCTTTTATAGAGCTTTCATTATTAAAAGCAAAACTGAAACCCCTATTGCTTTCAAGTTGTATAGAACTGATACCAAGATCCAGAACTACTCCTTCGATGTTTTCAAAACCTGCAGCTTTTATTACTTCGTCTATCCGACTAAAATTTGAATGAACAAGTTTAAAATTTTTAGAATTAAATTCTTTTTCAAATTTAGCCGAAACGGTTTTAACCGCCGAATAATCCCTGTCTATTCCTATAAGAAAACCTTCGCCTTCAAGTTTTTTCAGTATCGCTTCCGAAAATCCGCCGCCGCCCAGAGTCCCGTCGGCATAAACATTGCCGCGCCTTATGTTTAAAGCGTCCATTGCTTCTTTTAAAAGCACAGGTATATGGACTGCCGGCTGCGATTGAGTTTGTGTTGGGATAACAACGCCGCCGCTTTTATTTCCGGAAAATATTTCCATAATAATATCTTAATTAAACTACTATATATATTATCAACATATCATTGCTTCCCTAAAACACCTCTCCAGTATTGTCAGAATCCAATCTGCGCCATAGTAGCGGCGATAGATTCAAAATTGGATTTCGCTCCCTGAAAATTAACATCCCATAGCTCTCTGTCCCATATTTCAAATCTGTTTATTATTCCTACTATTACGGCTTCTTTTTTTAAATTCCCGCTGATTTTAAGAGACTGCGGAATATGCAGCCTGTCCATTTTATCAAGTTCTACTTCCTCCGCCCCTGAGAAAAAATATCTTAAAAATTCAAGCACGTCTTTTTGCATAGACGGAAGTTTAAGCGCCTTTTCCTCTAACTTGCGCCACTCCTCAAGCGGATATGCGACGAGGCATTTATCTAGATTGGTAATTACAACGGAAGTATCGTCGTAAACCGACGTTAAAGCCTCTTTAATCTTTTGAGGCACTTTTATTCTGCCTTTGTCGTCTATCGCATGATTATATCTGCCGCTAAACATAACCGAAATAATTATTTATAATAAATTTAATATATCTAATCTTTTACCACTTTTTACCACTTTTTACCACACTTAAATAATATTATTCATTTAATTAAAAGTCAAGCAAATTTAAAAATATTTTCTTATTTGCAAAAAAATAGATAAAAAGGGGGGAAACAGATGGATCGCAGAGAATAGAATAAGAGAGCGAATAAATCTGATTTAGGCGAGATACGACTTCAGCCAATCCTTTAAGTGCGTTCTTTTTAATCCCAAAATTTCGTCGTTTTTTTGCTGCTCTTCTTTTGATTCGCAGATGTTGTCGTGTTTAAGCATCCTGATTTGGTCGGAAGTTACGGGGGCTTTTTTTGATAAAGACGGAAATAGTTTTTCTATAAAATCAAGCGATTTTTCCGCTAAAAAAGAAGGGGCATGGATTTTCAATTTTTTAGGAGGGGTAATTTCCATAATTAAATCTATAATTTCTTCAAAAGTATATATCTCGGGACCGCATAATCTGAAAATTTCGTTTACGGTTTTTTCGTTGTATAAGGAATTATTATAAGCTTCTGCTACGGAAAAGACATCAATCGGGGCAAATTTATTTTCTCCGGTTCCTATTATCGGAACAAACGCCCTTGTTTTTACCAATTCTATTATATCGTCGAAAAAACCTGCGTTATTGCCGAAAATTAAAGAGGGCTGAAAAACCGTCCATTTTAAACCGGAATTTTTAACGAGCGACTCACCTTCGTATTTTGTAGAAAAATACTCTGAATCGCTGTGTTCTGAAGCCCCGAGGGCGCTCATGTGGATAAACCTGTCTATTCCGTTTTCCTTTGCCAAATCTAATAAAGTTTTTACGTAATCTACATGAACTTTTTGAAAGGAAAAACCCGGAACGCTTCTTATTATACCGATAAGATTTATTACGGCGTCGAATTTGGCTGCCGATAAATAACCGTTAACTGCCGCTTTATCTTCAAGCGTGCCTTCAAAAACTTCGTATCCTTGTTCCTTTAATCGGGAAATCTTATTTTTATTGCGCTCTAAAAGCGTTACCGAAGCGCCGGAAGACTTAATTTTTTGAGAAACGACTGAACCTACAAAACCGGTGCCGCCTGCAATAAATACTTTCATACTATACTCCTTTTACGATAT
Organism: Candidatus Acidulodesulfobacterium sp.; assembly: GCA_049965795.1. Lineage (GTDB taxonomy): Bacteria > SZUA-79 > SZUA-79 > Acidulodesulfobacterales > Acidulodesulfobacteraceae > Acidulodesulfobacterium_A. The sequence goes on from JBMFVW010000002.1 coordinate 48,784, forward strand.
AAATCCGCAAATAATAAATATATAAATTATATTGATTTAATTATACCATTATTTTTAATTTGCGTTATATGTAAAAGTAGTTTTATTTTATTTCTTTGTAATTAAAATAGTGGTTGGCTTCTATATATCTTATGGTTCCGGTTTTAGACCTCATAACTACGGAATATGTTTTTGCGCCGCCTTGAAAAAATTCGACACCTTTTAAATAATCGCCGTTAGTTACTCCGGTTGCTACAAATATAACATCTCCGGCGGCAAGTTCCTGTATGCCGTAAACTTTATTTAAATCTTTTATTCCCATTTTTAGTGCCCGCTCTTTTTCGCCTTCGTTTCTAAAAACAAGCCTGCCCTGCATATCTCCGCCGACACATCTTAATGCAGCAGCGCCGAGAACGCCCTCGGGAGCACCTCCGGTGCCCATAAGCACGTCTATTCCGGAATCTTCTTTGGCCGTAGCAATAGCACCTGCAACATCGCCGTCTTGAATAAGGCGTATTCTTGCACCTGCTTTTCTAACCTCATCTATTAGTTCTTTATGTCTTTCACGGTTAAGGATTATAACGGTTAAGTCTTCGACATATCTGTTCATCGCGTCTGCAATCCTGTGAAGATTTTCCGTAGGCGAAAGATTTATGTCTATTGCACCTTTTGCTTTAGGTCCTACTGCAATTTTCTGCATATAAGTATCCGGCGCATGAAGAAAATTGCCATGATCTCCTATAGCCATCACGGCTATGGCATTAGGAGCGCTTGTAGCTGCCAGAGTAGTGCCTTCTAAAGGATCAACGGCAATATCTACTTTCTGCCCTTTTCCGCTGCCTACTTTTTCCCCTATATAAAGCATTGGAGCTTCGTCTCTTTCGCCTTCGCCAATAACAATAGTGCCGTCTATATCGATATAATTAAGGGAGTCCCTCATGGATTCTACGGCAGCCCTATCCGCTGCTTTTTCGTCGCCTCTGCCTATAAATCTTGCAACAGATATTGCGGCATGCTCCGTAACTCTGACAAATTCGATAGTTAAAGCTTTATCGTCCATTATTTCTCCTCCCTTATTATATTTATTGATTAGAATTGCATAAAGTATAATAACTTTAATGAATTATACTACGTCTATCGATATATTTCAATTTTAAAGTCCGCGTTCCGGAACCCCGTCGTATTCGTGGAGATTGGCGGCTAATCTGCGGAAAGGTTTTTCCCTCATCCATTCCTCGAAAACCTGACCGACTAGTCCGGCAGAACGGGCGATAATAAAGAAACCCTTGCCGAGCCTGTAATCGAAGCCCATATCGGAAATTATTGCGGCAATGCATCCGTCCACGTTAAGCGGAAGTTTCTGTTCGGGTTTTTTAACTTTAAATTCTTCGGCGATATAAACGGCTAACTTAATAAAATCTCCGCCGAAATTTAAATCTTCGGCAACTTCCAAAAGCCTTTTAGTTCTCGGATCGACGGTATGAAGTTTATGTCCGTAGCCGGCAAGCCTTTTTTTATTTTTTAACGCATCGTCAACTATGTTTGCCGCCATTTCTTTTATGTCAGATTCTTTAAGTCCTTCCTTGCCTTTCAAATAATCCTGAAACATTTTGGCGGATTTTTCTATTGCGCCTCCGTGAGCATCGCCCAGAGTCAAAACTCCGGCGGCTACTGCGGCATTAAGCGAATTTCCGCCCGAAAATACCGTCCTTGCGGCAACGGACGAAGGAGCGGCTATACCGGCATCTATACAGGAGACGAAAATCGCGTCGAGCATCTTAGCTTCGTTTTTGTTTGGAAGTTCGCCTTTTAAAAGCAGAAAACAAACTTCCGCATAAGATTTATTGCCTATTAAATTATCGAGATTGTAACCTCTTATAAGAATTTTGCCGTCCTGATTGGACGTAATTGCGGTTCTCCACTCTTTTTGAGAAACGGTTTCGGACATAAAATCATCGCTCCTTATTTTAAAAATTATTTTTAATATTTAAATTTAAGTTAATACGACTTGATTTCAAAATTAAATTTCCCTTAGCTTCGACAAATGAATTGAAGAAACTAAGGGGATCAATTTATTACGGTGACGGAACAAAATTTATTTTAAAGTGCTGTAAAGCGGTTTAACGTCGTCGGAAGAACCGTCTTCAAAGTCTCTTTTAACTCCGAGCGAAATAATCGAGTTTACTAATTCGTGATAAAATTTCGCAACTTTAATAGTTCCGGTTTTTTTGCCGACTTCTTCAAGCATCTTTATTTTATTCGTTGCCTTACCCATACCTCTTTCTACTATAGCTCCGGCATGACCGAAAGAAACGCCTTCGGGCATCATCTCCTGGAAAACGCCTGCTACGAACACCGCCAAAGGTTTAGTATATCCGCCTTTATCCACAAGCTCTGCGACCTGCTCTTCGTAAACGCCGCCTGGTTCTCCCATTATAACGCAAGCCTGAACGTTTTTGTCTTTTTCCAATTCCGGCAAAACATCTGCAAAAGTAGTGCATGCAATAACATCGCCGCCTACGGCAAGAGCCATATAAATTCCGAAGCCTCTTCTTCTAAACATCTCGGAAGTCGTAACGGTAAGCCCTCCGCTTTTTGACAGTACTACTATAGAGCCGTCTTTAAATGCAATGCTCGGGTCTTTTCCGCCGATAGCTCCGATTCTGCCGACCGAAGGAACGTAGCATCCAAGAGAAGTTCCTCCTACTATAGCAACGCCTTTTTCTTTAGCAAATTCGTAAATTATTATAGAATCCCTGATAGGCACGTGTTCGGTGATTATATATATAAGTTTAATGCCGTTGTCGATAAGTTCATATACGGCATCCAAAACGGACGTCGGCGGAACGTAAACAAGTCCGGTATTTACGGACTGCTTTAATTCTTTAACCTTAAGAGCTTCTTTTACGGTATCGAAAACAGGTACCGGACAGTCATCCGTAAGTACGGTTCCGCCTTTACCAGGCGTTACGCCGCATTTTACTATGCCGGGAAATAATTTTTCAGATTCGATAACAACCTGGGAAGCCTCTCTTCCGGTAATACCTATTACGATAACTCCGGTGCCGTCGTTTAAAAATTTAGTGCCTTTCATATAAATAATCTCCAATCAATTATTTTTTTTATAATAAATTTTTAGACTTTAAAATTTCGTATAATTTTTCAGGCGCTTCGGTAAGCGGAAGTTCCGAATCATATATAACGCCTTCTATATTGTTTCTTTGGAAACATTCGTAAAGCATTTTTAAACCTTTCTGGTATTCGGGACCGCTTCTTCTTACTACCCATATTAAACCTTCCGGAAAAGTTCCTTCTTTTTTCATTTCCTCTATCGCAGATACCAATCCCTCGCCGATCGTCACGTCGATTCTTGTATTGCTTGCCGTTCCGCCGCATACAAGTACGGCTTTTAAACCGGGTTTAGAAAGGATAATTTTTGAAATTTTATTCATTTTTTCCGCGGGAGGATTTCCGCCTATATCAGTTAAGTTTGCAGGTTTCATTCCCAGAGCAAAAACGGTTTCCGCCGTAATAGTAGAACCGCCGCCTCCGAAAGTCATCATTCCTATATTTCCGTCTAATTCTACGTAAGAACCGGCTTTCCCCCTGTGATCGTCCCTGTCTATTAAGTGGGCGGCTTTTTCTCTTTCGGTCAAAGGTCTTCCCATTGCGCCTCTTGCGGTATATATTTTTGAAGGCGCTATTCTGGCATCGTCGTCTATCATGGTTACGGCATCGATTGCAAAAACTTTCTGCTTATCGGGATTAGCCTTGTCTCCCGCTATTATTAAAGGATTAACCTCAAGGAGCCTTGCTTCCGAATTCCAGAATCCTTTATACATATTTGCAATTACTTCAGACATCTGCCTCAATACCGGTCTATCCTTAAGTCCTATTTCAATGAGGTATTCCCTGACTTTGTAAGGAAACAGTCCTTCGAGAGGATTTATTTCAAAAGTAAATATTTTAGAAGGATCCTGCGCCTCGACGTCCATTCCGCCTTCAAGGGAAACTACGAATACGGGACGTCTCGGTTTTGAAGAATATGTAAAACTTACGTATAATTCCTTGATTATAGAGGCTTTTTCCTGAAGGATTACGCTTACGGGTTTCTCTCCGTAAACCTCTGCTTCCATCAATGCCTGAACATGTTCGTTTGCTTCGTCGCCGTTCTTTGCAAACTTTACTGCGCCTGCTTTTCCTCTTTTGCCTACAAGTACCTGCGATTTTATAACGACTTCGCCGTACTGTTCGACAAAGTCGCTTACATTCTGCCCCGGATGCTGGACTACTAAATATTTAGGCGTAGGCACGCCGTATTTTTTAAATATGGTATCATAAGTTTCGTATTCGTAAAGCTTCATATAAAACCTCGATAAATTAATTAAAAATTGTTTTTATAACTATCCTATATTTAACAGCGGATCGTCCGGCGTAATATTATCGCCTACTTTAACGTAAACTGCTTTAACCGTACCGTCTGCAGCCGCATGTATTTCATTTTCCATTTTCATAGCTTCAACCATGGCTACCGTCTGCCCTTTCGTTACTTTATCGCCTTCTTTTACTAACATTTTAGCGACTTTGCCCGGCATAGGAGCAGAAACGTCTCCGGCTTCTATCCTTCTTTTGCCGTTAGACGCGCTTCCCGCAGAGGTTTTAGAAACGCCGGTATTTCCGCCTACTACCGCTTCTACTTTTGGAAAGAGTTGTATTTCTTCTAATTTACCGCCTACCCTGACATAATATTTTCTGGGTTTGCCTTCTTCCTGGTTCGGCGTTACGCCTTCAATTTTCACGTTAAATTTATCGCCGTGATATGTAACGTCAAACTCTACAGGCGCCGTATTTTCGATAACTCCTGCGCGTGTTTCTATCATATCTTCGGTTCCCGGCGTGACTTCAGGCGTTTCCAACTGTCCGCTTTCCCTTGCTTTTAAAAATTCCATAGCCTGAAGCGGGAACAAGACGTAAAGAAGAATATCCTCGTCGGATTTTGCAAGCGAACCGAGTTCTTTAACGGCTTTATCCCATTCGTTTACGTCTGCGCTGTCGCTTGGACGCTTGGAGTAATCCGGTTTGCCGCCGGGACCCATAATTTTTTCGATAAGCTCTTTTGATACCGGTCCGGGAGGCGTGCCGTATTTGCCTTCTATATAATCTCTGACTTCTTTTGTTATCATCTTATATCTTTCGCCGGATATAACGTTTAAAACAGCCTGAACGCCGACTATTTGAGACGACGGCGTTAAAAGCGGAGGATAACCAAGGTCTCTTTCGACGCTGGGGGTTTCTTTAAGAACATCTTCCATTTTGTCGATAGCGTTAGCCTCTTTTAACTGAGCGGTCATATTAGAAATCATTCCGCCAGGTATTTTATGGATAAGAACTTTTGCGTTAACTCCGCCGTATTCCGTTTCGTATTTTTTATAATTTTTTCTGATAATTCCGGTTAAAGCGGCTGCCTCTTCCAATATTTTTAAATCTATGCCGGTATCGTAAGGCGTGCCTTGTAACGCTGCGACAACGCTTTCTGTAGCCGGATGCGAAGAACCGAATGCAAGAGGAGAAAGAACCGTATCAAGCATGTCAACGCCGGCATATATAGCCATCATATGATTCATTATGGCGGTTCCGCTCATATCGTGATTGTGAAACAAAATTTTTATTTTATCTCCGACTTTTTCTTTCATTCCTTTTATTATGTTGTATGTATCTAAAGGCATTATAATGCCGGTAGCGTCTTTAAAGGAAATCCAGTCCGGTCCTATTTCCAAAAGTTCGTCCGCGTATTGCATCCATTTTTCGTATGTATGAACGGGGCTTTTTGTATAGCTTATTTCCGCATGGCATTCTCCGCCGAGTTCTTTAATAACCTTGCAGGCAACTTCGATATTGCGGTTATCGTTTAAAGAGTCGAACACCCTGAAAACGGTAATTCCGTTCTTGAGAGCTTTTTCGACAAACTTGTAAACTACCTTGTCGGCTCTCGGTCTATAGCCCACTATACTCTGCCCTCTAAACAGCATCTGTATTTTCGTGTTAGGCATAACGGCTTTAATTTTTTTCAGCCTTTCCCACGGGTCTTCTTTTAAGTATCTTAAGCAGACGTCGTAAGTCGCGCCGCCCCATGCCTCGAAAGCGTAAAGACCGGCTTTATCCATTTTTTCGCATAGAGGAAGCAGATCGTCCGTCGTAACCCTTGTAGCTAATTTACACTGCTGTCCGTCCCTTGCGGTTAAATCGGTAATTAAAATCTTTTTAGGCTTCGCAATTTCTATCGAGCCTTCTTGCAACATAGTTTCGATATTTTTCATTTATTTTTATTCCTCCGTTATAGACTATAAACCGTGATATGCCGCTACGGCGGCGCTTATGAAAGCCACATAATCTTCTTTGTCTCTCTGTACGTCATAATCAAAGACGTCGGGGTTTTCTTTTAAATAACTCGTAGAAAAAAGTCCGGTTTTAAAATTATCTTTTTTCATTATCTTTTTTATAATAGGTATAGTGGTTTTAATACCTTTAATCTCGTAAGTTTCTAGAGCTTCATAAGTTCTGCCGATAGCTTCTTCAAAAGTATTGCCCCAGCAGATTAATTTGCCTATCATCGAATCGTAATAAGGAGTTACTTCAAAACCTACCGAGGCCGCACTTTCTATCCTTATGCCGTTGCCTCCCGGAACGTAATAGCGTTCTATAGTGCCGATGCTCGGACGGAAGTCGTGTTTCGGATCTTCCGCATTTATTCTGCATTCGATGGCAAATCCTTTTAATTTAACGTCTTCCTGCTTTATAGATAATTTATTTCCGGCTGCAATTTTAATCTGTTCTTTCACTATATCGAACCCTGTAATGCTTTCGGTTACGGGATGTTCTACCTGAACCCTCGTATTCATTTCTATAAAGTATATATTGCCGGATAAATCTGAAACGAATTCCATAGTGCCTGCACTGTAATATCCTATATCCCTGCATGCCTTAACCGCGGCATCGCCGTAAAATTTGCGTTTTTCTTCCGTTAAAACCATAGACGGTGCGATTTCTATCATTTTTTGATTTTTTCTCTGGATAGAACAGTCTCTTTCTCCAAGATGAATTACGTTGCCGAATTTATCGCCGAGAATTTGGAACTCTATATGCTTCGGATTCTCGATAAATTTTTCTAAAAGAAGATCTCCGTTGCCGAATGCTTTAAGCGCTTCAGCGTAAGCATTTTCATAATTTGTTTTTACTTCTTCTGCATTGCGGCACAGTCTTATTCCTCTTCCTCCGCCTCCTGCCGTAGCTTTAAGAAGAACTGGATATCCTATTTTTTCGGCTATTTCAAGCGCTTCTTCCGCTGATTTTAATATTCCGTCGCTGCCCGGAACGGTAATAACTCCGGCTTTTTTCATAATTTCTTTCGACCTGGCTTTATCGCCCATAAGCCTTATAACTTCCGAAGAAGGTCCGATGAAATTAATATTGTTGTCTTCGGCGGCTTTTGCAAAATCCTCATTTTCGGCAAGAAATCCGTAACCGGGATGAATTGCGTCTGCTCCTATGGATTTTGCAAGGTCTATTATAAGTTGATAGTTAAGATAAGTATCGAGAGGGTTTGCGCCTATCATATAAGATTCATCGGCCATTTTAACGTGCCGCGCCGTCGGTTCTACGTCGGAAAAAATAGCCGCAGTAGGTATGCCGAGCTCTTTCGACGCCCTTATTATCCTGCAGGCTATCTCACCTCTGTTCGCTACTAAAATTTTATTAAACATTATTCTAAAACTCCTCCGTCAGATTAATTCGGTTCATTTCGGTTCGGTTAATAAATTGTATCTTAATTAACTAACCAAGTTTAATGCTGTAAGTTATAGGACAAGCTTTGTTTACTAAATAGGCTATGCTGCAGGAACTGGTAAGGGCTTCTTCGACGGCTTTTTTGACGTCTTCTTCCGTTATCCCTTTGCCTTTTACCGTGAAACTTAACATTATTTTCGTAAATACCTTAGGTTTTTCTTCTCTTCTTTCGCTGTCGGTATCGACTATTACGTCTTCTACGTGTTTGCCCATTTTATGAAGCGCTTCGTATGCATGTATCCCCATGCATCCCGCAATAGAATACAAAAATAGTTCCGGCGGTCTTATTCCTCTGCCTTTGCCGCCGACGTAACCTGCCGCGTCTATATTAATTTCGCCGGATTCGCTCTTGCCGACAAAATGAAAATCTTCTTTTTGCTTAACGGTTAATTTCATATAACCTCCGGAATCGATTTTAAATATTATTTTAAATTATATTTATTAATATTAATTATATTTATTTTTTATTTTAAATCTCTTTTATTATATGTTTGCCAAACTCTACGGTGCTGAGTTCTACCGCTTTTTTGTCCAATTTTTCAAAACCCGTGTAAATATCCCTTGTGCCGTTGCCCTGATAAATTGTCCTTTTTACGGCATCGTAAACAAGTTTTGCCGCTTCGTTAAAACCTATATATTCAAGCATCATGGCTCCGGAAAGAGTTATCGACAAAGGATTTGCTATTCCCTTGCCTGCAATATCCATACCTACGCCGTGGGTGCTTTCAAAAAGAGCGTAACCGTCGCCTATATTGCCGCTTGGCACGAAACCGGGTCCTCCGACTAATGCCGAAGCAAGGTCGGAAATATAATCGCCGTTTAAATTTTGGGTAATTATAACGTCATATGCATTCGGATTTAAAACTAACTGCATAAGCATCTGATCGGTAATAACTTTCGATAATTTTATTCTTCCGGAAGAAGCGCCTGCTTCCGTTGAAATCTTATCTTTAAACTCATCTTCTTTGGCTACTTCGAACGCCCAGTTTAGAAACGCTCCTTCGGTAGCTTTCATTATGTTGCCTTTACCTGCAACGGCGATAGATTTTTTACCGTTATCTATGGCATACCTGAAAGCCTTCCTGACATGTCTTTTAGTTTTAAATTCGCTCATAGGTTTTATAGTTATTCCGGCGTCTTCCGGAATGGCTGCATCTTTTACGCCCATCTCTTTCAAAAAGAAATTGCGCACCTTTTTCGCGCCTTCGGAACCTGCCATATATTCTATCGCCATATAAACGTCGTCGGAATTTTCCCTGAAAATCGTAACGTCGACTCTTTCGGGGTCGGGAATAGGCGTAGGCTGGCCTAAATAATAAACCGGCCTTATAGCCGAATAAAAATCCATGGACTGCCTTAATATAGAATTTAACGATTTTCCGGGTCTGCCGACCGGAGTTCCAAGCGGTCCTTTTATGGAAACCACGCTGCGTTTAAGCAGTTCGAGGGTTTCCGCCGGCATTCTTTCCAAACCGTTAGATTCTGCTTTATCTCCGGCTACGGCTTCTACCCAGTATATTTTTTTTGTGTCTCCGTAGGCTTTTTCCATTGCGGCGTTTACAACGTTTAGCATTACGGGAGTAATCTCCGGACCTATGCCGTCTCCGCTTATAAAGGGTATAATAGGATTATTCGGCACTTCTATACTGTGGTCGCTTTTTAATTTTATAAAGCCGCCGTCCTTAGGTATGTTTATTTTGCCGTCCCATAAAAAAACGTTTTCGTTTTTCATTTTTTATATTCCTTTTAAAATTATCTGCTATTAATTAAATTAACGGGATTAAAAAATACGATGGAATTGATTATAATAAAACATTTTTTTAAAATCAAGCAAAAAATAAAAAAATTAATCGATTTTTTCAAAAATATCTCTGCCGAACGAATAGTTATAAACATCTCCGGTTTCTATATCGTAATGCCATCCGTATATATTAACATCTTTATTTTCTTTAATATAAGGATAAGAATCAAGGTGTTTAAGCTGTTCTTTTACGTTCTCTCTTTCAGTAAGCGCAGCTATCTGTTTTTCGGTCAATTTTTCGCCTTTTTCGCCGGCTTCTTTCAAATAATCGGTTGCTGTTTTTTTTGCTCCGTATGCAAGCTCAAGCCATTTTTTTGTATGAGGAATATGTTCTAAATCTTCGTCCGGCATATATAGAGCCCTGCATCCTCCGCAGTTTGAATGTCCGCATACTACGATATTTTTGACCTTTAAAACATTTATTGCATATTCTATAGCCGAAGTCGTTGCAAGATATTCGGCTGAGTTTCTATATGGAGGCACTAAATTAGCAATATTTCGGACTACGAAAAGTTCGCCGGGGAGCGACTTGGTTATAAGGGTGGGAACCACTCTGGAATCGGAACATCCGATGAAAAGCGTGTGCGGACTCTGTCCTTCCGCTATTTTCTTAAATAATTGGCTATATTTTTTATACTCGTTATTATTGAAATCGATAACGCCGTCAAATAAACTTGCCATAATTGCAACCTGTTATTGATTTTAAATTAAACTATTATAAATGATATTTGATTATAATAAAACAATTTTTTAAAATCAAGCAAAAATATCGGAAATGTGTCTTTTTCTACCGTTTGCCTCTTATTATAAATTATAAAACCGCTAAAAATTAAAAGCTGTTTTTATTGATTTTATTGCATATTGAAACTGTTTAAAAAATATTTAAACAGTTTAGATCCTGAGTCAAAAAATAAACCGCTGTTTTGGGCTAAAGTTTCGGAATAATGAACGGCGGAGTATTTATCGGATGTCTGTTTTTCGGTTGCAGTAGAAAAACCGCAGAACGGAACCGGTTCGGGAGTATGCTTTTTTAATTTAACCTGATTGTAGTGGTCGGGTAATATCATTACGGTATAATCGCCGAATTTTTTGAGTCCTTCAAGCACGCCGCCTGCGATAAATTTATCGAAATCTTCTACAGCTTTAAGTTTTAAATCTATTTTTCCTTCATGGGATGCTTCGTCGGTGGCTTCCACGTGTATATAAACAAAATCGCCTTCGTTTAAGGATTTCATTCCGTATTCGACTTTACCGGCATAATTGGTATCTAAATATCCCGTAGCGCCGGGAACGTCGATAACTTTAAGTCCTGCATATTTTCCTATGCCTTTGACCAAATCTACGGCGGAGATAACCGAACCTTCAAGTCCGTAGGCTTCTTTCATAGTCGGCATGGAAGGTTTATAGCCCTGACCCCAGAGCCAAATAGAATTTGCCGGCAGTTTGCCTGCGGCGATTCTTTTTTTGTTTACTTCATGATTATCCAATATTTTTTCCGCTTTTTTCATTATTTCGACTATTTCGGAACTTGAAGCCGTGCCGTGCGGAATATATTCGTCTATCTGCAAATCGGGAATATCGTGCGGAGCGACGGTTTGAAGTCCGTCTATGTCTATATTTTTAACGACGAGAAGATGTCTGTAGCTGACTCCTGAATAAAAGCGGAACCTGTCGCTGCCGAGCTCTTTTGCGAACGATTCTATGATCTGCGCTGCCTCTTCGGTCGTAATATGCCCGCCGGAATAGTCATGCATATATTTTTTGCCGTCTTTTTCAAGTATATTTACAAGGTTAAGTCTGAACGCAACATCGTCTTTGCCGAGTTCGACGCCCATGCTTGCGGCTTCGAGAGGCGACCTTCCGGTATAATAATTTAATGGATCGTAACCGAGTATAGACATAGAACCTATATCGCTGCCGGGAAGGCATCCGTCGGGAATAGTTTTAATTAAACCGGTAACCCCTCTTGCCGCTACGGAATCCATATTAGGCGTCTCAGCGTATTCAAGGGGCGTTTTGCCGCCAAGCTCAGATAACGGCGTATCCGCCATGCCGTCGGGACATAAAATAACGTACTTATGTTTATTCATCTAATTAAATAAATCCTCCTGATTTTGTTTTTTTCGGAAAAGACGTCGGATTTTATTTTTCCGCCTGTCCTTTTCCAATTTGTGACGGGAACAGAATTCAATTCTGTCCCCGTATCTATATGATGCCCATTGCCTTTAGAACCGAATTTTTATCGCACGGCACCACGACAGGCTCTTTTGAAACCTTTATGGCGTTGCCGGGGTCCTTAAGTCCGTGTCCGGTAAGAGTCAAAACGCATACGGAACCTTTTTCAAAAAAGCCGCGTCCGCTGAGTTTGATTAATCCGGCAAGAGTAATCGCCGAAGCCGGTTCGCAAAAAACCCCTTCGTTTGCCGCCAGCAAAGCATAAGCCTTTAATATATCTTCGTCGCTTACCGCTTCTATTAATCCGCCGGACTCTTCTTTTGCCTCGACGGCTTTCTGCCAGCTTGCAGGATTTCCTATTCTTATAGCAGTAGCAACTGTATGAGGCTCTTTTACAATATGATTTAAAACTATAGGAGCGGCGCCTTCAGCCTGAAAACCTATCATTTTAGGAAGTTTTTTTATTTTGCCTGCGGCGAGGTATTCTTTATAGCCTTTCCAATATGCAGTTATATTTCCGGCATTTCCTACCGGCAGAATATGGTAATCCGGAGCGGAACCGAGTTCGTCGGCTATTTCAAAACTTGCGGTCTTCTGCCCTTCAAGTCTGAACGGATTTACCGAATTGACTAAAGTAACGTCGTAATCTTTTGCTATTTCGCGCGTAATCAACAAAGCGTCATCGAAATTTCCCTGAATCTGCATGACCAACGCTCCGTGAACTAAAGCCTGAGAAAGCTTGCCGGTAGCTATTTTGCCTTCCGGTATTAAAACGAAAGATTTTATTCCCGCCCTTGCCGCATAAGCGGAAGCCGAAGCGGAAGTATTGCCGGTAGAAGCACATATTACGGCTTTGGAGCCGTCCGACAGGGCTTTTGATACCGCCATAGTCATTCCTCTGTCTTTGAAAGAACCGGTAGGATTTAAACCCTCGTATTTAAAATATATTTCTATATCTGGATTTATTATCCCGCCTAAGTTGCGGGCTTTTATGAGAGGAGTATTTCCTTCGTTTATAGTAATTATATATTTTTCGTCTATTTCCGGTAAAAATTCGCGGTATCTTTTTATTACTCCTTCGTATCTTTTAAAGACCAAACCTCCCTCCGTCAGCTTTTTATGAGTTAGTTTTTGATTTATTTGCGCTTGCGCTTTACTCTATTTTGTCTTCTATCCTTAAAACCATAGTCTTGGCGGTAATAACGTCTAATTCGTCGCATTTCTCTATGCTCTTAAACAATTCGGCTTCGTTTGCCTCATGAGTGGTTATTACTATAGGAACGGAGCCTTCGACTTTTCTGCCTTTTTGAATCATCGAGCCGATGCTTATAGAATTTTCACCCAGAATACCGGATATTTTAGACAGCACACCCGGTCTGTCCACAGCCGAAAACCTTAAATAATACCTTGAAATTATATCTTTTTTTGTTTTTATATTAAGCTTGTTTTTAATTTTAGACATAATAAAATCGCGTCTGTTTTCGCCGTTTACTATTCCTGAAACGGTTTCTACAAGATCTCCCATGACGGCGCTTGCAGTCGGATTTCCTCCCGCTCCGTAACCTGTAAGACTAAGCGGACCGGCAAACTTAGTATTGACGAGAAAAGCGTTAAAAACGCCGTCAACCTTCGATATAATGCTTGAAGACGGAATTAAAGTAGGATGCACTCTTATTTCAATTTTAGAATCTTCGTTTTTAAGAATGCCCAAAAGTTTTATAACATAGCCGAGTTCTTTTGCAAAACCGATGTCTAACTGCGTTATATTTTCAATGCCTTCTATAATAATATCGTTCATTGACAAACTTGTCGAAAATGCGAGCCTGCCCAGAATAGCAAGTTTATGGGCACTGTCCGTGCCGTTTATGTCTAAAGACGGGTCGGCTTCGGCATATCCTTTTTCCTGCGCCTTTTTAAGAACGTCTTCAAATTTTCCGCCTTCTTTAGTCATTTTAGACAGTATGAAATTAGACGTTCCGTTTATTATGGAATAGACCGATTTAATTTCGTCTCCGGCAAGTCCGTTTTTAATAGAACGCAACACGGGAATACCGCCGCCTACTGCAGCTTCAAATCCTATATGCACTTTTTTTGCAGCTGATTTTTTAAATATCTCTTCTCCGTGTTCGGCAAGAAGAGCTTTATTTGCGGTAATTATATTTTTACCGCCTTCTATAGCATGCAAGATAAAACTTTTTGCAGGTTCGATTCCTCCTATAAGCTCTATAACGACGTCGATATCTTCGTCGCCTATTATATCGGCGGCGCTTTTAACTAGAAGTTTTTTAATATTTTCGGGCACCGGATGGCTGCCGCCGCGGGTAAATATTTTTTTTATATTAACAGGAACCGAAAATACTTCATCGATTTCATTTTTCTGTTCCGAAAAAATGTGGTAAAAACTTGAAGCGACGGTACCGAAACCGAGAAGTCCTATATTGATAGATTTTTTCATATTTTTTAGTATTTTATTTTTTTATACTTCTTGCTTTATACGGCTTTGCGTATAAATTCATCGTTATTTATGAAATGCTTTACTCCTTTAGACGCCTGCCTTATCCTCATCTCGTTTTCCACTAAAGCAAAACGGACGTATTCGTCGCCGTATTCTCCGAATCCTATTCCGGGAGAAACCGCAACCTTGGCATTATCCAGCAGTAATTTAGAAAATTCTAGCGATTTAATGCCCGCATCAAGAAACTGGGCAGGTATTTTACCCCATACAAACATGGTAGCTTTCGGTTTTTCTATATGCCAGCCCGCAAACCTGAAACTTTCTATAAGTACGTCTCTTCGTTTTTTATAGTGCGAAACCATCTCGTTTACAGCATTATGTTCCATTTCCTCGTTAAGGGCTATTATAGATGCTATCTGTATAGGCTGAAACATTCCGTAATCCAGATAGCTTTTTATCCTCGAAAGCGCATTAATAAGCGTCGGATTGCCGAGCGCATAACCGACCCTGAACCCTGCCATGCTGTAGCTTTTCGACATAGAAAAAAATTCTATTCCCACGTCTTTTGCTCCCTTTGCCTGCAAAAAACTTGGAGCTTTGTATCCGTCGAAAGTCAAATCTGCGTATGCATTGTCGTGTATTATATATATGTTGTTTTCTTTTGCAAAATCGACCAATTTTTCAAAAAACCCAAGTTCTACGGTAACAGTTGTAGGATTATGAGGAAAACTTAAAACGATAACCTTAGGTTTAGGCCAAGTCTGCTTAAGCGCCGTCATAAGATGTTCGAAAAAATCTTCGCCGGGAATTAAAGGTATGCTTCTGACGTCTCCTCCTGCAATAATAACGCTGTATGCGTGTATCGGGTAAGTCGGGTTAGGCACGAAGGCTACGTCGCCTTTATTTATAATCGCCAGCATAAGATGGCTTAATCCTTCTTTTATTCCCATAGTGACTATCGCCTCGGAGTCCGGATCGAGTTCGACGCCGTAATTTCTTTTATACATATTTACTATGGCGAGCCTCAGTTTATAAATTCCCCGAGATACCGAATATCTGTGGTTTTTAGGATGCCTCGACGCCTCTATTAACTTTTCTATTATATAATCCGGAGTAGGAGAATCGGGATTGCCCATTCCGAGATCTATAATGTCGTCGCCCCTTTTTCTGGCTTCCATTTTTATTTTATTTACCTCCGCAAAAACATAGGGCGGAAGCCTTTTGATAGTCTCGAAATCTTCTGTCATGATAAATTTCTCCGAAATTATATAAATAAAGAAATTATATAAATAATATAATAGCTTTATATTATATTATTTTGTCCAGATAAAATAAATAATAAAATTTGAAAAATAAAAAAGAATATAAAAAAGAATAAATGCAAAAATAAAATAAGACTAAATTAAGACGAGTGCTTAAAAAACTTTTCGGCGCCGAAGGAGCTTCTTACGAGAGGGGCGGCAAACACCTGTTTTACGCCTTTTCTGTTTGCATAATTTTTATATTCTATAAATTTATTTAAAGGAACATACCTATGAACGGGAATGTTTTCCAATGAAGGACGTAAATACTGACCTATAGTAATAAATTCCACTCCGTTATTTATCATATCGTCTATAGTTTTAAAAACTTCGCCGTCGTCTTCTCCGAGCCCGACCATAATTCCGGATTTTGTAATAATATCCGGCTTTTGTTCTTTCACGGTTTTAAGCAGATTCAAAGATCTCTTATATGAGCTTGAAGGTCTGACTTCGGCGTAAAGTCTTTCGACAGTTTCAATGTTGTGGCCGAAAATATCTATGCCGCTTTCCGCAACGTCTAACGCAGATTTCATGTTTCCGTTAAAATCGGACGTTAAAACTTCTACGACTTTGCAATCGGTAGTTTTTCTTATTTCCTTTACCGTTTTAATCAGAATATCCGCCCCTCCGTCGTCTATATCGTCTCTTGTAACCATCGTAATTACGGCATGTTTTAAACCCAGCGTTTTTACGGCATATGCTACTTTTTGAGGTTCGTCGGCATCTATCTCCGGATGCCGATGCTCCGTTACCTTGTCAGCAGATGCGTATGATATTGTACATTCTTTGATTTTATCGTTTTTAAAATCGGTATCCAAATGCTCTATATTACAAAATGGGCATTTTCTCGTACATTTGTCGCCGAGAAGCAAAAAAGTCGCAGTTTTATTTGAAAAACAAAGGTGCAGGTTCGGACATCTCGACGAAGAGCACACTGTATTAAGCTCTTTTTCTCTTATAATTTTAGACGTTTCAAAGATATCTTTTCTTGACTTGATTTTTAGAATCTCTTTTTTTAAAAAATCGGGGAGTCTTTCGTTCATCTATATAATAATACATAAAACATATATAAATTTCAATTTATTTCGTACACCCAAATTTGCCGATAGGAAAAGGTGTCAGATCTTATTTTTTTGCATACGAAATAGTTCAATTAACAAATAAAATAATTGCAAATGCAGTAAAGAGCAGGCGAATAAATAAATCTGACACCTTTTTTAAAAAAATTTATATAATATCAAGAATGGATAAATTAGACGATAAGTATTTTATGAATTTAGCTTTAAAAGAAGCAGAAAACGCGCTTAACGGCGACGAGGTTCCTGTTGGCGCGGTTATAGCAAGCGCGGGAGGCGAGGTTATTTCTTCGGCATTCAATACGGTAGAAAGCGATGTTTCCTGCATTATGCACGCCGAAATAAATGCCATTTTGGCTGCTCAGAAAAAACTTAATAACTGGCGTTTAGACGAATGTTCGCTTTACGTTACCCTTGAACCGTGCATAATGTGCTGCGGGGCTATTCTTTTATCGAGAATCGGCAGGGTAGTTTACGGAGCATCCGACCCGAAAGGCGGCGCTTCAAGTTCTATTTTGGGAGGAAAAATAGAACTTATAGGAGGCATAATGGAAAACTACTCTTCAATTTTGCTGAAATCATTTTTTAAATCAAAACGTCAAAGCATAAGGTTTGATAAATCTGCAAATGCAGGCGGGAGTAAGTGAATAAATAAGAAAAAGGTGTCGGATTAAAATCCGACACCTTTTTCCGACACCTTTTTTACTATGTTTTTATTTTAGTACTTAAAGTACTGGCAAAGTATTAAAACGATGGGAACGATTAAGATGGTAAAGATGTTAACGACCTTAATCATAGGGTTGATTGCCGGACCGGCTGTGTCTTTGTATGGATCGCCGACGGTGTCTCCGGTAACTGCTGCTTTGTGGGCTTCGCTGCCTTTGCGGTACGTCTGTCCGTTATATACAAACCCTTTTTCTATAAGTTTTTTTGCGTTATCCCAAGCCGCTCCGCCGCTTGTCATAGATATTGCGACGAAAAGACCCGAAATGATAGTACCCAGTAATATTCCGCCAAGAACCTGAGGTCCCATAGTAAGACCGAACACTATAGGTCCGGCGATAGGAATAAATGCAGGAAGTATCATTTCCCTTAAGGAAGATTTCGTAACTATATCGACGCATTTTCCGTATTCGGGTTTACCCGTGCCGTCCATAATGCCTGGAATTTCTTTAAACTGCCTCCTTACTTCAACTACTATATCGCCTGCTGCTTTTCCGACGGATTTCATTGCAAGGGAAGCAAATATATAAGGAAGCATTGCTCCGAGGAAAAGACCTATCAATACCATAGGCTGATGTATAGAGAACGATATTTTAGCAAGCCCTCGATTGCTTAAACCCTTTTGAATTAAATTGGAATACTCTCCGAAAAGGACTATTGCCGCAAGAGCTGCCGAACCTATTGCATATCCTTTGGTTACCGCTTTTGTCGTGTTTCCGACTGCATCGAGAGCATCGGTAGTTTCTCTTACGTCTTCAGGAAGTTCGCTCATTTCTGCTATACCGCCTGCGTTATCCGTTATAGGACCGAACGAATCTACGGCAATAACCATACCGGACATTGAAAGCATACTTGAAGCCGCAACGGCTACGCCGTAAAAACCGGCAAAATGATAAGAAATCAAAATACCGAATACTATTGCTATAACCGGAAGAGCGGTCGCCATTTGTCCGACTGCAAGACCTGCTATAATGTTAGTTCCGTGACCCGTAGTAGAAGCTTCCGCTATGGATTTAACCGGTGAAAATTCGGTAGATGTAAAATAATCGGTTATTACTATAATTAGTCCGGTTAATACAAGTCCGGTTAAAGCCGCATAGTAATAATCCATTGCCGAATGGTTTCCGACGTGATTCATGAATACCATCGTGAAGAAATAGTATGCAATAGCCGAAACTATTCCCGTAACGAATAGCCCTTTGTAAAGACCCTGCATAATTTTTTCTTTAGTAGGAGCGCTTACGAAAAATACGCCGATTATAGAGGTAAAAACTGCTATGCCGCCCAAAAGAAGAGGATAAAGTATGCCGTGCATTAGGCTGCCGTTTCCGCCGTTTAATCCGGCTTTAAAAGTTGAATATGCAAGCAATATTGATGCTATTATAGTAACCGCAAATGTTTCAAATACGTCTGCCGCCATACCCGCGCAGTCTCCGACGTTGTCTCCGACCTGGTCTGCAATAACCGCAGGGTTTCTTGGGTCGTCTTCCGGTATTCCGGCTTCTACTTTTCCGACTAAGTCGGCGCCTACGTCTGCCGCTTTAGTGTATATTCCTCCGCCAAGTCTGGCAAAAACCGAAATAAGACTGCATCCGAAAGCAAAACCTATTAATGAATTTATAACACCGTCTAATCCGCTCGTATGTTTGCCTATTAACATAAACACCGATATGCCTAGTACGCCTAAACCTAAAACCATTAAGCCCGTAACGGAACCGCCTTTAAATGCAAACTTTAATGCAGGTTTGACGCCTTTATGCGCAATCTGGGCAGTTCTTATGTTCGCTCTTACGGCGTTAAACATGCCTAGATAACCGGCCAAAGCCGATAAAAAAGCGCCAAGCGCAAATCCGCATGCCGTAAGCAGACCGAACTGATGAACCCATGTTCCGCCGATAAGTATCAGCGCAAAAATAACAACGCCTACTATCGCAACCGTTCTATACTGTCTGTTTAAAAAGGCAGTTGCGCCTTCCTGAATAGCCTTGGCTATCTGCTTCATTCTGTCGGAACCTTCATCCTGCTTCATAGCCCATATCGTTACCGCTATGCTGTAGATAACGGCGATAAGACCCGCAATAATTCCGAAAATCATTGCTTTGTCAAATAGACTCATAACCTAAAACCCCCTAAATTAAATTTTTAATTATTATTAAAATTCCTTTAGCATTACACGTGTTAAAGGATTAATTATTATTGCTTAGGTTTTTAGCTTTTTCTTTTAAGTTTGCAAAATATACGGCAACCGGTCTGTATGCAAGATGAGACCATTTAGAAAAAGGAACTTCTATTACAAGCATCGGAAATAATATCATTAAATGAATCAGGTATATATAAAAAATAGCGGAAACCGAATAGCTATAGACTATAGAAACCCTGAGCAAAACTCCGCTGACCGCGGTTAAGAACAGCAGTATTACGAACATCCAGTCGGTATGATGTGAAAACTTGCTTCTTTCTATTTTTTTAGAAAATCTTTTAATTATAAAATATATAGTTCCGAAAATTAATCCTATGCTTGCAAAATAATCGAACAAAACTATATGAAGAATCGGCATGCTGTTTTCGCTTTGAAACCAGTCCAAGAAAAATACGATAGCTATAAACAGAGATACATAGCTTATCATTAAAAAAAGATGCGCAAGCCAGAAATTATATTTGCCCGAGGCAAGTTTTTTAGACGCCGACTCTTTGGAATCGTCGCATTTTGCATACCTGTACTGCGTAAAAAAGTTAAATATTAACGACCATAATTCAGTAAAGTAAAGACTTATCGGAATTTTCACGCTTTTGTCGCTCAATACCGTCTTCCTGTACATATTGTAAATGAAAGACGTCAGCATAATCGCAAGAAAAGCGGATATCGGCCAGTCGAAGAAATAGTCCACTTTATCCGGCGATACCGCCTGCGACAAGGTCGCTCCTGCGGCAGGATGCAGTCCGAAAAGAACCGCCCATTCTATTAAAACTCCGAGCGCGACTATTAATATAGCGATATACTCTGCATATTTAGACTTATATAAAAGTTTTGAAATTCCCGTCCAGTCGTATGCGCTTATTAAAAAACGGCGCAGCGACATCATCAGTTCGCCGGGTTCGGCTTTCCTGGGGCAGTTCTTGGAACATTCGCCGCAATAATAGCATAACCACGGGTCTAAATCGGCCGTCAGCTCTTCTTTCATTCCCCATCCGGCCATTATCATTTCTTTTCTCGGAAACGGTCTGTCTTCGGTTGACAGAGGACATACTGCAGAACACGTGCCGCACTGAAAGCATTTTTTAAAATTGCTTTCGCCTACTTCTTTTATATATTTAACCAACTCGTTGTCGGTCTTAATAACGGTATTATTCAAAATATCCCCCCTTTCTTAAAAACCTTTATATGGATTAGGTCCAAGAGATTTAACTTTATTGACGAAATCTTCGACTATTTCCGGCAGTTTCATATAGTCGGTATATTCGAGCTGAACCTGCCTGACTCTTTCTTCTTCAAGAACAAGCCTTGTAAGAGTTTCCTTGAGGTTTCCCATTCTGTAGGAAGCCAGTTCGGAACCTTTCGTAAAGTGGCACTGATAATCGTCGCCGTATTTGCATCCCAGTAAAAGAATACCGTCTATGCCCTTCGAAAGAGCGTCGGCATACCATACGTTATTTATAGAACCGAGACACCTTACCGGAATTACCCTTATATTGGAAGATAAGTTCATTTTGTTAAGTCCGAGTATGTCTATAGCCGGATAAGCGTCGTTTTCGCATGCAAATACCAGTATCCTGTAATTTTCGTCGGTCGGATCTTCCGGAACGTATATACTTTTAATCATAGAGCCGATAATATCCGGCGAATAATTTTTAAACGATATGATTCTTACCGGACATGCGCCCATGCATATGCCGCATCTTCTGCATCTCTCAGGATTATACTGCGGCGTTCCTTTTTCGTCTTCGTCAATAGCGCCGAAAGGACATTCTTCGGTACATCTTTTACACTGGGTACACCTTGGAAGATCAAAAAACGGGTACGTAGTATCGTTTGAACGGGGGTGAACCGCCCTGCCCTTAGAAGTCTGCTCTATACACTGTATAGCCTTTAAAACCGCGCCTTTAGCGTCGTCAACCGAAAAGACTGTATCTAACGGCATCCTGACGGAACCAGCCGGATATATTCCCGTCCTTCTTGATTCGTAAGGAAAGCATATGAAATTTGAATCGGGAAATCCGTAAACAAGGTCGGGCATTTCTTTGCCCTGTCTGTAGGAAAGGTTTAGCAGTCCGCTCTTAGGAACCTGAGCCGTTGAAACCGGTACGGAAGGCGGACAGGATGCTCCGCTTGCAGACTTTACTTCTCCTACGTTTAACGTTGCAGTATTATCTTCTTTTAGTTCTATTTCTCCCGAATTTGGAACCATACCGGTAGCAAGAACGACCATTTCGGTATTTATATCGATATCTCCTCCGAAAAGAGTATCTTTAACTTTAACGCCTATAGTATTTCCGTTCTTGTCGTACGATACTCCGGATACGATGCCTTTAACCATAAAAATGCCCTCGTCGTCCTGCATTTTTCTGTAAAAGTTTTCGTATTCGCCCATAGTTCTCATATCTTTGTATATAATGTAAACATTAGTATCGGGATTGTTTTTTCTAATTAAAGCGGCTTCTTTTAGGGAAGACATACAGCATACGGTTGAACAGTAAGGAAGATGGTTTTCGTCTCTTGAACCTGCGCACTGAACAAACAATACAGATTTAACAGGATTGCCGTCCGATTTTCTTTTTAACGTAAAATTTTCCGATTTTCCGCCGTCTGAAAGTTCCGAATACAGTTCTTCCAGTTCTACGTTTGTTAAAATATCGGGCGTTAAACCGTATCCAAGATTATCCAATTTTTTTGCATCGTAAGGCTTCCAGCCGGTTGCCGCAACTATAGAGCCTGCAATTTCTTTAACAGTCTCCGAAGCAGAATTTCCGTCGGCCGATTCGATTTCTACGTTAAATTTGCCCGGAGCTCCGGATATAGACTTAATTTTTGAATTTTTATATATTTTTATTTTATCGGATTTTTCCGCTTCGTTTATTAGTTCGTCTAATCCTTCCCTTATCCACGTATTTTTATCGAAAGGCGGTTTGGTTTCCCATTTTTTATATTTTGAAAACGGAAATCCGCCGAGGTTCGGTTTTTTTTCGACAAGAACGACGCTATAACCCGCTTTAGCTGCATTAACGGATGCGTTAAGTCCGGTAACTCCGCCGCCTACTACAAGAACCGTTTTATTAAGTTCCTGGACCAATGGTTCGGGAAATGCGGCTTTTTTTGCTCTGGAAGCGCCCATATTTATATAATCTTCGGCAAGAAGCTGCGTATTATTGTCATTAGGCGGGCTTATCCATATAACGTGCTCCCTTAAGTTTACCCTTTCGGTATGAATAGTAAACTGGTCGAAATTAAAAACGTCCTGTTTGGCGCGCATAGAACATGCGGCTATCACTACTTTATTTATCTTTTTTTCGGAAATATCGTTTTTTATGAGATTTATGCCGTCCGGTCCGCAAAGAAACTCATGGCTCACGCATACTAAAGGTTTGTTGGAATCTTTCGCGGTATTGACTAATCTTTCAACGTTTAGGCTTTTCCCGATATCACAGCCGGAACATATATAAATCCCTAAATTATTATCCATTTTAACTCCTTCCTAAATAATATCTTTTATAGTTTCGCGTTATGCTGAATTACCGATAATGCGGCTGAAGTCGCAGATTGTCCCGACATATATACGTCCAAAGGAAACCTTGCTACGCCTGCCGAAAATATTCCTTCTTTAAAATTATCGTTAAATATAAAACCGTTTTCGTCGATATCTATTTTAATTTCTTCGTCTATTTTAATTTCTTTAAGGTCGTCTTTAATGTTTGATGCCATTCCTGAGGCAAGAACCACCATTTCCGCCCTGACCTTGTTTTTTTTGCCGGAAAGCATATCTTCCACGTCTAAAAGCAGATCTCCCGTTTCATGGTCTTCGGATATTTTGCCGACTATTCCTTTATTGAATTTTATTTTTTCGTCGCTTTGAGCTTTATTTAAAAAATTTTCATATCTGCCGGGCGTTCTCAAATCTATATAAAATATGACCGGCGAGGATTCGGGGTTTTTTTCCCTCAAATACATCGCCTGCTTCAATGACGCCATACAGCAAATTGCGGAACAATACGGCAGATGATTTTCATTTCTGGAGCCGGCGCACTGAATAAAAGCAACGTTTTTAACTTCTTTTCCGTCAGACGGCCTTAAAATTTTTCCGCCTGTAGGACCGTTTTCTGCGGCAAGCCTCTCCATTTTGACGTTTGTAATAACATTTTTATATTTACCGTATCCCAAGTTTTCTAATTTCTCGACTTCATACGGCTTCCAGCCCGTAGCAAAAATAATGTCCGATACGGATAATTCGATAATATTCTCTTTTGCATCTAAGTTAATTGCGCCGTATCTGCATGCTTCTTCGCATTTTTTACATGCCGAAAATTTGCAGTATTTATCATCTACGCTGTATTTAAGGGGAAATGAAGATATCGCAGGCATAAATATCGCCTTAGTATTATCCATGCCGTAATTGAAATCGTTAGGTCTTTCTTCGGGACAAACCTTGGCGCATTCTCCGCAAACGGTGCAGTTATCATTTATATATTGCGGTTTTTGTTTTATTTTTACTTTATATCCGGATCCTTCTTTCGCTTTAGCGATTTCTTCAACGCTTGAAGAAACTAAAAAATTAATATTTCCTTCGGTTGACGACTTTATTCTTTTCGTATTGATTTCAAAGCCGCAGAATGGAGGGCATAATTTTGGAAAATACTTATACATCTGGAGAACTCTGCCGCCGATATACGATTTTTTTTCTATTATATATACTTTTTTATCGACCGCCTCGGTGATTTCTAATGCGGCAGATACGCCGCTATGCCCGCCGCCGATTATTAGCACGGCATTTTCATTATTTAGCTCGCTCAACTTTAAATCTCCATTGCTAAGTTTTTATTTATTTAAATATAATATAAAAAATATATAAAGACTTTATATATATTAAAATCCCCTTCTCTATTTAGAAAAGGGGATATACTTAATTTTTTTACAAATTATGTTTATAAACGATTAAGTTAGTTTTTCGGAACAATTTCAATATAAGGTTTTTTAAACAATTCAGGCTGTCCGGTAGTTTTGTTTAATTTTGAATTGACGAAAACCTTCCAGTTCTGCTCGTCGAGTTTCGGATGGTCGGTTCTGTAATAGAATCCCGGATATCTTGTTTCTTCTCTGAACAGTACGTGCCTTAAATGAAGTTCGCCGACTATAGACCTGTGGTAATTTTCCCATGCTCTCATAAGCTCGTGAAGGTTGGCTGCCGCAAGTTTAGGCGCATCCTCTTTCAATCTGTTTAAAAGATCTAATCCTCTTAAAAGGCTGGCTTCGCTTGTTCTGTAAAACGTCGAAGTACCGGCAACGTATTCGTCCATAAGTTTATTTAATCTGAACAGATAAAGTCTCGGTTTAATATAATTTGGATTTACATTCGGCTCTGTCGAATAGTCTTTGAATTTTTCAAAGGTTATCATAGGTCCGTAAACTTTTTCGGCAAGCGTTTTATTATCCGTATGAACGGTGGGCGTAAAACCGGAATCGTCAAGAATAAACCTGACGGCAGATTTTGCGGCTATTCTTCCTTCAACATACGAGCCTGAAGAAAATTTATGACCTGAAGCGCCGACACCGTCGCCGCCCGTGAAAAGCCCGTTAACCGTTGTCATACGGTTGTAACCCCACTGGTATTCTTTCGGAGCTAAATCTTCCGGTCCGGATACCCACATTCCGCAAGCGCCCGAATGTGAACCTAAGAAATAAGGTTCGGTCGGCATAACTTCGGAATTAGTTTCGGCAGGATCTATATCCATAGATGCCCATAATCCTGCCTGAGCAACCGTCATATCTAGAAAATCTTCCCATGCATCGGCTTCAAGAGATTTCTTTCTCTTTTCGGGAAGCGTTTCAAATAATGTTTTTATTGCTCCGGACGTATTCATATAGAATGGTCCGTTTCCTTCCATCCAGTCTTTAAGCATAACGTGGTTCCATAAGCATGTGGCGGGAACTTTCGCAAGTCCGTAAGGAGCGTAATCCTGAAGCATGTGTCCCCATTTCTGCATATAATCTTCGCCGTGTGCGTTTAAAACTCTTGATTTGAATAGAGTAAACCATGCGCCTACGGGTCCGTATCCGTCCTTAAACCTATTAGGAACGAATCTGTTTTCCATAGTAGTCATTTCTGCGCCGGCTTGATAACCCATAGCATATGTTGAACCGGCGTTCCATATTGCGTACCATGTTCTTCCCATACCTTCAGCCTGAGATCTCGGTCTGAAAACGTTAACGGTTCCGCCGCACGCCATAATTACTGCTTTTGCTTTAATGATATATATTTTTGCTTCTCTCAAGCTGAAACCGATTGCACCGGCAACCCTGTTTTCATGCTTTTCGTCCATAAGAAGTTCGGTAATAAAGACTCTTTCCTTGATGTTTTCATCGCCTAAAGCTTTTCTTGCCGCTTCTGCAACAAGCACTTTATAGGACTCGCCGTGAATCATTATCTGCCATCTTCCTGCTCTTAACGGTTTTGCGCCTTCCGCAATAGTTCTTGAATCATCTTCGTCTTCTTTGAATATAGGAAGTCCGAATTTTTCAAAAAGTCTTACAGTAGAATCGACGTGCCTTCCGGTATCGTATATAAGGTCTTCCCTAACTATACCCATAAGGTCGTTAGCAACGTGTTTAACGTAATCTTCCGGAGTATTATCTCCAAGATACGTATTAATAGCCGATAATCCCATTGCGACGGCACCGCTTCTTTCTATGGAAGCTTTTTCTACCATCGTTATTTTCATATCTTTCGGCGCCCATTTTTTAATTTCGAATGCGGCTCCGCAACCAACCATACCGCCGCCGACTATCAAAACGTCGGTGCTGATTTCTTCTATGGTATAATTGTTCAAAACTTCAGTGCTAGTCATTGAACCTTTCATTTCAGCCATATCAATTTATCCTCGCATATTATAAATTATTTTAATAAATTAAATAAAAAGTCATCTTATTTCTTATTTCTTGGGAACTGTGAGTTCGACTCCCAGTTCGTCGCATAAACGTTCGTCTTTTAAATTTCCCTGGTTAACTTCGGCAATTCCCTGATACGGATCAATTCCGCCTTCCGGAGTTGTTCTTATCGGGAATTTAAACCTTTTAATTTTTCCGTTTCTGAACTTTACCGTCCACATAATTGAATCGGAACCTCTCATAGGAATAACCGATGCGCCCAGCGGTGCAAAATCCTGATAAGCTCTTACTTCGATAGCAGACTGAGGACAAATTTTAACGCAGCTGTAGCACTCCCAGCACTGATCGGGCTCCTGATTATAAGCCTTCATAATGTCCTTATTTAATACCATAAGGTCATTCGGACAAATATACTGGCAGGCCGTCTTGTCTCTGCCTTTACATCCGTCGCACTTTTCCGTGATTACAAAACTTGGCATTTCCTTACCTCCTTAAATTTATATTTTGTTTTTTATAAGAATATATATTGCGCTTTATATCAAGCCTGCAATATAAAATTATAACTAATTAAATTAAATTTCTCCTTTTGCAGCTTTGTGAAGCTTTATTTCTACTTTATCTTCTTTTGCGAGCGATGCATAATAATCTTTCAATATAGATAAAACTTCCGGTCTGGAAAAATGGTCGGGAACTTCCTGCCCTTCGGATAATAATTTTCTTAACATAGTTCCGCTAAGCGTAAGCCTGTCTTCCTTCGGGTGCGGACATGTTCTCGTAGAAGCCATACCGTCGCATTTATGGCAATAAAAAGTAAGGTCCATTTTTAACGGTTTTAGCTCAAGCGCATTTTTGGGAATTTCGTCGAATATCTTGTGCGCATCGAACGGTCCATAGTAATCGCCGACTCCGGCGTGATCTCTTCCGACGATTAGATGGGAACATCCGTAATTCTGCCTGAATACGGCATGAAGCAGGGCTTCCCTTGGTCCGGCATATCTCATTTCCATGGGATAACCGGCTTGAACTACGGTGTTTTTAACGAAATATTTGTCTATTAACGTATTGATGGCAACAGCCCTGACGTTTGCAGGAATATCTCCGGGTTTTAACTTTCCGACCAACTGGTGTATAAGGACGCCGTCGGTGGTTTCAACCGCAACTTTTGCAAGATATTCGTGCGAGCGGTGCATAGGATTTCTCGTTTGAAATGCCGCTACCGTATTCCATCCTTTTTCCTCAAACAGTTTCCTGACTTCCGCAGGACGCATATATATATCTTTGAATTCAACGGGATAATAACTTTCGCTTAATACTTTTACTTTTCCGGCTATATTTATATCTCCCTGAGCCATAACCTTTTGGACTCCGGGATGTTCCATATCCGTGGTTTTAAAGACTTTCTGACATTCATGAGCTTTGTCGATAGTATATTTTTCAGAAACGTTAATAATGCCTATAATTTCCGAAGTTTCTGAATCTACGAGTGCAGCTTCTTCGCCGATATTTATTCCGTCTGCAGTCTCTTTTGAGGCTGAAAGAGTAATAGGAATAGGCCAGAACGTTCCGTCTTCCATAGTATAATCGTCAACTACGCCCTGCCAGTCTTTCTTTCCCATAAAGCCTTCAAGAGGTGTAAAAGCGCCTATTCCCATCATTATAAGGTCTGAGGTTTCTCTTGACGTCATGGGTATTTTTTTAAGATTTTTTGCTTTTTCTTTTGCGGAGCTCAGTTCGCTTCCCGACAAAAGAAGAGGTTTTAACTTTTTTTCTTTACCGTGCGGATTTACTAAAGCCATATTTCACTCCGTATATATTTTTAAAATTAATTCTATATATTTAATATTATTTGCTTAAAAAGTCAACAGTTATTTTTGCCGCAAAATTTCCGATAGACAATAGGAAAAGACATCAGATTAATTTTTTACAGTAAATTTATATATTAATTGACTTTTTTAGCTAATGCAAAAAATAAGATCTTACACCTTTCCCTTCATTAATTATCGATTTGTTTCATCGAACGTTACAACTTTCTATCGGCAATTTTAGATTTATATAATTTACGACCAAGTCATAGGATTGTGTTCAACTACTTTTTCCACAAAGCCTTTATAGTCTATTACTTTTACGTTTTCTATTATTTCATTCTCCTGAATGCCTCTTGCTTTTACGTCCGCTATAAGACAGTAAACGGCATTTTTTTGCATAAGGCTTTTTAATGCTCCTTCATATTTTCCGCCTTTTTTTGCGGCATATATTCCGTCTTCGGTTAAAAGCATTATATCGTTTTTCTCAATATAATTTATTGCATCGACGAATGCGGAAGATTCGTATGGAGATTTTTTTACTATGTGCAGCACTTTTGTATTCCTCCTTAATTCTTAATATTTATTCCTTTTACTTATAAATTTAGGCTCTCGTTGTTTAAAAAGGCAGTAACGCTTTCATTTCCGCCATCTTTTGCTTCAATCCGCTTCTGTCTATTATTTCTACTTCCGTCGCTAAATCGTCTTCCGTCATGCCCCTTTCTTCGAGAGACTCTTTTTCTACGTAAATATGGGAAATTTCAAAGTCGTCTATTAATATAGGGTAAGTCATGGAAAAATTTTTCTTTCCGAGCAAAGAAGTATCCTGCCCTTTTTTCAATGAAAATACTCCGTCTCCGGTAAATGTGACGCTGATATCCTGCTCGTATGCGCCGAACATAACCATAGCTTCTATAGCTTCCTGTTCGTATATAGTTCCGTAGGGAGCGGTTCTGCATACAAACATAACTTTTGTTTTTTCTTGTTCAGACATCTTATGACTCCTTTATTAAGTATATTTTTTTATATTTTATTAAAAAGTTATAGTTCTGTCGGATGTTATGCAGAGTTCAAGCAGCTGTCCGAGCCCCGATATTTCTTCCACTTTGCATACCGTCTGATTTACTATACCCCTTCTTTTTCCCGCCGCAACGCAGACTATAAGCCTTACTCCTTTAAGTTCGAGTTCGGAAAGCAGTTTCATAATATTTCTTTCGTCTCTCGGAGGTTCAAGCGTCGCACATCTGTTATAAACTCCGTCGTTATAAAAAAATACGCCCGTTATTTCATGTCCGCTTTCCATAGCCGCTAATATAAAATTATAGGCTGTGTCCATAGCCTGATGCATATAAGGGCCTTCTTTAATAAGAATGCCGAATTTCATTAATTCCTCCAGTTAAATTATTTTATTATTATATTTTCTGCAAGCATCTTTACAATAAGTCTCAAATCTGATTTACATTATTATAGCATTGCTGACTAACTGATGAATACCGCCGACCATTTCGGCATCTAAGCCGTATAACGGAAATACTTTAGAAAACTGGGTTTTGCATATTGCGCAAATCAAAGCGTAAAAATTTACTCCGTGATTATCGACTGCTTCCTTAACCGTCTGCATTCTAGGCATAGAGCCTGCAAGCCTTACGTTCATGACTTCTTCGGTCAGCAGTCCGCCGCCTGCTCCGCAGCAAAAAGTGCTTTCTTTAGTAGTCCCTTCCCTTAATTCTACGAATTTATTTGCAGCCGCTTTTATCAATTCTCTCGGTATAGTAAATTGGCCGCCTACGACGTCGCCTATTCTGGAACCTCTCGCTACATTGCAGGAATCGTGGAACGTAACGACCTTATCGTCGTTTGCGGTAGGATCAAGCTTGATAACTCCGTCTTTTACAAGTCCTAATGTAAACTCGCATATATGTGTAGGCTGTTTATATTTTGAATCGAGAAAATCGAAGGGTCCGTTCATAGTATTTGAGTACATATAGGCTGCTCTCCATGCGTGTCCGCATTCACCTATGATGACCCTCTTTACTTTAAGCCTTCTTGCTTCGTCCCATATTCTTTTATTTATTTCCTTGGTGTTTTGATAGCTTCCTATAAACTTTCCGAAATTGCCCGCTTCCGACGCATATGAAGAAACGGTATAGCTTATGCCTGATTTATGAAACACTTTTGCATATCCTTTTAAAGATTCCATATGCGGCATAGCAAAAAAATCTGCGGACGGCGGAACAAGCAATACTTCCGCTCCCTCTACGTCCATAGGAATCTTAACGCCTTTTCCGCCTTCTTCTTCTATTTCTTCTTCTAAGTCGTTCAGGGTATTTCTAAGTGCTGCTGCGTTTATTCCGATATTGTTTCCGGTAGTATAGACTTTATGGATGACTTCCGTCGTGTATTTTTGACCTAAACCTATTGAATCCATGATCTGTCTTGCAGCCATGGTTATTTCCGCAGTATCAATACCGTAAGGACAAAATACCGAACATCTTCTGCATTCCGAACACTGCCAAAAATAAGTGTACCATTCCTTTAATACTTCTTCGGTCAATTCCTGAGCGTTTGACAAACTTTTAAAAAATCCGGACGGAGTAAAATAATATCTGTAAACCTTTCTCATTAACTCCTGTCTTTGTACCGGCATATTATTCGGGTCGGACGTTCCGAGAAAAAACTGGCATTTGTCCGTGCATGCGCCGCATCTGACGCATATATCCATGTAATCCCTGACGGCCTTATTATGGTCTAATATCTGTTTAAAAACTCCAAGCGCTTTGTCTTTCCATCCGTCTTGAAGTTTCGTAGGAAATCCCAGCGCTTCCATGTCTTCTTTCTGAGCTTCTATCATATGTTCGTAAGAAGATGCTCCGGGGACTATCTTCGGTATTGAAATATTTCCGTCCAATACCGGTATTTTATATTTACTTTTCGGCTTAGCCATACTGTATATACCTCCGATTAATTCCTATAAAGAATCAAAATTGCAGGTTATTTTATTAATTTTTATATTTTTTTATATATTTTTATTTAGTTCGTTTTAATTATAAATTTAAATCAAATTTCTATGCTAACTATTATAAAACCTATATCGAAAGATCCTTTGCATTCGGACGGTAGTATCTTTCTTCTATTGGATTATCCGCCATATTTCTTGTCGGGGAAAAGAATATTCCGACGAAATGCATCACTTTACTGAAAGGTATATAAAGAATAAGAAGCATTACAAGAGTATAGTGCATCAAAAATAAAGGATTCGACGGTATATTGGTGAATTGAAACGTCAAAAGACCGTTCATATAAGGATCCAGCTGTTTATCCACTATGGTAAGAGCGGCGGGCGTTAATACAAAATTTAACGATAAACCGGCTATGCCGATAAGCATTAATAAAATTAATATTAAATAGTCTTGAAAAAGAGATATAAACTTAACCCTTTCTACTACAACCCTTCTCATGAGCAGTAAAAAAAGGGATAAAACCATAATTATTCCGCATACTATACCTGCCAATACAAAATAATTATACCAGAAAGGCAGCGGGTTCGTATAAACGAAATGCCGCGCAAAATGCATCGCTATTAAAAGAAAAAACGAAATATGAAACAGGTATCCGAATACCCATGTAGGCTTATTGGATTTAAAGAGGCTCTTAAAGAAAAATACCTCTCCGAGAACTCTCGCAAATGCTCCGCTTTTCGTAAGCGGTGCCGGGGTCAGCATTATTTTAATAGGCTGCGGCGTAGTAGCATATTGATATATTCTTAAGATAACGCCTATAGCAAATACTAATCCGACGGAATACGTAATTAATAAATATATATAAGTTGTAACGGTAAGAGGTTCCATTTTTACTCCCCCCTGAATTAATAATTTTATTTTTGTTTTACATTTAAATTAATGCTTACTTTACAACACGTGTTCATATAATAATCAAGCGGCTTAAAAAGCCGCTTGATTATTTACATAGTTCTTTTATTAAACGCATCCTGTAGGTTTTGGAAGACCGGCTATTTTTGCAAGCTGTTTTGCCGGACCTTCAGGAAACAATTCATAAATGAATTTATTAGCTTCTTTTTTATCCGGTAAATTTTCAAGCGTCATAACCTCTTTCGTCAGCGATTTAATTGCCGGCGCAACCTGAAATTTCTGGAAATAATCCCTTATCCATTCAATTAATTTCCAGTGCTTGTCGGTTAATTCTACATTTTCCTGCTTCGCAAGAACTTCAGCAAGACCTTTGTCCCAATCTGCGAGATTCTGAAGGTAACCTTCGTCATCCGTTTCTATCGTTTTTCCGTTATAAACAAAACTTGCCATAAATAACCTCCGTTTAAATTTAAATTTAATTTATTTGAATCTATTGCATTATATTAAGTAAATATGCTTTTACAGCATATCTATATAGCCGCAGGGACAGCTTTCCGCGCATTTCTTACAGCCGTTGCACGTTTCAAGGTGAAATTCAAAATGCTGGCCTTTAGGCAATTTTTTAACTGCGCTCTGCGAGCAGTATTCAAAACAGCTTCCGCAGTCGAAACATAATCCGCAGCTCATACATCTCTTTACTTCCGAAACAAGTTCGTCTAAATTAAGGTCGTTTAAAATACCCTCGAAATCTTTGACTCTTTCTTTAGGGTCTCTTGAAGTCCTTTTCTTTCTTTCGGCAGGCTGAAAATATGACAGATACATATTTTTACCTTCTCTGTTTGCGGCATCGCCGTACTTTATGACTCTTCTTTCGTCGTTAATTACCTGTTCTCCGCTAAACTTTTTATGTATAGCGTAGGCTGCATATCTTCCCATTCCGATAGCGTCGGTAACAAGACCGAACCTTAATATATCTCCGCCGGCAAAC
This sequence comes from Candidatus Acidulodesulfobacterium sp., assembly GCA_049965795.1. Lineage (GTDB taxonomy): Bacteria > SZUA-79 > SZUA-79 > Acidulodesulfobacterales > Acidulodesulfobacteraceae > Acidulodesulfobacterium_A. Next base: position 81,889 of record JBMFVW010000002.1, read on the forward strand.
ACTTTGTCTTCGCCTGCGACAAGATAATTGTCGTCAACTTTTAAAAACTCGTTGTTAGGATTTTTAGTCAGATTTTCTAAGCCTTTATAATCGGGTTTTTGACCGAAAGAATATATTAAAGTGTCTAATTTTAAATTAAGCTCCTGTCCGCCTTCGATGATTATCGGATGAACCCTGCCGGATGCGTCTTTTTCCGAAAGTTTCATTTTTTTAAGTTTTACGGCTGCCGCTTTGCCGTTTTCCGTAACTATCTCGTCAAGCGCAAACAAAAACTCGAATTTTATACCTTCGGCGTGCCCTTCTTTTACTTCCGTAGAACCTTTTTCTTCAATTTCGGATGCATCGTTAACCGTGCCTTTATTATAAATAAAGGTGACGTTGGCGCCCAGCCTTTTTGCCACCATTCCTGCGTCCATTGCGCTGTCGCTGCCGATAACTACCACTTCTTTTCCCGCGTCTTTAAGTTCGCCGGAAGCCGCTTTCTGCAGAAATTCTATTCCTGTATAAACATTAGGAGAATCGGCGCCGTTCATTTTCATTTTTATCGGATCATGGGTGCCTATTGCTATAAATATTGCGTCATATTCGGACTTAAGACTGTCTAAGGTTACGTCAGTCCCTATGTTGACACCTGTTTTAATCTCTACGCCGAGATTTTTAATGCGCTGAACTTCCGCATCGATAATATCTAACGGCAGCCTGAAACGGGGTATTCCGTATCTTAAATATCCTCCGGTTTCAGTAAATTTTTCAAAAATAGTAACGTTATATCCTCTCAATGCGAGATGGTATGCCGCGGATAATCCTGCAGGACCGCTTCCTATTATTGCAATTTTTTCTTTTCTTGTTACTTCGGTCAGTTTTTTATACTGAAGATTATTTTTTATTCCGTAATCTCCTACAAACATTTCTATAGCGTTAATCGCTACCGGCGTGTCTTTTTCTTTTCTGTTGCATGCGTCCTCGCACGGATGGGGACATACTCTTCCTGTAGTCGAAGGAAGCGGATTCGACTCCGTCAGCATATAAAAAGCAAGTTTTAATGAGTCGTCTATAGGACGGTCGTATGACTCGCTCTGTGCTATAAGCTGAATATAATCCCTAACCTTAGTTCCGTTCGGACAGGTATCCATACACGGCGGTCTTTTTTCGACATACTTAGGCCTGTATGGCGACTGAGACATTCCGCCGCCAGTATTAGCCGCAATTTTTGCCGGTTTTTTCGGTTTTTTTAATTCAAGCATAATTTTTACCCATTTTTTTATCGGGTCGGAGTTGAATTCCGACCCTTTATAATTATTAATTATTTATTTATTTTCAGGCACGGTGAGGAAACTTCCGCCTGCATAACCGTAAACGAGTTTTTCTTCATCCATTAAATCTTTTAAAGCACTTTTAATATCGTCTTTGGTTAAACCTTCGCTTGCAAACTCCTTCTCCATTTCCTTAACGATATCTATCGGTTTGAATCTTTTTTTTCCGACATATTCCGTTACCAAGCCTAAGATCTTATCTTCAACTTTCTTTTTAGTTTCGTCAGTCATCTTATTAGCTCCTAAATACTTTTATTTAATTTTTATTTTGTAAAAATGTCCGTCTTTTAAACTACAGCCTTGCATGAGACGAATAATTCATAGTAGTTTCGGCTAATCTGAAGTCGTCGATATGATATTTGGTGAACGGGAATCCCGTAAGTTTAAAGAATCTCGGCCAGCCTATCCTGTCTATCCATTCGCCGACTCTTTCGCCAGGTTCTGCACCTTTTTTATATTCGTTAAGAATTGTTTTAACAGCATTTACAACTCCCGGCCATCTCGGAGGATCGTTGGGGATAAACGGTATTGCTAATTTAGAGAAAGTCGGTTTAGTTCTTGCATTTGAAACTTTTCCTCCGACCCAGATCGATAAGCCGTCGTTTTCTGCATTAGCAATCGGCATAGCGGGACAAACAGTATAGCAGCTTCCGCAAAATACGCAGGTTTCTTCGTTTACTTTTACGCCCGGTTTGCCGTCAACCGTATCCGGTCTAATAGAATTTGTGGGGCAAGCAGCAATAGTGCTGGGTATTTCGCAAAGATTCCTGAGCCTTTCCGCATCTATTCTCGGCGGTTTTCTGTGTGTTCCTACTATCGCTATGTCCGAAGACGAAACGGAACCGCACATATTTAAACAGCAGGCAAATGCTATTCTGACTTTTGACGGAAGCTTATCTTCTACGAAATACTCATACAGTTCGTCCATGACCGATTTTACAACGCCCGACGCATCGCTTGCAGATGTATGACAGTGAATCCAGCCCTGAGTGTGTACTATGTTTGCAACTATATTGCCTATGCCGCCTACGTTATAGCCCATTTTTTCAAGGTCTTTTTTAAGGGGTTCGACGTTCTTTTCGTCTTCTATTAAAAATTCAACGTTGTTTCTTGTAGTAAATCTTAAGTGTCCGCCGCAATATTTATCGGCGATATCGCAAATATCCCTCACGAAACTGCCGCTGACTAATCTGGGCGAACCCATTCTAACCGTAAACAGTTTATCGCCGCTTTCTGCCACATGCACCATAGTGCCTGGGTCAAGAATCTCATGATAAGCCCATTTGCCGTAATTATTTTTTATAACCGGCGGCAAATATTCGTTGTAATCATGGGGTCCAATATCGGTAAGTCTTTTCTTTTTAACTTCTTCTGCCATATTAACCTCCAAAATTTATATATATAATGCTAAAAATTATTGTTATTTTGTTATTATTATTTTAATTTTTAAATTTTAAGACTGTTAATCTTCGTCTTCGGTGAATTTAATAAACGGATTGCTTCTCGGATGTTCGACCATTTCAGGAATAGGCTCTAATCCTATGCCTTCCAGGAAAGTATTTAATCCTACCCTTCCTATAAGCTCCCCTATTCTTTCCCTGCTGACTCCGTATTCGTCCCAGAATTCCCACATATTGGAAATTAATCCTTTAAGCCATTCGTAATCGTTCTTTGCATCTTCGTTTACGTCGTAAAATGGAACAAGCATCATACCCATTCTCGGACCGGTAACCAAAGGCGCTTTTGCTCCTATTAGAATAGAACATCCTCTTTCATCGCCGGCTTTAAGGGCTTTCGGCAATTCATTTATGCAATGCATGCATTTTACGCAGTTTTCGTCGTCGATAACAAGATTTTCTCCTTCAAACCACATACATTTAGTAGGACATTTATCAAGAACGTATTTTTGAACGTCGAATTTCTTTTTATAATTTTTTACTTCTTCTTGATTGATTTTTATCTTGTCTTTCCATGTTCCTATAAAAGCAAGGTCGGATCTTGCTGCAGATGCAACGCAGTCGTTGGCGCATCCGGAAAATTTTAATTTAAATTTGTAGTTAAATGCCGGTCTGTGAAGTTCATCCAAATATTCTTCCGTTAAATGACGGCAAATTTTCATAGTATCGTAAGTTGCAAATTCGCATTTCGCCTGCCCTGCGCAGCATGAAGGCGTTCTTAAATCCGAGCCGCTGCCGCCGAGGTCGAAGCCGAGCTCCGCTACTGCCTGAAAAACATCTTCGGCTTCCGCCTGCGACATACCAAGAATCTGAATATTTCCGGTAGCGCCGTGAAAGTTTAATAATCCGCCTGCGTGTTTTTCGGAAATATCGGCTAATTTTCTAAGAAAGTCGGAGTTATAAAAGAAACCTGCCGAAGGTATAATCCTCATAGAGTGGCACTCTTTTATTCCCGGATATTTATCGGGGTATTCGCTGAACCTTCCGACCATTCCGGCGCCGTATCCTTTAACGCCCGCCATACCGCCGTGTTTCCAATGATTTACTTTATCGCGGTAAGATTCCTCGACCTGCCCCAAAAGGTCTTCGGTTCTTTCGCTTTTTTCAGCCGCTCTTTCTATTTCCTTGACAAAACTTATCCACTTCCCTTTTTTAAGTTCGTCAAGAAGCGGAGTCTGGTGCTTTTTACCCATAGTAAAGCCTCCTTTATTGAATATTAAAATTAAATTAGAATAATTATAATGCCGCCATATTCATATTATATTTGTATTATTTGTAAATCGGTTAAAACTAAAACATAGTTGTATTTTTTATTTATACAACTTTATTGCTATATTTGTCAATAAAAAAAATGCCTTTTTAAAAAAATTAAACGTTATTTTATTTTCTGTTTATTTTTTGTCCGTTTTATAAAAGCAACCCAGTTTTTAAACCAGCCCGGCGACGACGGAGAATACATATGCGTGTAGCCTGCCAAGAGATTCTTATATGCTATGCCGTCGGAGAAACCGTCGACTCCGTAGCCTTTTATCATCTTAAATATAAATTTATATATGTCGGGAGACATTTCTAAATAAGAATGGTGAAATTCGTGTCCTTTTATTAATTTTATTTTATCGAACCACATAACTTCTTTCCCTTTTCCGTAAGAATAAGGCATTAATTTCGTATATCCGTGCCCCTTTGGTTTTTTGGTAAGCTTTACGTCTGCTTCGATAATCCCTACCATTTCGCTAAATCTGTTTTCGTAAGAGATGCTTTTGCAAAGATACATAAGTCCGCCGCACTCTGCATAAACGGGAAGACCGCCTTCTATTTTTTGCTTTATTTCCTGCCGTATAGAATTATTAGCCTGCAAGTCCTGCGCAAATATTTCCGGAAATCCGCCGCCTATATATAAAGCGTCAACCTCGGGGAGACAGCTATCTGCTATAGGAGAAAATTTAATTATTTCGCACCCCAGATTTTCAAGGGCTTCCAAATTTTCGTTATAATAAAAATTAAAAGCGTTATCGAAAGCAAGACCTATTTTGATTAAGCCGTTTCTTTTACTTCTTTGCTCGGCATTATCTGCGTTTAATTTTAATATATGTTTTTTCTGGGCATCGGTATAATGTTTGTCTGCAAATTTAGATATTTTTATTATACCTTCCAAATCTATATAGTTCGCTATTTCGGCTGAAGTTTTGTCAACTAGCGCTTCTATTTCGATTCCGGACATCGTCGATAAAAGTCCTAGATGTCTCTGTTTTATAGAAAATTCCGGATTATTGGGTATGCTGCCTGCGACCTTTAAATCGGTATAATATTTAATCGCTCTAATAAGATTTTTTTCATGTCTTTTACTGTGGACTTTATTGAGAATAATGCCTTTTATATCTACGTTTTTATCGAATTCTTTATACCCTAATATTAAAGGAACCACCCCTCTGTTCAATTCACCGACGTCTATAATAAGTATAACGGGAAGTCCCAGAAGTTTCGCCATTTCGGCATTGGATGATTTTCCGTAAACATCTATCGAATCGTGCAGACCGTGATTGCCTTCTACTATGCTTACGTCCGAATTTAAAGAATATTTCAAGAAATGATCTCTGATTTTATCTTTGGACATAAAATAGAAATCCAGATTATACGTCCTGTTTCTTGAGGCGATATTGAGCCACATAGGATCGATAAAATCGGGACCTTTTTTGAACGGCCGGACTGATAAACCTCTGTTGCCCAGCAAACGCGAAAGAGCTATAGAAATAGTAGTTTTCCCTGAATTTCTTTTAGCGGCGGAAATGTAAATTCCGTTGATAATATTTTTATTCTTCTTTTTATATTTTTCGGCATGTTCAACGTTAATCATCATGCTTCCTGAGTTCCGTAATTTTTGAAATCAAATTTATCTTATAGGCGGAAAGTTTTTTTCCTTGAGCTTCCGCTTCTTCTTTTCTATGTTCTACGGAATATATCCTTTCAACGCCAAGGATAAACAGCGCGAATTCATATTCGGCGGATTTGTCTTTGTCGAAATAGTGCTGATGAAAAGCAAATTCATCGTCTTCTTCTATTATTTTGCTTATATAAAACGCTTCGAGCTTAGCCTGCAAAGGAAGTCCGTCGAAATATTTAAGGAGCTTGAGTATAAATTCTTTGTTCAGCTTGGTGATTTTAGTAATAAAATCTACGTCGTAGTTAAATTTCATATGAGCGGCGGAGCATTATTCCTGCGTTTATCATAAAATGGCGGAGAGAGAGGGATGAGCGTCCTGCGGACGCTAAAAGCGACGAACCCCCTTGCGGGCTGACGCCCTTACCGGGGGTTCAAATCCCTCTCTGTACTGCCTTTTATACCTATTATTGTTACTCTTACTTTTTTGACATAAATGGCGGAGAGAGAGGGATGAGCGTCCTGCGGACGCTAAAAGCGACGAACCCC
>JBMFVW010000002.1:88185-101940 GCA_049965795.1 Candidatus Acidulodesulfobacterium sp.
AAATGGCGGAGAGAGAGGGATGAGCGTCCTGCGGACGCTAAAAGCGACGAACCCCCTTGCGGGCTGACGCCCTTACCGGGGGTTCAAATCCCTCTCTGTACTGCCTTTTATACCTATTATTGTTACTCTTACTTTTTTGACATAAATGGCGGAGAGAGAGGGATTTGAACCCCCGGTAAGCTTTCGCCTACAATTGATTTCGAGTCAATCGCCTTCAACCGGACTCGGCCATCTCTCCTTGTAAAAAAAATTATTTATTCTTATTTAATTTATTAAATTCGTACGCCAAATATCCACTCGGCATCTCGCCGGTAATATGCGCTACGATATAGCCTTTTCTGTTTATAAGAAAAGACTGCGGAATTTCATATATGTTTCCGTATGCTTTTTCTATCGAATATGTAGCCATGCCTACCGGGTAGGTTATAATGCCGCCCTTAAAAGTCTTTATGAAATGCAGGACGTAATTTTTGCCCTGATTATTAACAGAAAGACCGATTATTGTAAAGCCGTCTTTTTTATGCGATTTGTAAAATTTTTCCAATCTCGGAATTTCGGCTCTGCAGGGAGGACACCATGTAGCCCAAAAATTTATTAAAACTATTTTTCCTTTATCGCGCTTTAACGATAAAACTTTTCCTTTATAGTTAATGGCGGAAACGGAAAAATACGGCGCTTTAAATTCATTTCCGGATTTTTTTAAAGCCTGTTTTTTTTTAGTCGAAGATAAATTTTTTACCGATTTTACTATTGCCGGCATCTTTACTATGATTACAGACAAAAATACGATAACTAATACAAAAACGGAAAGCTTAATTATTTGCAGATTTTTTTTAGTCATATTTAAAATTAGTTTTTTGTTTTTTAAATTTTAAGATTAAGATTAAGTTATATTTATTTAATATATTTTGATACTGTTTTTAATTTTATCATAAAGCTAAAATATTATCAAAATAATATTGATAATTTTGATAATATTTTTTATTATGGTATATTATTTTGTAATATTTTACTAAAACTGATATGCTAAATTTATTTACGGAGGCTCTTTATTAATGAAAGTAAACAAAGCGGTTTTTCCCGCCGCGGGTCTTGGAACAAGGCTTCTGCCTATTACAAAATCGATACCGAAAGAGATGCTTGTTCTCGTAGATAAGCCTTTGATACAGTACGGCGTAGAAGAATGCATGGGGGCGGATATAACGGATATAATCATCATTACCGGCAGAGGGAAAACGGCTATAGAAGACTATTTTGACAGGTCTATAGAACATGAAATTCTTCTTAAAGAAAAAGGCAAACACCATCTCTTAAAATCGGTCGATGAAATATCTAACCGCATCAGTCTTACTTATACAAGACAGAAAGAAGCTCTCGGACTCGGACATGCTATTTTATGCTCCCAAAATATGGTCGGCGATGAACCTTTCGCCGTCGTGCTGAGCGACGACATTATAGATTCCGAAGTTCCCGTTATGAAACAGATGGTCGCCATATATAAAAAATACAGATATTCCGTTTTGGCCGTTCAGCGCGTCAAAGACGAAGACGTATCGAAATACGGAATAATCAGCGGAAAAGAAATCGAAAAAGGATTGTATAGCGTAGAAGATCTGGTAGAAAAACCGGATATTAAAGACGCTCCTTCAAATCTTGCAATAATAGGAAGATATATATTAATGCCTAATATATTCGACTTTCTTAAAAATACCGCCCCCGGAAAAGGCGGCGAAATTCAGCTTACCGACGCCATAAAATCCCTGCTGCAGATTCAGCCCGTTTATGCTTTGGAATTCAACGGCGACAGATACGACGGCGGCAATAAACTCGACCTGCTTAAGGCGCAGATAATTTACGGTTTAAAAAACGACGAAATTAAAAAAGGTTTAACGGATTTTATTAAAAAATCGGAATGGTGCAGGGATTAAAATTATAAAATTTTTTATAATTTTTTATTTAGAGTAATTACGGCAAAAATATGGTAAAATAAATATATCTATATTGCCGTTAAAATATGGCAATACTACAGGAGATAATATATGAATAATAATTATATAAACTTTTACGATACCGAAAGTTTTGCGGAAAATTCGGGAAGCAATTCCGGCGAAACGTCTATGGCAAGAGGGGAAAGCATTGAACAGCACGAACTTCCGGACGAAATTCAACTGCCGGAAGTAATTCCGCTTTTGCCGGTAAGAGATATAGTTCTTTTTCCGTTTATGATTATTCCTCTTTTCGTCGGAAGAGAAGCATCCATAAAAGCGGTAGATGAAGCTCTTTCAAAAGATAGGCTTATATTGCTGTCCGCGCAAAGAGACATTATCGTCGAAGAACCGTCCCAGAACGATATTTACGACGTAGGCGTAGTCGCAATGATTATGAAAATGCTCAAGCTCCCCGACGGAAGGGTTAAAATTTTAGTCCAGGGACTGCTTAAGGCAAGAATAGAAACGTTTGTCCAGATAAAGCCTTTTTATTTAGTAAAAGCTTCTAAAATAAAAGAAGAACCGGTAACGGAAATTACTCCCGCCGTGGATGCCTTAATGAGAAACGTCAAAGAACAGCTTGAAAAATATGTTTCGCTCGGCAGACTTCCGTCGCAGGATATTTTAATTATACTCGAAAATATTAATAATCCGGGAAGATTAGCCGATATAGTAGCATCCAATATGGGCTTAAAAATAGAAGAATCCCAGAAAATATTGGAAGATACCAATCAGATTGAAAGGCTTAAAAAAGTTAACGATATTCTTGCAAGAGAAATAGAAATTCTTTCAATGCAGGCTAAAATACAGTCTCAGGCAAAAGAAGAAATGACCAAAACCCAGAGAGACTATTTCTTAAGGGAGCAGCTTAGGCAGATAAAGCAGGAACTGGGCGAAACGGACGAAAAATCACAGGAAATCAACGAACTGCAGGAAAAAATTAAAGCGGCTAAAATGCCTGCCGAAGTTTTAAAAGAAGCCGAAAAACAGCTGACAAGATTAGAATCTATGCATCAGGATGCGGCGGAGGCCTCTACTATTAAAACGTATTTAGAATGGCTTTGCGATATTCCGTGGTCCAAAAAAACAAAAGACAATCTCGATATTAAAACGGCAAGGGAGATTTTAGACGAAGACCATTACGACTTAGAAAAAATAAAAGACAGAATCCTTGAATATTTAAGCGTAAGAAAACTTAACAAAAAAATGAAAGGTCCAATACTTTGCTTTATAGGACCTCCCGGCGTAGGCAAAACTTCTCTCGGAAAATCTATAGCAAAAGCGATGAATAGAAAATTCGTCAGAATATCATTGGGCGGCGTACATGACGAAGCCGAAATAAGAGGACACAGAAGAACATACGTAGGAGCGCTTCCCGGAAGAATAATCCAGGGAATCAAACAGGCGGGAACCAATAATCCGGTATTTATGATAGACGAAATAGACAAAGTCGGCACGGATTTTAGGGGCGACCCGTCTTCGGCTCTTTTAGAAGTATTGGATCCGGAACAGAATTCCAGTTTCTCAGACCACTATTTAAATGTTCCTTTCGATTTGTCTAACGTTATGTTTGTTGCAACAGCCAATGTTGCCGACACTATACCTTCTCCTTTAAGGGACAGAATGGAAATTATAAATCTTTCCGGCTACACTCAGGAAGAAAAGGAAAAGATAGCGGAAAAATATCTTATACCGAGACAGATTAAAGAAAACGGTTTAAAAAAAGAATATATAGAAATTAAACAGAGCGCCTTAAGAACTATTATTGCAGGGTACACGCGCGAGGCGGGTTTAAGAAACTTAGAAAGGGAAATCGGCACTGTATGCCGCAAAGTAGCGAGAAATATCGCCGAAAATAAAATAAAAAAATATATTATAACGGATAAAAATATACATAAATATCTCGGCGTAATTAAAATACTCCCCGACGAAGAAAGACAGAGGGACGAAATAGGTGTAGCTACCGGACTTGCATGGACTCCTTACGGCGGCGAAGTGCTTTACATAGAAACGATATTAGTTAAAGGAAAAGGCGGGGTTTCGCTTACCGGACAGCTCGGCGACGTCATGAAAGAATCGGCGCATGCCGCAGTCAGCTACGCCAGGTCTAAAGCCGACGAGTTAGGAATTAAAACCGATACTTTCGAAAAACACGATATACATATCCACATACCGGAAGGGGCTATCCCGAAAGACGGTCCGTCCGCAGGCATTACCATGGCGACGTCTTTAATATCGGCAGTACTTAAAAAACCGGTAAGAAAAGATATCGCAATGACGGGCGAAATTACGCTTAGAGGCAACGTTCTGCCTATCGGCGGATTAAAAGAAAAATCGTTAGCCGCTTTAAGGGCAGGAATAAAAACAATTCTTATACCGGAAAGAAATAAAAAAGATTTGGAAGATATTTCGCAATTAGTTAAGAAAAATCTTAAATTTATTCCTGTTAAACATATGGACGAAGTTATTAAATATGCAATAATTGATATAGATTCCAATAATACTTCAAATTCAAAAACTTCGTCAAAAACAAATACTTACAAAAAAAAGGGTGATAAAAAAAGAAAAGTTTAATGAGTCGGAATTAATAAAATATATAGAAAAAGCCAGCTTAGAAACTCAAAATTTTAATAAAAATTTAATAGTAGAATCTATCGGGGACGATTGCGCCGTTATAGAAGATAAAAAGAAAATTCTTCTAAGTTCGGACAATATTACGGAAAACGTTCATTTCAGTTTGGATTTGTATGATTTTCAAGAAATAGGCAAAAAATCTCTTCTTGTAAATCTTAGCGATATCGCTGCTATGGGCGGAATTCCCCGATTGTTTCTTCTGTCCCTTTTTATTCCTCCATATTTATGCACGTCAGATATTAAATCTCTTATTAAAGGCGTTATAGAAGAAGCAAAAAAATATAGGGTATCCCTGATAGGCGGAAATATTTCCTCTGCTTCCGAACTTTCCGTATCTATAACGATTATAGGCGACTGCGAAAGCGCAGGCATTAAAAGATTCGGCTCTAAAAGAGGGGACGCGGTATATGTATCCGGAGAGATAGGAAACTCATGGATGGCTTTTTATCTTAATTCCAATAAAGATTATATATTTAAAAACAAACCGGGGTTTAAAGCACCGGATAAAAAATTAATAACTGATTTTATAAATAAATATAAACTTCCTAAACCGAGAATAAATTTAGGCAGAAAATTATATATAAAAAAACTTGCCGGCTCTTTAACCGATATAAGCGACGGGATTTACAAAGATATTTTTAACGTCGCGGGGAAAGGCTGCGGCTGCCGTATAAACGCCGAAGATATACCGGTAAACGAAGAACTTAAAAAAATAGCCGGCATTTTAAACTTAAAAAACTATATGGACGATATAATTTCTTTCGGCGAAGATTATGAACTTCTATGGACTTTCGGCAGGGAATACACCGCTGACGAAATTTCGGAACTTGAAGATTCATGCGGAACTAACATAAAAAAGATAGGTTATATAGACGAAAAAAACTCAAAACTTACCTTAATAAAAGACGGTAAGGTTTTCAACCCCGAAAATCATACCTTCAGACATCTATAATAAATAATGGATTTATTACTTTTTTTATTTTTATTCATTTTATTTCTGGCTATATCTTCGGTTTTTTCAATTTCGGAGTCGTCGATATTTTCTCTTAATCAAACCGATATCGACGAATTGAATTTAAGAAAAAAAAACAAGGTTATATTTTTGATAAGAAATTCGTCTATATTTTTGGTAATTATCCTTATCGGAAATATGACCGCAAACGTTATAACCGCAAGTATAGGATCTATAATTTTAAATACTTATTTTAAAAATATACCGGTAATTTATTCGATTATTTTTATATCGCTGATACTGATTATTATCGCCGAAATAATTCCAAAGATAGTAGCGCTAAAAAAACCGATAGAACTTTCCCTGTTTGTTTCCGAGATATTTTACGGAGCAGTCTATTTTGCCGGTTCGTTTATACAAAAAACCGGCCTTAAGGGTAAAAGACTTCAGCTTAAAAAAGAAGAATCCATATCTAACGAAGAGCTGAGAACTATCATTGAAATCGGCAGAAACGAGGGGGAAATTAAAGAGAAAGAATACGAATTCATCAAAAACTTTCTTAAACTTTCTTACTTGAAAGCATCTAATATTATGACTAAAAAAGATGCCGTGTTTGAGTTGGATGTCGGAACTCCGGTATCCGCCGCCGTAGAATTGATAGAATCTTATCATTTTTCAAGAATTCCTATATATTTTAGGGAAAAAGACAATATAATAGGGATAATTTTATCAAAAAACATACTCTCAAAAGTATATAATAAGAGCGAAGCAAAGAGAACCCTTAATTCATTTATGATTAAACCTTATTTTATTCCCGGATCTAAAAATGCGCTGGAGCTTTTCAGGGAACTGCAGAAGAAAAAAATCCATATGGCTGTTATAGTCGATGAATACGGAAAAATGAAAGGTATAATAACAATGGAAGACCTGCTGGAAGAAATTTTCGGCGAAATAGAGGACGAATATGACGTTCAGTAATATTATCGGCAGTGCTTATATTTATATAGCAATTATTATCGGCGCAATAATTTTTGAAGGTTTTTTTGCAGGCTCGGAAATCGGCATTATAAGCTACGATAAAATAAAGATTAAGCATAAAGAAGCCGGCGGAAACAAGCTCGCTAAATTTCTGCTTGCGATGACCAGAAAACCTGAAAGCACTTTTTCCACGTCTTTAATAGGAAATAATTTTGCATATACTACGGCTACTATTCTTGCTACATCTATAATTTACGTTTATGCCAAGTCTTACACTCCTATTATAGTCGCAGTTATTCTTACGCCTGTTATGGTTATTTTCGGCGAAATTATTCCTAAAATGATATACAGGCGGCATGCAAACAGCCTCATGCTTAAAAGCATTCCGTTTATAGCGTTTTTCTCGTTAATATTTTTTCCGATTAACATAATTTTTATAGGTTTTTCAAAAATTTTAAATTTAATCTTTAAAAGTAAGTCCAAAAACGTTTTTCTAACGAAAGACGAACTTATAAAAGTTCTTACGATAAGCGGAAATATCGAAGAATTTAAGGAATACGACAAAAAAATAATAAAAAGGATATTCGAGTTCGGGGGAAAAACGGCAAAGGACGTTATGATTCCGCTAATAAACGTTATAGCCCTTAACGAAAACGACGGCATAGACAAAGCAAGGCAGATTTTTGCGGACACCAGCTATTCCAGGATTCCCGTTTATTCGGAACGCATCGATAATATTTCAAGTTTAGCTTTTGCTTTCGACATATTTAATCCTAAAAATGCAGAAAAAGTCGTAGGCGAGATTGCCAAACCGGTTTTATTTATTCCAGAAACACTGAAGATAACAAATATAATGCTTAAAATGCAAAAAAGCCGTCAGCAGATGGTCGTAGTGGTGGACGAGTACGGAGGCGCCTCCGGAATAATTACTTTTGAAGATATTCTTGAAGAAATCGTCGGCGAAATAAGGGACGAAACCGACGAAGAAGTAGCGATGTATAAAAAAATAGGCAAAAATACCTACCTGATAAATGCGCGCTTAACTTTAGACGAATTATCGGAGCTTTTTAACTTAAACGTCTTAAACAATGAAGAAGCGGAATATGAAACAGTATCAGGCTTGATAATGGACAGGCTTGGACGCATACCCGTTTCCGGCGAAAAATTTACAATAGACAACATAAATTTTACGGTTTCCAAATCAACGAGCAAATCAATAAAAGAAGTGATAATAAGTTTCTAATTTTAATATCCAATTTGAGACGGGGACAGAATTGAATTCTGTCCCCGTACTTATTGTCCTCGTACTTAGGTAATCTGACACCTTTTCTTTAGATTTTTTTCTTAATTTCCGATAACTTTATCTATCATCTGCTTGAAAGAGCCTTTAGGAGCTGCCCCGACTATCTGGTCGGCTATCTGACCTTTATTAAACAGGATAACGGTCGGTATTCCTCTTATTCCGTATTTGCCTGGAATAACCTGATTTTCATCGACGTTAACTTTACCTACTTTAATTTTTCCGTCGTAATCGGAAGCTATTTCGTCTATAACAGGCGCTACTGCTCTGCAGGGTGCACACCATACAGCCCAAAAATCAACAAGCACCGGTTTATCTGATTTTAAAACTTCCGAATCAAAATTTGAATCGGTAAAAGCCAAAACTTTTTCTGAAGACATTTAGTAAATCCTCCTTAATAGATTTATTTTTTTATGCAACGACTCTCTGTTCTGCCCTTAAAACCAATGAATCGGATATCTTGTTAAACACGCTCTGAACTTCGGGATGAATATCTTTCGTCATTATAGGTTCTCCTTTGTCCGAAAGTTCGCAGATTTCTTCTACTATCGGTATTTCTCCGAGAAAATTCACGCCGAGTTTTTCTGCGGCCGCTTTAGCTCCGCCGTGTTTAAATATATCGGAACGTTTATTGCAGTGGGGACATATGAAATAGCTCATATTTTCAACTAATCCAAAAACGGGAACGTTGACTTTATCGAACATTGCAAGCGCTTTCTTTGCGTCGATAAGGGAAATATCCTGCGGAGTCGAAACCACTATTGCAAAATTTATAGGAACTGTTTGCACTAAAGTAAGCTGAATATCGCCCGTACCGGGGGGGAGATCAACTACCAGGAAATCGATTTCTCCCCATTCGACGTCTTTTAAAAACTGCGTTATAACCTGCATTACTACCGGACCTCTCCATATAGCCGGAGCGTCTTCCGGAATTAAAAATCCTAAAGACATCAGCTTAATTCCAAATTTTTCAAGAGGCACGATTTTATTGCTGGAAGTAATGTCCGGTCTTTTATTTATTCCCATCATCATAGGAATACTCGGACCGTAAAGGTCTGCGTCTAATAGTCCGACTTTTTTACCCTGCTTTGCAAGCGTTATCGCCAAATTTACGCTAAAAGTAGATTTGCCGACGCCGCCTTTTCCGCTTGCGACCGCTATGATATTTTTAACTCCGCCGATAGGCGACTGGTCGTCGAAGGGATTTTTGCTTTCATGCCCGTGTCCGCCGCCGCATCCGCAGGAAGAACCCTCTTCTTCGTCTCCTCCTCCGCATCCGCAGGAATCTCCGTCATCGTCGCCGCTTCCGCAACCGCAGGAATCTGCACCTTCTTCGTAATAATCTTTATTCCCGTCCATTTCGTCGTCTCTGTATTCGTTGTTCATAAATAACCTCTCTTGTTTAATTAATTAATTTATATTTTTTATATTGTTGGCATATTATTTAAATCTTAACCTTTTGCTTTTAAATCTCTAAATGTGCTTTAGCTTTAGATATTATATAAATATTTATATATCTATATAATATTATTTATGATATCATATTTTTTAAGAATTTTCAATAAATCCATAAATATTTTCTATTGCAGGATTAAGGTCTGAAAGCATCCATAAAAGCGCTGACCGAAAATTCGGCTTTTCCTGCTCCGGCTTCGCCGTAGCCTTCGGGAATAGGCAGACCATACTTGTAATGCAGTTCGTGCCATTTCAGCAGCAGTTTTACGTAATATTCCAAAGGTGCCGCGGTATTTCCCATTTTTCCCAGCTTGCTTGTTTTTTCCGGACACCACGTAGTGTATCTCGGTATTACTCCTTTCGACATAAAAAAATCCAGCCCTTCTGCAGTCGAATCAACGGCCTTGTCGATATCGGCAAAACCGTAAGGCTTAGAAAGTTCGACTCCTGCTACGAAATTGGGTATAACTTTATATTCTCCGAATACCGATACGGCATCCACTATCCTGTTTATCCACTCGTCCCTCCCGATAAATTTAGATTTTCCGGGACATATTTTATCGAAAATATTTTTATCCCATACTTCAAAATTTGTATGATATATATAGGCTCCTGCGGTTTTAAGGCGCATTAAATTTTCTTTGGTATGCGCCTGAACTACGACTTTGCTGATCCATCTGCCTTTAAACTTATCCTCTATGGCCTCAAGAAATCGTACGTAAAAATCTATTTCCGTATCGCCTTTAAATTTAATTTCATCTATAATGCTTCCGCCTGTAAGGGTATATGCGCCGGCATTCGAGTCGCCCGCTTCCGATATAACTGTCAGCGCGCTTAAAATATCTTCAACGGATTTTACGGCGGAATAATTTTTATTGGATTTTTTCTGGTTTAAATAGTTAGAATTCATATCGCAAAAAGCACATTCGTTTCCATCTTCAAAATACTGGCACATCCTGAATACCGCAAGATAAATCAAATATCCCCATTCTATGGTAGGCGCAACATCCCGGACCGATTTTCCCGATTCCGTTTTTTTTAGCATGTAGGACTTTTCCGGAGAAAACAGCACGTCTCCCATATATTCAAGATTTCCGCTTTTTCCGTTTGCTTTATCTTTATCTTTATTTATATTTTTGTATAGCTTATAACTTTTAGACTCTTTATCGTAAAGCACGGAATACGGGGACGTTTTATTTATTCTGACGGATATAATAGTGCGCCTAAGATTATACGGTCCGTTAATCAGGGCTATTTCTTCCGGATACTTTTTATTAATTACGTCTCCGTCGTTATCGACGTTAAAAGAAAAAATAAAATAAGATTTGCCGGAAAAGTTTTCTTCGGGATTTACCTCGCCGAAAGAAACTCCATGCCTTAATATATCTTCTTTTAGTATAGCTTCGGGATTTATATCGCGTCCGTATTTTTCAATAAAAAAATCAAGTTCGTCAACATATTCAGTATTTTTGCTCATTTTTTTATTTTATTATATCCGTTAAAAAAATACAAATTTTTCTTTACATCGGTAAAAGAAAATATTATAATATACAAAAATATATGTAGTGCTAAATTATACTTTAATAATTTAAGTATTTCTTAAATTTATAAAATTAATGCAATAACTATTTATAAAGGAGATTTAAATAAAATGAAAAATTTAGAAGCCAAACTTTACATTCTTTTTTCAATTTTTTTTCTAAACAGGGAGAAATTAATAAAAGATACGATAACAAATATACCTGCAAACTATAAAGACGTAGCATACTTATCGGATATCGAATTTACGGTATTCGGTTATTTCGCCTATAAATATACCCATTCTACCCCAAAAGAAAAAAAAGAATACGAAAAAAACGGCATCATAGTTTCATATAAGGAACTAAACAGGCTATACGTTTCGACTCCTCATCTTGCAACCGTTCTTAAAAAACTTCAGGATGAAAAACTTATAAAAAAAGCTACGCTGAACGAAGATAAAAGAAAAACAAACTATGTGCTGCCTTTTGAGGAGCTTAAAAAATTTAACGAAATTAACGTTCAGGCGTTAAAATTCTGCGGATTTACGGATTTCGACACGCCTATAATAGACAGATTAATCGAAGGCGTTATAAACCTGCTCAAAACTAATAAAATAATTACGGAAGCGCAGTCGAAAAACCTCGACGATTTTCTGCTTAAATCGGACAACTATTTTAAATTTTATTATATTGCCCTTGCTTTATGGACGAGCAGATATCTTATAACAAATTTCCAGATAAAATTGATGGGTCCGTCCGAATTTATGGTTTACGCCATGATTATAAAATATTATATAAACGGCGAAAAAAAGCCTATAACCACAAAAAAAGTTAAAGAAGAAACAGGGCTTGCTCCGTCGATAATCAGCCAGAGTTTTAAAAAATTTATCGACGAAGATATAATAATCAGAAAAGAGATCAATAAATTTAAGGTATATTTTCATATAAACAAAAAGGCTTTAGAAAAAAGGCTTGAGAACGATACCGTTTTAATCGAAGAAATCACTAAGAATTTCAAGAAGGGCGACGATAAGAAATTTGAAAAATTTATCGACAAACTTAGCGAAGCGATAACTAATAAACTTAACGGTTTAGACAAAAATAAAATTTGTCCCAATAAAAAATGCGGTATGGAAATACCTTTTATGCCCGGATTAAAATACTGTCCGTATTGCGGCGAAAAAATTGCATAACAAAGAAATTATAGACATATTTTATATATTGGCTGCCTATCTTGCGGGAAGTTTTCCAACGTCGGCTATAATCGCAAGAATAAAGGGAATTTCCGACCTGACTAAAGAAGGCAGCGGAAACCTCGGCGCTACGAACGTATCAAGGGTAATAGGAAAAAAATTCGGGCTTATTACCCTTATCATTGACGCTGCAAAAGGTTTTTTACCGGTTTTTTTCGCTCCGATTTTAATTAACGCCCAATATAAAAACGCCGATTTTAATTTTCACCGGTCAATTCAGTGTACAGGCTGCATAATATTTTACTCTTTGGTAATAATAGCGCCGGTAATCGGACACTGTTATTCCGTATTTATAAAATTTAAAGGAGGCAAAGGTGTCGCTACGGCTCTCGGTGTTTTTTTAGCAGTTTCTCCTAAAGCCGTTCTTATTGCCTTTTTAGTTTTCGCAGTAATTTTATTAGCTTCGAAATATGTTTCGCTCGCTTCTATAGTAAGCGCATTTTTTATGCCGTTTATAGTGTTTTATGCTTTAAAGAACATATACATATTTGCGGCGTCCGTATCAATAGCCGCACTGGTAATATATAAACATTCTGCAAACATTAAAAGACTTTTAAACGGCACGGAAAACACAATAAAGAAAAAACGCTGACGCAATACTACATTACTACATTAATTACTACAGTGCTATATTACTACAGTGCTACAGTACTGCAGTAATATAGAGTACTAAAACAGTACTATACAGCACAACGATACGATAATACGATATGATAGCGTAAACAACTAAGCTTCAATATGTTTTACTTTACCGCAACTAATTTTGAACTTAATGCCGTAATAACGTTATTAACTTTAATAATCGCTTCGTAAATGTATATTTTCGGCGTTTTCTTAGGAAGTTTTACCGACAAAACGGTTTTATAGTAGCCTTCCCTTACGATATTAGTCGAAGATGTATGCGTATAAAAAATCTTTCCGTTTAAGCCTTCGAGTATTCTCGTTTCCTGTATATCGGAATTACTGAGACCGGTATGGGTTCCTAGAACGTCGTATTCCATGTTTAAGCTTATGGTGCCGCCCGCTTTAACGGATTTCGGAACCGTAAAGATTTTTAAATTCGATATAAGAACGCCTTTTACGTCTTTAAAATTTATTTTTAAACTGCTTTGAGGATCGTAAATAAATTCATTGCTTGCAAGCCGATACGGAACGTTAAGCATAGACAATCCTCTTATTCTTCCTTCGCGGGTTACCACATATTTTCCGGTAACGTAGCCTACGCCGTATCCGATAGACAATCCTGCCGCCGTTCCTATTATTGCGCCTATAGGCCCTCCGGTAAGCGCTCCGACGACAAACCCGGTTCCCGCCCCGAATATCGCTCCTGTTGTTCCGCTAGCCGCGGTTGCCCTTGAAGTAGCGCATCCGCTCAAAGATGAAGAAACTAAAAATATTGATAAAACTAATACGAGCGATATGGTAATTTTTTTCTTAATTTTCATCGATCAGTGCCTCCTGTTATTTTCTTATTTAGTCTTTTTATTATTGGTTTTTATTAATTTTTATTAATTTTTATTATTAATTTATTTTATTATTGCTAAGTTTCTATAGCATTATTTTGTATTTTCCCGCATCCTATTGCGGCAAAATTTATGAATTTAAAAATTTCGGACTCTATTATAAATATGTTATCAAATATAATATCGGTAATTATATCTTTATCTTGATTATT
>JBMFVW010000002.1:102040-104271 GCA_049965795.1 Candidatus Acidulodesulfobacterium sp.
AAGATTTTAAAGATTTTGAAAAAAATCTTTCCTTTTCACTATAAATACATCCGCAATAATTTTGGCGGTATAAACCGTAACTGCGCGATAGTTCTATCCCTTCCTTATATCCTCTCCTAAAATCTTCGTAATAAAAATTAACGCCGTATTTCTTTTGCAGATTAAAACCGGTTTCCTTAATGTAGTCGTGGTCCTGATGCTTGCTGTATAACAGCGTGGTCGAAAAATGCGTAAACTTTGAAGACTTTGCGAGAGCGGCGGTTTTTTCAAGCCTGCTTCCGACACAGTAATAGCATCGGTTTTCTTCCCTAAAAACCACGTTCCTAATAAATTCCTCAATGTCATAATCTTTTTCGTAAATAACTTTTAAGCCGATGGTCTCGCTAAATTTCCTTAGTGACTCCTCACGCTTGAGATATTCTGAATACGGATGAATATTCGGATTATAAAAATAACCTATTATCTTGGCGAATTTGTCGTATATTATGGATTGCCTATCTTGATTTTCACGGCTATTTAAAGCATCTAAATTAATAGAATTGTTTAAATTATTTGATGAAATGACAGAGTATGGATAAACTAAGCATGGCGAACAGCAAATATGAAGCAAGAGTTTTTTTTCTATTTCTATTTCGGTTTTCATCGCTTTGCATTAGCAAAATTATTTTTCTAAATTTTATCTTTTATTATATACCTAAAATAATAAAATTAAAACGGGTTTTTTGATTAGTTTTCGTATTTATTTTTTGTATTTAAAAGATAGATGGGAGTGCGGAATATTTTTTATATAATTCTATTATAATATTTTTAAGCAGTGCGAATCATATTTTATCTCGTCGGATAATTCTTTATGTGTGGATTTTATCTCGTCGGATAATCTTAATATATTGCCGGATATATTTTGTTACTTATTTTATTTTCTTGCCTGTTTTTAGTATTTCTAAAGCCGGAGGATAAGTTTCGTTAAAATCTTTTTCGAGAAAAGAATGTGGCTCTATGTCAAGACTTATATTTCTTCTAAGCCTGGTAAGCAATATATCAAAATCATAATTATCTAAGCCGGCAATGAATTTTTTCACTACGATTGCAATGTCAATATCGCTCCATTTATTTGCCGTACCTTTTGCATAAGACCCGTAAAGATAAACTTCTACCGGATTAATTTTATTTTTTTTTAATATTTCTATATATTTAATGATTAAATTATTAACAGATAATATATCTAATACTTTTCTGTTATCTTCTTTTTTAGCCATTTTCTTAACCTATTAATCAATTTTATATTTTCTTCGGTAAATCTATCGGTACATTTTTTATAAAAAGTCATCTTATAGTCATCGTATCTAACGCTAATATTGAATTTTGTAATATCCTGCAATTCGTTTGCATATCTTTCCGATAATTTTAAACCGGCACTATCCGCAAGTTTTTCAAGATCATGTATTCTAGGAATATTTATTCCGATATTTTTAACGTAATACGCCTTTAATAATTTTTCTATAACAAGATGACCGACAAATAATGCATAAGAATATTCCTTTATTTTATACATATTCTGCATGCTTTCATAATCTTTGTCGGAAGATTCAACCCAAAAATTTATTATCTCATCTTTTGTCATTTGATGATTATGATTCTTTTAAAATGCAAAACATCATTGAAAACTATTAAAAATAAATGCTATATATTATTATTTTATCATATTTCAATAAAATTTTTAAATATAAACCATACGTGGTTGCAAACGAAAAGTATTACTAAAACCCTAAAGCGCAACATAAGTGGAAAATAAATATTTATTGATATATGTTACATTTTATGGCCTTAACATAGCTTTAAGACAATCTCTGACACCTTTATCTATATTAGGAAATTTTAAATCAGCGCTGACGACGGAATAAAACAGATAGAAAAAAAAGGTTATTGCGCAAATGCCAATAAGTCCTGAACTGCAGATTTGACAAGGGTTAACAAATTAAATAATTTTGAATCGGGCAGAAATAAATCTCCTTTGCTTTACATTTTATATTATAAACCAATAAAATAACTTTTTCAAATCAAACGTTAACAATTTGGGATAATATTTTATTCACGGCAACGATAATAAAGGCAATAATAATTTTATTATAGCAGGCAAATGTTAAGGTATTATGACGCGGATGGTGAAAATAGGTTAAATTTTTATTGCAATTCCATTAAGAAATGCCGGAGATGCAGTCGGGAGTGAGAGA
>JBMFVW010000003.1:0-52681 GCA_049965795.1 Candidatus Acidulodesulfobacterium sp.
TATTTCCTTAAAACCCCATTTTTCTAAAATAGTTAATAATGTTTTTTTGCTTTCTTTTGTAATTATATCGATATCTCCAGTTGTATAATTTCCCTGCGTATAAATTTCAAGAGCTTCACCGCCGACGATTACTGGAGGAAATTTGTCATTGTTTTTTAATTCCTTAGTAAGAATTCCGATAAAAGCAACCCTTCTTTTAGCCGGGTCTTCAATATTTTTTAACTTTTCCAAAATATTATCCATAAATCTTAATCGCAGTCGTCGATTACAACTATTTTATTTTTAGATTTTAAACCGGCTTTTATAGTAATTTTATTTTTAGGCATGCCGTAAATTTCGGAGATTTTTCTTATGACCGCTTCGTTTGCTTTGTTCTCTACCGGACGTTCTTTTATTGAAATTTTCAGTGTTCCGTCGTCTAATATTTCATAGCCTTCGGTTTTTGAACCTGTTTTTACCGCAACCGAAATTTTTTTTTGCATAAAAATGTTACATCAGCTATATTCCGTATAAAAATATAGTGTCAACCCGCTATATCTTTTTTCATCCGCTCAAATTCTTCTTTCGTTATTTCGCCTTTGGCGTATCTTTTGTTTAGTATGTCCATTGCGGATTCCGAACGGTTTTCCTTCGTATAATGTCTGTCGTCGTCATGGTAATGCCGATTGTGTAAGTTTCCGCCGCATCCGCCCATAAAGCCGCCCCGTCCGAAAATCATAAAGAGTATAAACAACATAACTATATTATATTTTCGGCGGTTTTGCTCTTATTGCTAATTATGTTTATATTATACCATATTTGGCAGTTTTATTAAGATGAATCAATATGAATATATTGCATGAATCTGATTATTATATATGTTTTCAGCAAAAATACTCACAAAACCTTAATCCTGCAATAGAAAATATTTATTAATTTTTTTATCAGGTTAAGCAAAATACGAGAGAAAAGGTGTCAGATTTTATTTTTTTGCATGCTAAATAGTTCAAATAACAAAAAATATCTGCAAAAAAATTAATTTGACACCTTTTCCGAAATCTATCCGTTATACGGTATATTATAATGGAAAGCGTTGCCGAAATATAAAGATATTACCGACAAATAATTGAAAAATATTAAAATCCCCACTGCTATTAAAATAATCCCGCTTATTACAGAAACAGACTTTATAAAAGGTCTCATCTTTTTAAATGCCGACAGAAATAAATTTAACGATACGGAGCTTATAAAAAAAGGAACGGCGAGCCCCATAGCGTATATAAACAATAGTTCCGCTCCAGCCGTCGTATTATGCAGGGTTGAAGCAATAAAAAGAATAGACGCGAGAATCGGACCTATGCATGGTGTCCAGGCGGCAGCGAATACAATTCCCACAAGAGCCGAACCTATAAGCCCCACCGGTTTATTTTTGATATTTATATTGGCGTCGGCATTCATAAAAGAGAGGAATTTTATCTTGTTAAAAGCTCCGAGAATAAAAAGTCCCATGATTATTACAAAAATGCCGGCTATACGCATGAGCCATATCGAATGAAGCAAACTGCCTACGGCGCTCGAAAATACGCCCAGCATAACAAATATTACGGTAAATCCCAAGATAAACATCAATGAATGTTTAACCGCCGTAAATTTAATTTTAGTCTTGTCTTGTACCGATTCATCGCCGGTCAATTCTGTAACCGATAAACCGGATATATAAGACAGATAAGACGGTATTAACGGAAAAACGCACGGGCTTATAAAAGAAAATAATCCCGCCAAAAATGCTACTAAAAATGACACGTTAGGCGTAAAGAAAGAATTCATATATAAATTACCTCCAAATTTTATTAAATAAAATTAAATTATGAATTTAAAATAGCGGTAAAAAATTTTGGAGGATGAACGATGGGAAATATAAATAATGTTTGAAGAAAAATATAAAATATTGCAAATATAAAAATTATAAAAAAATATCCGTAAATATTAAATAAAAATGCAGGAATATTTTGACATTCCAAACAATTAACAAATCCGGCATGCTTTAAAGAAGGATTGCCGGAACTTAATATACTTAATATAATAGAAGGCGATTTTTTAATTGTCAAAATATCGCTGAAATTTTGAGCAAATAATGTTTTGCCGCTATATATTTTGCTGCAATAATTACCGGCTGAAGGTATATTGCAAAGATAATTCAAATCATGCATACCTACGGATAATGAAATACTGAGAAAAGAAAGAAAAATAAAAATAACCTGCAAGTACTTATTCATTATTTACTAATTTATTGTTGAAATTTTAAATTTTTGATTAAAAATTACCTATATCGCTTTATAATAGCATAATTTTACCGGTTTTGTAAAATAAAGTTTTATGTCTATTAAGAATAAGCCGCAAAGAATGAAATTGTTTAATTTAATTTGCGGTTTTGCAGGGATTTAATTCCGTCTTTACGGTTGCTAAAAAGCCCTGCGTATATAACGGGAGCAAGCCATAAAGACATAAAAACGGATATTAACAAACCGCCCATAACTGCAACGGAAAGAGGTTTAAGCAGGTCAGTTCCTCTTCCTATGCCTACAGCCAGCGGCAGAAAACCGAAAACGTCGGCAAGCATAGTCATAAGTATCGGGCGCAGGCGTTCTCTGGCGGCAAGAAAAACCGAAGAGGGGCTTGGAGACGAGTTAGCTGCGCCGCTTATCTGTCTCGACCTTGCGAATATAAGAATCGCATTATTCGTGGAAATAGCAAAAACTAAAAGAATTCCCAAAAATGCGGTGCTGTCAAGTTCTATGCCGGTTATTAAAAGGGCGGCAAGCGCTCCTGCGCCGGACAGTGCAATAGCTATCATAGATGCTATTGCAGCACGCTGGCTTGCGAACTGAAAACCGAAAAAGACGAATATAAGTATAAGCGCAAACGTAAGCATGACAGCCATCTGCTTAAAGCTCTTTACCTGTGAACGATAATATCCTCCGATAGAGGCGGTAACGGACGGCGGAAGATGTATAGAATCGATTATCGAGCGGGCTTTAGCCGCTCCAGCCGAAAGACCTTCGCCTTTTATCGGTTTAATGAAGATATAGGCATACGGAGCCATATTCTGGTGTGTTATAAAAGGAACGGCTTTTTTGATGCGTATTTTAGAAATATAATTTAATCTCGTATGCGTTCCGTTTTTAAGTGTAAAAGGCCAGTTTTTTAGCTCGGACACCGAGGCGGATTTCTTTTTAATAAAGACGCGCACCGGAAGTACCTGTTCTCCGTAAAGCAAAAAGCCGGCTTTTTGTCCCCACAGGAGTCTTTTGACTTTATCTGCTATTACGGACGGAGATATCCCGTATGCAGCTGCATAATCCGTCGGCGTAAGAGCTATTTCCGGTCCTGCCGAAGGAGATTTAAAATTGACGTATTGGAAATCCCCGGTTTTTCTTAATTTTGCCGCCAAAATTTTTCCGTAATCAATTGTTATTCTTTTTATTACAGATAATTTAACCGATGCTTCCGCATATTTTAAAGCAGTAAGCTTTTCGTTCGCAGCCGATATATAATCGGAATGTAACCCGAAATTGTAAATAGGAACGTTAAGCATGACGAAAAATTGCCATCCCAAGTCAGGGGCGTCGAATGAATTAAGCGTATCTTCTCCGTAAGCCGCTCCGCCTTTAATATCCGGAAATTTTTCGGCTTTGTTTATATATAGCGACGTTTTAGCAGATTGAATCTCAGACTCTGCTATTTTTATCAGCGGCTGTTTTTTTATTGCAATAGAAATTAAATTATTTAAAGGAGGAATTTTATAATTTATGACCGGAAGATTTGAATTCGGCTTAATCAAAGAAATTTTTGTATTATTAATATTGCCGTTGTAAAATATTTCCGTTAAGAACGCATGTTCAAAATATTTTAATTTTGATCTGATAATTTGAAATTTAGTTTTAATTTCGTCGCTGATAAGTTCAGTTTTTATAACGTCGAATAGCGGTAGGTTTCCTGTTTTATATCCTATTTTTGCTTCATTTGAAATTTTTTCTGCCGATATTAAAGACTCGCGTTCAATTTCCATTTCATTGTTTAATAAGATTATATCGTAAAAATATTGCGTTATGCGGGCAGCCGTCAAAAGACGTGCAAGTCGTAGTTTGCATTGGGCAACTTTAATGCCGTTTGATGCAAGAGAAATTTCGCCGTAGATTTTCGGGTTGAATATCGGAACGGTTAAACTTATCTGGCTTATTAATTCCCTCATCCCGTTTGCGGAAGCAAATACCGGATTGCCGTTTTTGGTTCTTGACCATATCCCTCCGGCATTAAAGTCTATATCCGGAAACAGTTCCGCGTATGCTGCTTTTTTTAGATAAATTTTTTCGGATATTATATGTTCGGCTTCTAAAATATTTCCATAGTTGGCTAATGCCCTATTAATAGCCTGGGCTAAAGTTATTTTTATAATTCCGCTTTGTTTTGAAAATCTTATTCCCGGTGTTTTAATTGTTTTTATTTTATCGACCTTTAAATAGCTGTTGTCTATATGAGTTTTTAATAAGCCGTAAGCGTATGCTGTTTTATCTGCATTAAATATATTTATATTTAAAACGGATATTACAGTTAAAAATAAAAATAAAAAATTTATTTTTATGGCTGCAGAATTTTTTTTTTGCATAAAAATTAAATGAAATATATAATAATGCGTAATATAATTTTATTTTAATATGTGTTGTATTATATATAATGTCTATGGTTTATGCAAATTATACAGTTTTAATTCTGCAATAGAAAATATTTATTTATATATTTCTTTAGTGTTTTAAGCTAAAAATGTAGGTAAAAGGTATCAGATTTTATTTTTTGCATACGAAATAGTTAGATTAATGAAAAAAATATCTGCAAAAAAATAATCTGACACCTTTTCCGAATAGGAGGAGAAATGATAGTAAAATCTTTCGGAGCTGCAAAAAACGTTACGGGAAGCTGTCACTTGCTGACCGACGAAAAAGACGGTTCGAGCGTAATGATAGACTGCGGATTGTTTCAGGAAAGGGAATTCGAAGACAGAAACTACAAGCTCGATTTTGACCCTA
Organism: Candidatus Acidulodesulfobacterium sp.; assembly: GCA_049965795.1. Lineage (GTDB taxonomy): Bacteria > SZUA-79 > SZUA-79 > Acidulodesulfobacterales > Acidulodesulfobacteraceae > Acidulodesulfobacterium_A. The sequence continues at coordinate 5,064 of JBMFVW010000003.1, forward strand.
AAGAAATAGATTATCTTATTTTAACGCATGCCCATATAGACCATTGCGGCAGAATCCCGTTTTTGGTGAAAAACGGATTTAAAGGAAGGATTTTATGCACTAAGCCTACATATCAGCTTGCAAAAGTACTGCTTTTGGACACTGGGAAGATAATGACCGAAGGCTACAGATATGAATTAAAAAAAGCGTTAAGAAGAAACGAAGAAAAGCCGAAACTTTTATACGACGAATCAGACGTGCTTGATTCTTTCGATTATTTCGACCCCGTTCTGGAATACGGAAAACCATATGAATTAAAGAACGGTTTTGTCGTGTCGGCACACGATGCAGGACATATTTTAGGCTCCTCTTTTGTAAAAATAAGCAAAAACGGTAAAGCGGCAATATTTTCAGGCGACCTTGGCAACAAAGAAAAACCAATAGTCAGAAATTTCGAATATCCCGACAATGCGGATATAGTATATACCGAAACGACTTACGGAGACAGAAACCACAGAAGCTTTAAGGAATCGAAGGAAGAATTTTTGACGGCGATAACCGAAACTTTTAAAAACAACGGTAATGTTTTAATACCAAGCTACGCTACGGAAAGGGCTCAGGATATACTTTATATGCTTAGGGAATTTTATGAACAGGGACTTTTGCCGAAATGCTCCGTTTTCTTAGATTCTCCTTTAGCATTAAATGTTACGAATATATTCGTTCAGAATTTTTCTTATTTTAAAGAAGACAATATCCCGCTTTTCAAGAAAGGCGACCCTTTTGATTTCCCGTATTTAAATATAGTAAAAGATATAGAAGAATCTAAAAGCATAAACAAAGTATCGGAAAGAGCGATTATAATAGCCGGAAGCGGCATGCTTCACGGAGGCAGGATTCTTCATCATCTCAAACATAATATTTGGAAAAAAGAAAATGCTGTAATATTTGTAGGTTATCAGGCAAAAGGGACACTTGGAAGAAGAATAGTAGAAAAAGAGGAAAAAGTCCGCATTTTAGGTGAAAATTTTAAGGTAAACGCCAAAATTTATACTATAAACGGTTTTTCGTCGCATGCAGATCAAAAAGAGCTTATGGAGTGGATTGCTGCTTTAAAGAAAAAACCTCAAAAAATATGTTTGGTTCACGGCGACGAAGACGTTATGAATGTTTATAGAACCAAATTGGAAGAAATAGGATATAATGTATACATACCGGTTTACGGAGAGGGGATTAATTTTTAAGGCAGTAGTTTTAAAAAAGTTAGGAAAATAATATTATATGTCTATTAATACCTCAAATTCCAATAAAAATAAAACGGTAATCATTGTCGGCATAGCAGCTATAATTATATGGATAATAATAGCCGCTATAACTTTCTATAAGACTTTTATCCCTTTAAACCAATATATAGGCAAAAATTCAAACATAGTTTTGGAAGTATCTATAATTAACAATGATTTGACAAAAACCGGCTCTTTAATAAAAAAGATAATTTTTTACGATACATATAAACCTGCTAATTTTAAAAACAAAGTAAAAATAGTATTAAAAAAATTGTCGCATAATTTAAATAAAACAGACAGTGATTACAAAAAACTATTTATATTGCTGAATATTAAGACCCCCGTAAAATTAAAAAAATTATCGCTTTCAAATACTGAATATTTTTCCATGTTTGCCAAAAAATCGTATTATCACTGGGAATATGTCTCAAAGCCTATAATTAAAAGATTTATTAGATATAACGGTTTTGTGCCTTTAAAATTATCCAACAGAATGTTTTTAGAATATACTTTAAGTAAGTCCGTTCTGCCGACATATGAGTTTATCCGTAAAATATCCGCGGGCTTTGAAGATTTAGTCCGTTTTGCAGCATTTGTTTTTATTTTCGGAACTTTTGCAATCATATTTCTGGGTATTACGGTTATATATTATTTGAATAAATTTTTTGAAGAAATTAGAAAAAACGAACAGAGATTTAAAAATATCTTTAACAACAGCCCCGTTATACATTTATTGATAGATATAAATACCGGCAAAATTATCAATGCCAATAAAGCAGCCGAAAAATTTTACGGTTGGACGAGAAAAGAGTTGAAAGAAATGAAAATTACAGATATTGCATTAATGAACGAAGAAGAGCACAAAAAGTTCAGGTTAGAGGTTTATAAGAGGGGTCCTGAAAATCCTACCGTGAAAATTATAAATCATAAACTTAAAAATGACGATGTAAGAAGGGTGGAACTTACTATCGCACCTATAGATTTAGACGGCAAAGAATATCTGATAGATTCTATTAAAGACATTACAGAAAAAATAAATTACGAAAATAATCTAAAGAAATCCGTTGAATTTTTTAAAGTATTGAGCGAGAATATTCCGACGATAATAGGTTTATACCGCGAAAAAATTGTTTACATGAATCCTTTCGGTTTAAGCGTTTTGGGTTATACAGAAAAGGAAATCAAAGACTTAAGCCCTTTAGATATTTTAGAAATAAAAGAAGAAGAAAAAATTCTTTTATCGGAAAATATCCAAAAAAGGCTTGAAGGTGAAAATTTGGAGGATAAATATACTTTTAAAGTTAAGAAAAAAAACGGCAATTCTTTTTGGGGAGAAATAATTGCAAGAACGGTTTTTTTTGAAAAAGCATGGACGGGTCTTGCTATTATTACAGATGTTAGCGACAGAGTCGTTAGCGAGTTAAATTTAATTAAAGAAAAAGATGTTTTCAAAGAACTTTCCGAATTGGATGCGCTGACCAATATTCCCAACAGAAGATCGTTCGATGTTAAATTGAGCGACACCATTAGCGGCGCTTTGCTTAAAAACTTAAAATTTTCTTTGATTATGTTTGATATCGACCATTTTAAGCAAATTAACGACGGTTACGGCCATCAAATCGGCGATGAAGTTCTTGCCGAACTTGCGTCGTTAGTCAAAAAAAATATAAGAAGTTATGATTTTATTGCAAGATTCGGAGGCGAAGAGTTTATGATAATTGCTAATAATATATCTCTAAAAGGCGCTATTGAGTTTGCCGAAAAACTAAGAAAAAAAATTGAAGATGCCGAATTTCCTGAAAAAATTAAGGTAAGATGCAGCTTCGGTGTTACGGCTTTCAAGCGCGGTGATACTGCCGAGGGCATAATAAAAAGAGCGGATGATGCTATGTATAAGGCAAAAGAAAAAGGCAGAAACAGTGTAGAAAGCGTGGAGTAAGAATTTTTGGAATAATCCCCATAGCCTTAATCATGAAATAGAAATTATTTATGATTTTTTGCTTAATTAAGGCAAGTATGTGGGGAAAAGGTGTCAGATCTTATTTTTTTGCATACGCAATAGTTCAACTATCGAGAAAATATTTGCAAAAAAATTAATCTGACACCTTTTCCGAGTAGATAACTTTCTATTGCAGGATTTAATATATAATTTGTATATTATAACAATATATGATATAACTTAAAATATATTAAATAATAAAAGTGGGATAAATTTTTATGAACGAAATAAACGGTTCCGATTTTCATTCTGATTTTGACAAAATATTTGAAAGCGGAAGAAATAAAAATAATTTAGAATTAAATCCTTATTTTAAAATAGGTGTTTTTGTTTTTTTGATTATTGTTTTATGGATGTTTATTATTTATTTGTATGTATCTTATGTAAGCAGGACTAGTAAATACGAAAAGGCTTTAGAAAACATAAATTATAAACTTAAAAACGATTCTATAAAACTTAAAAAACTTAACGATAATCTTATATTTTTTAAAAAAGTCGCCGAAAATCAGGTTAACGTTTCTTATATATTATATCTTCTGTCGCTCCACAGGTTCGGCGAAAGCGGAATAAGATCAATATCCGTCAATAAAGGCAAGGTAGGTATTTCAGTTTTTTTACTTGAAAAAGGCTTTGCGAGAAGTTTGAATCTTATGAATGATTACGCCATTTATCTCAATATTTACGATATGAAAATGCATACAGGCAGATTTTATCTGAATGCGATAAAAAGTAAAAATAAAGAAACAATAGGCGTTCTTTCGAGCAAAAGATTCTTTTAGTCTATTAGTCTATAAAACCGCCGTCTTTGAGATCTTTTATAGCGTTTTGTATTACCGACGCCGAGCATTTTAATCCTTCTATTTCTTTTTGTGCCAGCGGTGGTTTAATAACGTTTTCTATGCCGTCTTTTGAAAGAATTGCCGGAACGCCTGTATATATGCCGTTAATACCATAATAATCTTCAAGATAAACCGATAAAGGCATTATCTGCCTTCTGTCTTTAACCATGGACTCTATTATTTCAGCCATTACTACCGCAGGAGCAAATATCGTTCCGCCTTTTAAAGCTATTACTTCCGCAGCGCAAGTTCTTGAATATTCGGCAATCTGCTCAAGTTTTTCCATGTCGTAGCCTGGAATAGAACTTAACGGAATACTGTTAATGCTTGCAAGTGAAAAAGCCGGAGTCATGCTGTCGCCGTGTTCGCCCAAGAACATGATATCGACGTCTTTAGGATTCAGGTCGAAAAAAGTGCCGACCGCGGACCTTAATCTAGTGGTATCGAGCATTGTTCCCATTCCAAAGACCTTTTTTCTTTCGAAGCCGGAAACTTTATACGCAACGTACGTCATTATATCTACCGGATTTGAAACGACGAAAAGTATAGCCGTCCTGTTATATTTCGTAATATTGTTTACGATATCTTTTAATATGTGCACGTTTTTTTTATTTAAATCCAATCTCGATTCGCCGGGTTTTCTAGGAATACCTGCCGTAATAACGATTATATCTGCATCTTTTACCGAGTCGTAATCGGCTGTTTTTACCCTTGTATATCCGGTTAAAGACGTACCGTGCGAAATATCCAGCATTTCGCCTCTAGACAGGTTATGATTTATATCTATAAGCGTGACTTCTCTTACGATGTCTTTCAGGGTAAGCGTATATGCCAATGTCGCTCCGAGTCTGCCTGCGCCGATTATGCTTACTTTCATTAAAAACCTCCGATTTAATAATGGTTTTATAATTAATTGATTTTTAAAATACAGATTTATTTTAAGATGAAGATTATTATATTATATAGCGGAATAAAAAATCAATTACTATTTATCTCAATCAGTTATTTTTCTATTCCTGTTCTCGACGGTACATTATTATTATAATAATGTTTTATTTCCTTCATTTCGGTGACAAGATCGGCTATATCTATTATTTCCTGCGGTGCATTTCTTCCTGTTAGTATAAGTTCTAAATTTTTTCTTTTATTTTTTATTAAATCGATAATTTCTTCGGTTTTTATTATGCCCATATTCATAGCTACGTTAATTTCGTCAAGCACAAGAATTCCTATGCCGTTATCCGAACAGACTATATCTAAGGCGAGGGACAAACCTTTTCTATTAGATTCAATATCTTTTTCGCGCAGTTTATCTTTATTTATAAAATAAGGGCTTCCTGCTTGATATATTTTAATATTATTAGAACAAGATTCTAATGCCTTAACTTCTCCTGAATAAGAGCCGCCTTTTAAAAATTGTATTATTAAAGATTTTATGTTATGCCCGCTTGCCCTTAATGTCTGACCGAGAGCCGCCGTAGTTTTGCCTTTTCCGTTTCCGGTATATACCTGAACCAGTCCGATTTCTAAAAAACCTTCCGAAGGAGATATTTCCTTAAACCAGTTATTATGTTTTAATAAATTTTTATCGCTCATTAAATATTAAAACCTGAGATGCTAAGGTTTTTATAGTATAATTGAATAATTTTTTTGCCGCATTATAATTTGCCGGTTTAATTTTATATCCGAATACCGAGAAAATAGAATTAAAAATAAGCGCTCCGTTTTTTATACTATAAGCAGTCCTGAAAGAGCCTACTTTATTTTTAAAGTTAACAGATTGAGGTATATATATAATTTTATAATTTTTTGGAAAATTTATCTTGACTGCTGTTTTTTCGGAAAAGTTATAACCGAATTTTATAGGATATTTTCTTTTATTTAAGGCGGTTATTTTTGCAAGTTCGTTCCTCGCCCTTAGCGGAATTTTTACCATTATTTTTTTACCGTTTTTACCTGTATATTTTTTTGCCGTAAAAGAAAATTTTTCGATGTAAGGCTTGGTCATACTGTCGCCGTTTTCAAAAGAATAATTCGTCAGTTTTGCATATGGAGCTATAGACATTATATTTTTTAAAACTTCATTTCGTTTCTTTTTTGCGGAAAGCGAAGAGTAAAGGTATCGTTTATACATATCGTATGCGCCGCCGTAATTTATTACGGCTCTGACTTTAATACTGCCGTTTGCGTAAACTGATGCATATTCCTTGTCGCTAATGTAATTTTTTGACGGAGGAAATATTGGAGTTCTTGCTATTACGGCTTTTCCGTTATCTATTATTAAAACATTTCTTCCCTGATCCATAGGCGGCAGGTCGCCGAAAGTAGTAACGTTAGACGTAGTGTCCGCAAACATAAATTTGCCGGATTTCAGTTTTATTGCCGTAATTTCATGGTCGAATACGAAAGGTGTAGGCATATAGGGATTCATGTCGGGAATTTCGGTAGTCGGAATAAGCACCGGATATGCCTTAACCCCTATCTGCTTCAGCATCGTAGCAAAAAGAGTGGCATGGTCTTTGCAGTCGCCTAACCTGTTTTTGAAAATGGCGTTTACGTCGCTCGGTTTATATCCGTCTATGCCGAATTCATATCCGACATATCTGATTCTTTTTGCTACAAAATCATAAACAGATTTTATTTTTTCTAAATTTGTTTTTTTTGAAGCAGTTATTTTTTTTATAAAATCTTTAAGCTGATTCCCCGGTTTTATTATATCTTTAGTTAGATTTGCGTACCACTCGGCCACCTTGTTCCAAGATTTTACTGATGATACCGTAACATGCGGCACTATAAAAGATTCGCCCGGACCCATAGGTTCGGGGGTTAGCTTATTTCTGTTCCATAAAGACCATACAAGAGTAATGTTTTTTGAATTTTTTATAATTTCCGGTTTTTCTTTAAAACCGTATTCGGTGTACCTATAATGGACGTCGTCGGGTATAGTTAATTTATATACTGATTTTTTTAGAGGAGCAAGTCCTCCGAAATAGTCTTCCGTAAAAAAATTATTTTTCATATATGGTTTTAATGCTATCGATCTGAATTTATAATCTAATATAGAGCCTTTGGTAAGACCCGGAATTTGTACGGTTTTTAACAGCTGATTTGAAAAAATAGGCGCTTCTTGATTAAACGGGGCCGTTACCGTTTTTAAGTTGTTTAAATTTATATGCATAATATTTCCGTCCGGCTGGATTATTTTAATAAAATAAACCTTTAATTTCTGATTTTTGCTTGAAAAAGGAAAAGAAAGAGACGAATATTTTTTGATGCCTTTTTTATTTAATATTTTTATTATTTCATGTTCGGTCATAACGTCTTCGAAATTTCTTTTTATAGTTTCCGCCGTATAATCCAATAAAGTTTTCGACGAAGAAGCGGAATAATTTGCCGGATAGGCATAGCATTTCGGATTGAAATTAAACGTAATTAACGGCATAATTATAAAAAATGCAAAAAATACTATCGCTGCGGTAAATCTTTTATATTGCATAAATTCTCCATATTATATTTATATTTTATTTACGCCTTTTACTTTCATATTTATTTATGGTGCCGGAAGGGGGAATCGAACCCCCACAAGATAAATCTTACACGGCCCTGAACCGTGCGCGTCTACCAGTTCCGCCATTCCGGCAGATAAATTAAATAAAAATAATTATAATGACAAAAAATACTACAGGTGCTATTATTATATATATTTTATATATATACTTTAATTTTTTAATAATTTTATCATATTTTAAAAATAAATAATACTAAAAACCGATGAAAACCGTAACAAGAGAAGATATAATCTATCTGTTTTCCGGAAAATCAGACGTCCCTCTTTCCTTTGCCGACATTAAACACGGTTTGAACGTTAAATCTGCAAAAAACCTTTATACGGTAAAAAAAATCCTTGATTCCATGACGGCGGACGGTGATTTAATTTTTACTAAAGGCGAAAAATATATATTTTCTCAAAAACTTAATTTTATACACGGTACCGTCGTATTAAAAAAACGAAATTTCGCATTCGTTACGGATGAAACCGGTGCAGGGAAAGATATTTTTGTTAAAAGTTCTGATCTTGCCGGAGCTATACCTCAGGATTCCGTCGTTATGCAGATTATACCCGACAGCGCCTACTACTTAAAGAAAAAACAAAAAAGTAAAGATTCCGAAACCAGACGAGGAAGGGTAATAAGAATAACCAAAAGAAATTTAAAAAACATTAAAGCCGTCGTTAAAGTCGAAAAAAATATTGCAATTTTAACGCCTGTATCTCCGGAGTTTGACGATTTATTTTATTTTGATATGCATAAGTTTAAATACAAAGGAAAATTAAAAAACGGCGTTATCGTAAATGCTGTTTTGTCCGAAACGGACGATTTTTCGTCGCGCATAGTATCTATAGATAAAATTTTGGGCGATATAGAAGAAAAAGACGCCGAAGAAGAGATAATAATTAACAAATATAATATTTATAAGTCTTTTGGAGAAAAAGCGTTAAAAGAATTAGACGAATTTTCTTCCGATATAGAAGAATCGAATAAAAAAGAAAAAGACAGACTCGATTTAACAGCGTTGCCTTTTATTACCATAGACGGGGAAGATGCTAAAGATTTCGACGATGCCGTATATTTGCAGTCATTAGACAGAGCTAAAGCGGGCGCTGCAAAACTTTACGTTGCTATAGCCGATGTTTCTTATTTCGTAAAATACGGCAGCGCAATAGACGATGAAGCTTTTAAGAGGGGCAACTCTACATATTTTCCCGGCAGCGTATATCCCATGCTTCCTGAAAAATTATCAAACGGACTGTGCAGTCTTTTGCCGGGGAAAAAGCGTTTTGTTATAGTCTGCGAAATGGATATAGACTTAAAGACGGGCAGCATTAAAAAGAAAAAAATATACAAAGGCGTTATAAAAACTTTCGGAAGGCTTACTTATAACGAGGTATATAATTTTCTTAAGGCGTTAGACGAAAATAGCGATGATATTTTGAACGAAAAACTAATTTCTATAAAAGATATGCTTATAGATATGAGGAATCTTTCTGTAATATTACGGAATAAGAGAATCAAAAACGGCAGTTTAAATTTCGATCCCGTAAAAAGCAAGGTGGAACTCGACGAAAATAAAGAACCTATAAGCGTGTCTCCCGAACCGAGAAATTTTGCCCATGATCTAATAGAAGATTTCATGATAACCGCAAACTGCGCCGTTGCCGAATTTATCGAATCTAAAAAAATACCTTCGATATACAGGGTGCATGAAAGACCCGACGAAGATAAGGTGAAAGATTTTTTTAAAATGTTAAAATATTTTAAAATTTCCGTTCCAAACGTTTCAATGGAAAATCCTTCCGATTACCAAAAAATGCTTGACAAAATAAAAGGAACGCCGCTTTCCGCTTTTCTTGAACAGGCTTTTTTAAGGTCTATGAAAATAGCGGTTTATTCGCCGGTAAATATACGCCATTTCGGTCTTGCTTTGTCGTCTTACACGCATTTTACTTCTCCTATAAGAAGGTATGCCGATCTTATAATACACAGAATACTCGCATTTATAATTTGCAATGAAAGAAACGAAAAGAAAATTCCCGAGTGGCTAAACCCCGAATATTTAAAATCGGTATCAAATGCAATTTCCAGAAGGGAAAAACTTTCATCGGACGCAGAAAGGGAATATTTAGATTTTAAAAAGATGCAGTTTCTAAAAAAGCACGAACAGGCGCTTTACGAAGGTTTTATTACTAACGTCGTTAATTTCGGCTTTTTCGTAGATATTAAAGGTTTTTTTATACAGGGATTTGTGCATGTTTCAACTATAGCGGATGATTATTACGAATACAGCGATTTTTCGAAAATTCTTAAGGGAAGGCATACCGGAAAAATATTTAAGACGGGTGACGGCGTTTTGGTTAGCGTTTATTCTATAGACCTTCTAAAAAGAGAAATAGATCTTAGGTTCGTTAAATTTCAAAAATGAATATAGGAAAAATAATTTATTACCATGAAAATAGGCGACATAGTAAAGCTAATTAGAGCGGTAAAGCGGATAAGACAGGTTATTTCTATATTTGCAAAGCACGGTTTTTATCAGATTATAACTAATACAGGACTATCTAAATTTTTTATATTTAAAAAATATTTAAAAGCGGCTTATCCTGTTGACGATTATCAGAACGTTCCGCCCGAGATAAGACTGAGATATGCCATTGAAGAGCTCGGACCTACTTTTATTAAGCTTGGACAGGTGTTTTCTCAGGAAATACGGACTCTGCCGTTAAAGTATATTGAAGAGCTAAGAAAACTTCAGGATGCAACCCGCGCGGATTTTAACGACATAAAAGAAATAGGCGAAATATTTAAAAACGAAACCGGCAAAAATATAGAAGACGTTTTTGAATCGTTCGACGAAATTCCGGTTGCGTCGGCTTCAATAGCACAGGTGCATAAAGCCGTTTTGAAAGACGGTACTAAAGTTGCCGTAAAAATAAAAAAAAGAAACGTAGATAAAGTTATAAAAAACGATATAGACGTTTTATACTTTATAGTCAATATAATTAAAGATACCGTAAAAGAACTCTTATATATAGACAACGCAGAAGATTTATTTAAAGAATTCAGCAAAAGCATTATTTCGGAGCTGGATTTCATGGCTGAAGCCGGATACACCGAAAAAATAAGAAAATCAAATTTAGACAAAGATACCGTCGAAATTCCTAAAATTTACTGGCAGTATTCGGCTAAATCCATATTGGTCGAAGATTTTATAGACGGTGTAAAAGTCAGCGATATAGACGAACTTTCTAAAAAAGGCTACGACAATAAAATTATTCTTAAAATATTCCTGAATCATTTCTTTAAGCAAATATTCGTTATAGGTTATTTTAATGCAGACCCCCATCCCGGAAACGTTTTTGTCGTAGATCAGGAAAAAATAGGCATAATAGATTTCGGCTCGGTAGGAATACTTACAAAAGATTTGCGAAAAAAAATATTGAAATATTTTATAGAATTTTTTAACGCAAATTATGAAGATGCGGCTTCTTTATTTATAGAAATATGCATGGGAGACTTAACGGATAAAGAAGAGCAGATTTTTAAATTTGAACTTATGGAATTTATAGAAAGTTTTTACAATAAACCTTTTAAAGATATTTACAGTTCCGAAATTTTATTGGAAACTTTAAGGATAGGACAGAAAAATAAATTAACAATACCGTCGGAACTTTCTTTGCTGTTCAAGGCTTTACTGCCTATAGAATCTATAGCTAAAACTCTGGATCCGGATTTTTCTTTCGTCGATTCCGGTTTGAAATTCTTTGATTTTGATGTTTTAATCGATAAAAAAGAAAAAGTGAAAGAGATTAAAGAATCTTTCGTGGATAAATTAAAAAATTATAAAGATTTACTCAGCGGATTTCCAAGGAGAGCTGATAAAATACTTAAAAAGATGTCTGAGGATAATTTTTCCATAGATTTTATCCATAAAGGATTGGACGGTTTTATAGGTGAAATAGAGAAATCCAGCAAAAGAATAACGAACGGGCTTTTAATAGCATCTTTAATAATTTCATCCGGGATTTTGGTTTTTATAGGAAGCGCTTATTCCCATGTTTATATTTTGATTATGGGCATAGCCGGATGGGTAATGGGCTTAATATATATATTAATTTTATTGCTTAAATAATTTACAAGTTATGATTTTATTTTTCGCATACGGAATAGTTCAATTAGCGAAAAAAAATATCTGCAAATATCCAATTTATTACCGGGCAAAATTGAATTCTGTCCCTGTATTTAGGTAATCTGACGCTTTTTACTGCACGTGTAAAAAAGGAGGTGTAAAATATTGCAAGTTTTAGAGATAAACAGCTCGGAATTTGATTTTAAAAATTCGGTAATTACCATAGGGAGTTTCGACGGCATTCATTTAGGACACAGAAGATTAATGGAAATGGCCAAAGATTCGGCGGCGGAGTTGAACTCGGTTTCGGTAGTTCTTACATTTCATCCGCATCCTTCCAGAATAATCAATCCGGAGGCTAAAATTAAACTTATAACTACATTCGAAAAAAAAACCGAATTGATAGAAGAAATAGGTATGGACTATTTGATTTATATTACGTTTACTCCTGAGTTCGCTGCTATGCAGCCTGAAGATTTTATTAAAAACGTTATAGTTAAAAAATTAAATCCTCTAAAAATAATAGTGGGTCACGATTTCGGATTCGGAGTTAATAAATCCGGAAATATTTCTTTATTAAATAAATTGTCAAACGAAATCGGCTTTAAACTTGAGGTTGTAGAGCCTGTAATAATTGATAATCAAATAGTTTCAAGCACCCTTATAAGAAGATTAGTTTTGACCGGTAAGGTTTGTGCCGTAAAAAGATTCTTGGGAAGAGATTATTCGGTTCACGGCAGAGTAGTTAAAGGCTGCGGCAGAGGCAGACAGCTTGGATATCCGACGGCAAATATTATTCCCGAGGAAGAACTATTCCCTAAAGACGGGGTTTATGTTACAAACGCAGGAATAAACCGAAAACTTTACGATTCTGTTACCAATGTCGGCTCAAATCCCACTTTTGACGATATCGAGAGAAGAATAGAAACCTATATATTCGACTTCGACAAGAGTTTATACGATAAAGAAATAGAAGTTTTTTTCCTCGAAAGATTAAGGGAAGAGATAAAGTTTAACAATATAAACGAACTTGAAGAAAGAATTAAAAAAGATATAGAACTTGCGGGTTTAATTTTAAAGAGAAGATATAAAAAAGGATACTGCCTTTGATTTTTAATCTAAAATGTAATAAAATAAATTTATAATGAAGATGCAAAAATCAAAAAAATTTAAAATTTTTATTTTAAACGCTGTTTCCGGATTAATTATTTTAACTACCGGTTTTTTTGCATATGCGGCATTAGACATGTTCGGTGCGCTCCATTCCTCTGGGGTTTCAAACGCGCCTTATTCGTTAAAGCAGTCAGGATTGATTTTTTATAACGGAAACAGCGGGATAAAACTTGCATATCCTTCATTATCCGGCACTTCAAGCGGAACATTTTTTTACATAGTTTTTATTTTTGCCGTTTTATTTGCAGCCGCCGCCATAATTTTTATGTATGTATATTTTTATAGGCTGATAGAAGTTCATGATAATACCGAAAAATCGTTAAGATCTTTAGAAAAAAATATTCTTGAAATACCTTCTACTATTATGCATGAGATTAAAGGCAACATAAATTCTATTATGATTAATTCAAAAATATTGACTGAAAAGATTAAAAATTCGGAATTTAATAAAAAAGACGAAATAGCTAAAACAGGATATGTCATAGAAGACGAAATTTCGAAGATAGCTTTTACTATTGACGATATACTTAAATTTACCAAAGATTTAGATTTAAATTTGGAAGAGATTAATCTTTCCTCATTAATCGTTGAAGCATACGAAGCGGTTAAAGAAGGATTTTCAATGAAAAAAATTAAATTTTCTTCATCCGTCGATAAAAACATAAATATCGTTATGGATAAAGATTTGATGATTCAGGTTTTTAAAAATTTAATACTAAATGCCGCAGAGTCTTACGGCGGCAGAGACGGAGATGTTTTAATCCGTTCTTCTTATATATTGAATAAAGTCTGTTTAACGGTCGAAGACTATGGCTGCGGCATTGAAAAAAAAGAGTTGAATAAAATTTTTGAACCTTTTTTTACGACGAAAAAAAACGGAACGGGACTTGGTCTTGCCCTGATCAAAAGAATCGTCGACGCGCATAAATTCGATATAAATATTGAATCCCGCATAGGTTTCGGAACAAAGGTTTCTTTAATTATGAAAGAAATTCAGTAAAAAAATCTGCAGCGGTAAATTAATCGTTATCAATGAACCTGCCCGATATGAAATCCGTCAATATATTGATAGTTGAAGACGATGATGCTTCTAGAAACGGTCTATCCGAATATTTCAACCTTAAGGGCTATAAAGTTTTTTCAGCCGACCGTATAAAATCAGCGTTTGAAATTTTAAACTATTCAGCCGAATCAGAAAATAATAAAGATAAAATAGACATTATAATTACCGATCTTAAACTTCCCGACGGAACCGGATTGGAATTATTAAAATCTATAAAAGAAGGTTTAAATCAAAATGCCGAAGTTATAATAGCTACCGGTTTCAGCTCGGTTAAAACGGCGGTAGAAGCTATTAAACTAGGGGCTTACGATTATATAACCAAACCGGTTAATCTTGAAGAGTTAGAACTGCTGGTAAGCCGTATAATATCTAATAAAAATCTCATAGATGAATTAAATATCCTCAAAAACAGACTTGACGAAAAATATAATTTCGGCAACCTGATAACGTCTTCAAGAAAAATGATCGAAACAGTCGATACCGCAATCTCGGTATCCGGCACTAATTCTACCGTTCTTATAGAAGGAGAATCCGGCACGGGCAAAGAACTGCTTGCCAACATAATAGTCAATAATTCAAAAAGAAAAAATAAACCGTTCGTTAAGGTAAACTGCGCAGCGCTTTCGGAGACTGTTTTAGAAAACGAACTTTTCGGCCATGAAAAAGGGGCATATACCGGCGCTGATTCCTTATATAAAGGAAGATTTGAAATTGCCGACGGCGGAACTATATTTCTTGACGAAATAGGAGAAATTTCTTTAAAAACTCAGACGAAAATATTGCGGGTTCTTCAGGAAAGAGAGTTTGAAAGAGTCGGAGGCAGTAAAACTATTAAAGTAGATATAAGAATAATAGCCGCATCGCAAGATATAACCAAAAAAGTTTCTAACGGCGAATTCAGGAAAGATTTATATTACAGGCTTAACGTAATAAACCTTAATCTTATCCCTTTAAGGGAAAGAAGGGAAGACGTACCGCTCCTTGTTAAGCGTTTCTTAAGCGATTTTGCCGAGGAAAACGGAAAAAAATTTACCGGATTAAACAAAGAAGTCTTGGATATTTTATTAAATTACGATTATCCTGGCAACGTCAGGGAGCTTAAAAATATTGTAGAATATATGACTGCCGTTTCTAAGAATTCGGTTATAGACGAATCGTCCATACCGGATTATTTAAAGAAAATAAATAAAAAAAAGGAAACCGGTTCGGACTCCGGCGGTAAAGATTTTATAAAGATACCGTTTGGAATAGGATTGGAAGACGCCGAGAATATTATCATAAAAAAGACGCTTGAAAGAAACGGATTTAATAAAGTCAAAACAGCGAACGACTTAAAAATAGGTTTAAAAACCGTCTATAGGAAATTAGAAAAGATCTAACTATCTTTTTTTATCTCGTCAATAAATTTTTTTATCTGCCTCGTTTTCTTTATTTTATAAGATTTATTAAAATATTCCAGAGCTTTTTTATAGTTTTTCAACTTTAAATAATCCATTCCGGTATGCTTTAAAACGGTAGGGGACTTGCCGAGCTTTTTAAGAGCTGTTTTGAATAATTTAAGAGCTTCCGCGTATTTTCCTTCCCTGTAATATACAAACCCAAGACTGTCGATTATGAAAGGAGATCCTTTATCGTACGACAGAGCTTTTTTAATAAATTTTTCAGCAGTTTTAATATGCTTATTTTTTACAGCGAGGTAATATCCTAAATAATTAAGGGCAGAGGCATCATACGGGTTTATCCTTAGTATTTTTTTCATAACGGCGGCGGCTTTTTTATCAGCTTTTAGATAATGATATGCCGAACCTAATTCATACAAAAGAGCCGTATTGTTTTTAAATTTAGATAAACCTTTTTCAATTAAGAGTTTAGAAAACTTATAGTCTTTTACTTCGGACAGAGCTATTGCGGAAAAATAATAAAATTTTAAATTTTTTTTAATTTCGGTATCGGTAAGCATTTTCGATATCGTCGAGATTATATATTTTTTATATTTCGTTTTATCGGTTTTTTTATAACGGTTAATGTATATTTCCATAGTTTCAAGCTTAGCGTCTATATAATGCCTTCCCGGTTTTAGCTTGCATAGAAACGACAGTCCTTTTTTGTATTTTTTTTCAAATATATATGAAATTCCGATAAAAAAATATGCGTTATTTTTCAGCCTGAAATTATTTTTAATGCCGGCGGATACGTCGATAAAATCTAAAAATCTTTTTCTCGCCTTCGCATACTCTTTTTGGGTGTATTCTAATATCGCAGACTGGTAGAGCGCCGTTTTAGAATAAGGGTTTATTTTTAAGTATTTATCGAAAATGCCGTCGGCTTTTTTTATTTTGCCGTCTAATATATAAAGAGCTGCAAGTCTAAAATAAGCTTTTTTAAAATAAGGATCTATAGATATTATGCTTATAAGATTTTTTTCCGCATTTTGTTTTTTATTTAATGCCGAATATATTTTAGAAAGCATATAATATGAACCTATATTTTTTGAATGCTGCATTTTTGCTATATTAAGATAAAAAACGGCAGTTTTTAAATTGTTTTCATAAATATAAATATTTGCAATGAATAGAAGCGCTTTTAAATTATAAGGGTCTTTATTTAAAATACTTTTAAGTATAGTTACCGCGCGTTTCATATTGTTACCGCCGGCTTCAATTTTTGCTTTTAGAATCAAATAATTAATATCAGCTGACGATAATTTTCCGGAACCGTTGCTTTTATGAAGTAGTTTTAAAGCCGTATCTATGTATTTTAAGGCTTTTTTATATTTTGACTGTTTAAAGTATAAAAGCGCCGTTATATAATTTAAATACGGTTTTTGGAAATAGGACGAAGGCTCTTTTTTAAAATATTTTACGGCAGAACCGTAATTTCCGTCGTAATAATTAATATAACCTGCCGCGGCGTTAAATACAGCCTCTGATTTTAAAGGCGCTCTTGTAAAACTTGCTGCATCTGCCCTTTTAGTAAAATACATTAGGTTAAAAAGAATTAAAAATAGTGCAGTGCATAAATAAACGGCAGTTGTTAAACGTTTTTTTTCAGCAGTATAAAAAATTCCGTATTCCCTTTTTTTCCTTTTATACATGATTTTTTTACTCCTAATACGCCGAGATTCAAATTTTTAGAAAAATCAATTATTTTATTAATGACCGATTCGTGTATTTTATCGTCTTTTACTATACCTTTTTTAATATTTTTTTTGTTTTCCGTTTCAAACTGCGGTTTGATTAAAAAAAGCATCATTCCTTCCCTTTTTACGAATTTTAATATATAAGGTATAATTTTAGTAAGCGACGTAAAAGATGCATCGCATACCGCAATGTCGAGCTCTTCCCCTATCTTTTCGAAAGGAAGGGTTTTAATGTCCGTATTTTCCAAATTTTTAATTTTTGGATTGCTTCTTAAAGAATAATGAAGCTGTCCGTAGCCTACGTCAATGCAGAATATAAAATCCGCGCCTTCTTGTAGGAGGCAATCCGTGAAACCTCCGGTGGAAGCTCCTATGTCGATTATTCTTTTGCCCTTTACGTCTAATTTAAAATCCGTCAAGGCGCACTTTAGCTTTAATCCGCCTCTCGATACGTAAGGATTGCTTTTTTTAACCTCTATTAAACTGTCTATTTCAACCTGCGTTCCGGGCTTTACGCATTTTGATCCGTTAACACTTACCATTCCTTCCATGATAAGCGCCGCCGCCCTGGTTCTCGTTAAGTTATATCCCGACGAGGGTTCAGCAAGAAGAACATCTAATCTTATTTTTTTCACTATCTGAGATAAAAAAAGCTTTTATCGTATCCGATAAACTTTCCTCCGAAAATCCTTTTAAGGCAAGCAGTTCCGACCGCGATCCGTGTTCTATGAAATCGGAGCCGAGAGATACTATTTTATATTCTATGAAATTCGGATTGGTTTGCCGGCTTAGCAAAGTTAAAAGTTTTGCTCCAAAACCGGAAAACTCTACGTTTTCTTCGACGGTCATTATTTTTTCCGCATTTTTAATTGTATTTATTAATTCGGCGGAAATAGGCGAAATAAATCTTGCGTCTATTAGACTTATTAAGTTTTCCGGGTTTTTGGCATTACTTTCGTTAAAAGTTTTCAGTATTTTGTTTATTATGGAAGTATGCGGCGCACCGATACTTATTACTACATTTCTAAAACTGCCTGCATCAAGCAATATCTCAAATTCCCCTTCGGCTATAACCGGAACGCTACCTTTTTCGGGAAGTTCAAAATAAGGAGTTTCCGCTTTCGGGTATCTTACGGCAACGGGTTTCCCGTATATCAAAGAGCTTTTAATCATCCGCATAAGTTCATATTCGTTTCTGGGCGACATAAAAACTATGTTCGGTATGTAGTTTAAAAAAGATATATCGAATATCCCCTGATGTGTTGCACCGTCTTCTCCGGCAATTCCCGCCCTGTCTATACAGAAAACGACCGGCAGATTCTGCAGACAGACATCGTGAATTATCTGGTCTAAAGAGCGCTGAAGAAAAGTCGAATATATAAAAACAAACGGCTTTAATCCGTTAGCTGCGGCGCCTGCGGCAAAGGTTACTGCGTGTTCTTCGGCTATGCCTACGTCGAAAAATCTGTCCGGAAAAAGTTTTGAAAATTTTGAAAGTCCCGTTCCATCCGGCATTGCCGCCGTTACTGCTATTATTCCGGCGTTATCCGACGCCATATCTGCAAGAAAGTTTGAAGCTGTTTCACCGTATGAAACGTTGCCGGATTTTTTTAACGTTAAACCGGTGTTTTTATCAAAAGCCGAAATCCCGTGAAATATTGACGGATTTTTTTCTGCAGGTTCGTAACCTTTCCCTTTTTTTGTTATAACATGAAGCAGAATAGGTTTTTTTAATCTCTTTATGTTGTCGAAAGAATCTATCAGATGCTGAAGGTTATGCCCGTCTATAGGTCCTATATAAGTAAAACCTAGTTCTTCAAAGATAATACCTGGCGCTATAAGATTTTTAAAAGATTCTTCAAATTTAGAAGCAAGTTTTGCCACTTGCAAACCGAACAACGGGATAGATTTCAACATTTTTTCTATTTCTTTTCTTAAGCCCTGATAAAAATTGCCGCTCATTATTTTATTTAAATAATTAGAAATCGCTCCTACGTTTTTAGATATCGACATTTCGTTGTCGTTAAGTATAACTATGACGTCCTTTTTTAATGAACCTGCGTTATTTAAGCCTTCGAGAGCCAGTCCGTTGGAAATTGAAGCGTCTCCTATAACAGCTATAATTCTTCCGTTCTTGTCCGTATCGTTTTTTAAATCTTTTGCGACGCTCATACCGAGAGCGGCGGAAATAGAAGTGCCGGCATGGCCTGTGCCGAAATAATCATATCTGCTTTCCGATATTGACGGAAAACCGGATATACCTCCTAATTTTCTTAAGGTATTAAATTTTTCTTTTCTTCCCGTAAGAATCTTATAAGAATAAGACTGATGTCCGACGTCCCATATAACTTTGTCGGCGTTTTCAAAATCGAAAGATTTTATAAGCGCAACCGTCAGTTCTACTACACCGAGACTTGACGCAATATGTCCGCCGTTACCGGAGCATACGGAAATTATTTCTTTCCTCAGCTCGTCGGAAAGCAGTTCAAGTTCATTTATATTTAAGTCTTTTACGTCGTTCGGATTTTTTATTTTTTCCAGTATCATAATAAAAAAAGCCTTATATTTTAATTTAAATTAATTTAGTTTAGTTTATCCTGTCTGTAAGATAATTTATTAATTCTATAAGCATCGTCTTTTCTGCGCCGGTTTTTTCTATAGCCGATAGCGCTGTGCCGTTGTATTCTTTAATCAGTTCTTTGGTTTTTTCTATACCCAATTGCTCGACTACGGTGGATTTTTGATTTATTTTGTCTATGCCCGCCGTTTTTCCGATAGTCTCTTCGTTTCCTAATGCACCGAGAATATCGTCCACGGCTTGAAAAGCTAATCCTAAATTTAATCCGAATCTTTTAAATTCCGATACTACCGATTCGTCTTTTCCCGACAAAATTGCGCCTACGGCGCAAGCAGCCGAGATAAGAGACGCCGTTTTTTTTTCGTTTATATATTCTATTTGCTTTGGATTTAAAGATTTGCCGAAAGAATCAACGTCGTGAAACTGACCTTCGACAAGACCGCCTGCCCCTGAAGCATAAGCGATCTCTCTTATTATACTTAACGTTTTTTCCGGTTCCAGCCATCCGCAGTAATTTTTATCGGAAAGCATAGCAAAAGCTTCGGCAAGGAGGGCGTCGCCGGCAAGTATTGCGGAGGCTTCGCCGAATACTATATGGCTTGTAGGTTTCCCTCTCCTGAGGCTGTCGTTGTCCATTGAAGGCAGGTCGTCGTGTATCAAAGAATACGAGTGAATAAGTTCGATAGAAGAGGCAAAAGGAAGCAGTTTTTTTTTATCGGAAAAACCGAGACTTTCCGCGGTAAGCATAACCATAATAGGCCTTATTCGTTTGCCCGGCGTAGTAAGCGTATATAACATTGCATCCGGAAGAGAAAATTTATTATGCGGAAATTTTTTTCCGAAATCCATTTTTTTAAAATGGTCTTGGATAAAGAAGTCTATTAATTTTTTATTAGTTTCTATATATAAAGGAAGGCCGTTCATATATTTAAATTTTCGATGCCGAAAGGCTTTTTATCTTTTTCGGCGTTTTTTGCGCTTAATTCTTCTATTCTTTTTTCCGCGGAATCAAGCCTTTGAAGAAGATAATCTGAATATTTTATTCCGTCTTCGTAAATTTTTATGGATTCGTCTAATCCTATATCGCCTTTTTCGAGACTGAGGACGCTTTCCTCTAATTTTTTAAGCGCTTCTTCAAATGTCTGGGTGTCTATTTTTTTTTCGGAAGTATTAATATTTTCCATATATTTTAATTATAAGAAAAACGAAAAAAAATATCAATTCAAATTTTGTCTTGAAAAAAATATATCTATTTTGTATTATTAAATTAATATTAATTTTCTAAATAAGAAAACAAAAATTATAATTTATAAAAAGGGAGAAATAAAATGATAGACTTAATTCATGCTTTAAGTTTTATGAATTTATTTTACGTTCTGGTCGTGCTCGGCGCCGCCATAATGTTTGCAAACATGATTATTGCGGCTTCTTTAAGGAAGAGAATACCGGGAGGGTTTGTAGGAAAATGGCTTGCCATCATGTGGGTTTTTATGTTTTTCTTTTTCCTGGCGGAGGCCGGAGCATTTTTTTTCATTTCGTCTCTTAATAATATAGACCTGTCATATTTTCTAATAGGTTCGGTTCTGTTTTTCGGTTCCATATTCGTAGCCGTTGTAAACAGATTCATATTTCATTTAATTAGAGAGCTTGAAATTCATAAATAGTCAACTCGGTATATTTTTATAGTATCATATAATTAAGATATAATAAAAAAATATTAAACAAGAAATTATAAAAAAGGTTATTATTATGGATATAAAAGGAAATATAACAAATCTTGAGCTTTTCGACGTTTTGAAATTTCTGGAAATTTCAAAAAAAACCGGGGTATTAAATTTAAGATTTGAAAATTTTGCTGCTAAACTTTTTATTAAAGAAGGCAAGCTTTATTTTCTATCTATTTCGGATAACAATATTCTGGAAAAATTAGCGGTAAAGCTGTTGGATATGGGCAAAAAAGACTATCTTCAAATATTGGAGAAATACCGTACGTATTATAAAACTACCGCCGGCTTCGACATATATTTTTTTAAATCGGAGTCTATTCCGAAAGCAAAAGAAAACGAATTTACGTCAAACTATATATCCGAGACTTTAAATTATATACTGTTCTTAACCAACGGAGAATTTGCGTTTGACGAAAAGCCATTGCCGGATATAATAAATTTTGCCAATCCTATGGATCTGTCTCCTATTTTAACCGAATGCAAAAAAAGGCGCGACGAGTTATCCGTTATTTCTAAAGTCATACCTTCAAAAAATTACATTCCTTCCGTAGTTACGAACAGAAGCGGAAATATAAGGCCTTTATCTCTTACTCCCGCCGTATGGAACGTTCTTTCTTTAGTTGACGGGAAAAAAAGTATAAACCAGATTCTTTCTTTAACGGTCGAAAACGATTTTTTCGTTCTTAAAACACTTTATAATTTACTGCAGAGCGGATATATAAAAGTAGATCCTCCTCACAACGAACATTTGAACAGGCAGGAATTAATAAATTCCGTTAAAAAGGTACTTAAAGAGCAGTTGGGAAATAAAGCCGAAAAAGTGCCGGTAGATTATAACGTTTTAAACAGCGGAGATAAACAGGCGTTGACTAAATCCATTCAGGATATAGAAAGATACGTCTATATGTTTATCGATGATAAGAAAGCTGCGAAAATAGACTATCTTTTAAAACAGATGCTTATGAACTCCATATGAAAATAAGTAGTGACTTCAATTTGAGTCTATGCGGTATTTTTGGATATAAAATAGATTATACTCTTTCCCCTTTAATTCACAATTCAATAGCTAAACTCCTCGATATAAATTTATGTTACGGTAAATTCGACGTTTCGCCGGAACTGTTTCCTGCTGCGGTTAAAGGTTTCAAGGCAATGGGTATTAAAGGAGCAAACGTAACCCAGCCTTATAAAACCGAAGTGCTGAAATATTTAGACTGTTTAGACGGCGAGGCCGCAACGGTAGGTGCAGTCAATACGATAAATCGTGAATCTGACGGTTTTTATCGCGGCTATAACACCGATATAGCCGGTTTTATTAATGCCGTAAATTATGAATTTAACGAAGACATAACCGGCAAAACCGTTATTATGCTGGGAGCCGGAGGCGCTGCAAGAGCGGTATTGTATGCTTTAATAAAATCCAACGCAAAATATGTTCTGATAATAAACCGCACTTTTTCCAATGCGGAAAAACTAAAAAAAGAAGCGGATTTATGGAAAAAGTCTTTAAATTCTTTTACCGAAATTATTTATACGGATTTTAAATTGACCCGTGTTTCCGAAAAAACCGATATTGCTTTTATTGAAGATTGCGGTATATTAATAAATACGGTAACTCCTTCGGACGGAGACAAAAATTTTGCCGGCGGACTTTTTAAACGCTTGAATTTTATTGAAAATAATTTTTTTTTAATGGATATATCTTATTCCGAAAAATCTTCTTTTATTTCAAGCGTATTAGAAGAGAAATGTTTGAAATTTGCAAACGGACTGTCAATGCTTTTATTTCAAGCTATAGAAAGTTTTTATATATGGACGGGCAGTAGGATAGAGTTTAATTGCATTAAAGATTTTTTAACCGGTATATTTTAAAAAATAAGCTTATGTGGTAAAATTTAATATATGTCCTTAATCCTGCAATAGAAAATGTAAAATTTTTTTTAATATTGGGATAAAAAAATGTAAGGAAAAGGTGTCGGATTAATTTTATGCATACGTAACGGCCAATTAATACATAAATTTAGCTGCGGAAAATTAATCTGACGCCTTTTCCGGTTTAATCGCGATGGTATCAATATGAATAACGATTTTATGACGTCTTCTAATTTTACTACCGATAAATTAGGCGATATATTAGTAAAGCACGGCGTCGCTAAAAAAGACGATATTTCTAACGCCCTTCTGATGCAGGAGAGGATCCGCACCGGAATTTCAAAAGGAGAAAAGTTAAAGGATTTAAAACTCGGCGAAATTTTAGTTAAAAACGGCATAGTAACCCCTGCAGAATTAAATTCTGCGTTAGAAGAACAAAAACGTTACGGCGGCAGTATAGGCAGACAGCTGACCAAGTTAGGCTTTATTAAAGATGCCGACCTTGTTTCTTTTCTTTCCAAAGAATTCGGCGCCGCTACGGTAAATCTTTTAGATAACGAAATTCCAGAAAGCGTAATAAAGCTTATTCCTCCGGATTTAGCGGTTAAACTTCAGGTTATTCCTTTTAAAAGGCAGGGCAATACCCTGTATCTTGCGGTAGCCGACCCTACAAGAGTAGAAGCTTTAGACGATATAAAATTTTTAACCGGTTTAAATATCGAAGTCGTAGTCGCTTCCGAAAACGAGATAGCCTCCGCTTTATCTAAATATTATAATGCCTCAAGTATTCTTACCGAAAATAAAGATTATCTTAATTCCATTGCCATAGAAGAAACTAATGAAGAGTTGGATATATCGGAACTTCAAAGGTCGTCCTCGGAACAGCCGATTATTAGGTTCGTGAATAAGGTTCTTTTGGATGCCGTAAAACTTAATGCAAGCGATATACATGTAGAACCCTATGAAACAATAGTAAGAATAAGATATCGTGTTGACGGTAAATTAATAGAGCAAATGAAAATACCGGGACAGTTAAAAAATCCGATAACGTCAAGGCTTAAAATAATGGCGCAATTAGACATAGCGGAAAGAAGGCTTCCTCAGGACGGAAGAATTAAGGCAAGAATGGATAACAAAGAAGTCGATATGAGAGTTTCATGCCTTCCGACGCTTTTCGGAGAAAAAATAGTCATCAGGGTTTTAGACAAAGCCAATTTACAGCTTGATATGCGAAAACTGGGATTTTCCGAGCAGCAGTTAAAAGACTTTAAGAATGCTATACATAAACCTTACGGCATGATTTTAGTTACAGGGCCTACAGGCTCGGGTAAAACTACTACTTTGTACAGCGCTCTTTCCGACGTAAACAGACCTGACGTAAATATTTCTACGGCGGAAGATCCGGTTGAATATAATATTCAGGGTATTAATCAGGTTTTAGTCAACGAAGAAATAGGATTGACGTTCGCTTCCGCATTGAGATCGTTTTTGAGACAGGACCCTGATATAATAATGGTCGGTGAAATTAGAGATCTCGAAACTGCCGAAATTGCCATAAAAGCGGCGCTTACGGGACATTTAGTGCTTTCGACTATTCATACTAACAGCGCCGCTTCTACAATTTCAAGGCTTATCAACATGAAGG
This sequence comes from Candidatus Acidulodesulfobacterium sp., assembly GCA_049965795.1. Lineage (GTDB taxonomy): Bacteria > SZUA-79 > SZUA-79 > Acidulodesulfobacterales > Acidulodesulfobacteraceae > Acidulodesulfobacterium_A. The sequence goes on from JBMFVW010000003.1 coordinate 30,047, forward strand.
TAGAGCCTTTTTTAGTGGCTTCAAGTTTGAATCTTATTATCGCTCAGAGACTTATAAGAAAATTATGCACGGAGTGCAAAGAACCTTATTACCCGGATGCAAATGCTATATTAAAACTCGGATTTAATATGCAGGAACTTTCCGGCAAACGTTTTTATAAGGCAAAGGGTTGCAACGCTTGCAATAAAACCGGATACAAAGGAAGGATAGCAATATACGAAGTTCTGGACGTAAACGACGATATTAAAAATAAAATTTACGAAAACGCCAATGAATTTGAAATACATAAAACTGCCGTAGATAAGGGAATGAAAGCATTGAAAGAATCGGCAAAAGAAAAATTTTTAGATGGGATTACTTCGCTGGAGGAAATTGTTCAATATTTGGATTCAAGTAATATAGATATATAGAATTTGTGACGGGGACAGAACTCAATTCCGTTACAGTATCCCCAAAATTGCCGATAGAAAATTGTAAAGTTGTATAAAATAAAGAGATCATGAAGGAAAATTCGGAAGGAAAAGGTGCCGGATATTATTTTTTGCATTAACTAAAAAAGCCGATTAATACTTAAAGTTCCTGCAAAAAATTAATCTGGCGCCTTTTCCTATCGGAAATTTTGTGGTATCTAATATGCTTGACATTAATATTATTATGCTATATATTATTGATAAAAATATTAAATATAATTAAAATATATCGAAGTTTATAAAAGGAGCCGCATATGCCTTCCATAGCAGATTTATTAAAAACCACGGTGGATCAAGGCGCTTCAGACCTTCATATAGCCGCCGGAACCCCTCCGCAGATAAGATTAAGGGGTTCATTGATTCCGTTAAATTTTCCCGTTCTCAGCCCTGCAGACACTCAGGGGCTTTGTTACAGCATTATTACCGATCTCCAGAAGAAGAAGTTCGAAGAAACTCATGAGTTAGATTTTTCTTTCAGTCAGAAAGGCGTTTCGAGATTCAGGGGCAATTTATATTACGACAGAGGTGCGGTGGCCGGCGCATTCAGGGTTATACCCCATGAAATTCCCTCAATAGAAAATCTCGGTCTTCCTCCAATGGTTAAAGAAATTATTAAGTCGCCGAGAGGTCTCGTTCTTGTAACAGGGCCTACCGGTTCCGGTAAAACTACGACGCTTGCGGGAATGATAGATGCAATCAATCAAACGAGACACGAACATATTATTACTATCGAAGATCCTATCGAGTATGTTTTTCCCCATAAAGGATGTTTGGTTAATCAGAGAGAAATAGGTCAGGATTCAAGCAGTTTTTCGGAAGCGTTAAGGCATATTTTGAGGGAAGACCCCGATGTCGTTCTCGTCGGCGAAATTAGAGATATGGAGACTATGGAAGCCGCTCTTACTATAGCCGAAACCGGACATCTTACGTTCGGAACGCTTCATACTAACTCTGCCGTTCAAACTATAAGCAGGGTTATAGATATATTTCCTCCAAATCAGCAGCCGGAAGTAAGATCTTCGCTTTCTCTTTCGCTCGTCGCCGTTCTTTCCCAAACCCTTATTCCTAGAATTGACACTCCGGGCAGGATTCTGGCCGCAGAATTAATGATACCCAATGCCGCTATTAGAAATTTAATAAGAGAAAATAAAATACATCAAATATATTCACAACTTCAATTAGGACAGGAAAAATACGGCATGCAGACTCTAAATCAGGCGCTTGCTTCTTTGGTAAATAAAAAAATAATAAGCGAAGAAGAGGCGTATAACAGGTCGTCCGACGTAGAGGAGTTGAAACAGGCTATAAATTCAGGATTGATGTCCAAGGGGGGATTGAATACGGCGCCGAACAAGCCTTTTAACGCCATAGGCGCTTCCGTCGAAAAAACGGGAATAGATTCAAATAACCCTTTTTCCGGAATAGATTTTAGTAATTTATAATTGGAGAAATTTTAAATGGCTACTTATCAATGGAAAGGTAAAAAACATTCTGGAGAGTATGTTAAAGGCGAGATTGCTGCCGATAATAACCAGCAGGTTATAGAAGCTATAAGAAAAATGGATGTTTATCCTATAAGCGTCAAGAAAAAAAGCGAGTTTTTTACTTTAAGTCTTCAGGGAAACAAAGAAATAAGCTCTAATACAAAAATAAGCGATAACAACTTAATAGTTTTTACGAGGCAATTTTCGTCGCTAATAGAATCCGGAGTCCCTATATTGCAGGGACTTTCGATAATGATCGAACAGCAGAAAAATAAAGATCTGAAAGGTATTCTTACAAAGATAAAAGAAGGGATAGAAAGCGGCGCTTCTTTATCGGACAGCCTGAGAAAATTTCCGAAAGTTTTTAACGACCTTTACGTTAATTTGGTTGAATCCGGCGAAAAGGGAGGAGTATTAGACAGAGTTTTTAAAAGACTATCCGTGTATTTTGAAAAAATATTAAAATTAAAAAGAAAAATAAAAGGCGCAATGATATACCCTGTAGTAGTTTTAAGCGTTGCAATAGGCGTAATTATAATACTCATGACTTTCGTCATACCGGTTTTCGCCAATCTTTTTGCAAGCGTAGGCGCTAAACTGCCTGCTCTCACTAGAGACGTCATAGATTTTTCTAATTTTATGAGAGCGTATATACTGTATATCATTATTGCATTCGGCATTTTAATATTTGCTTTTAAAGCATACGGGAAGAGGGAAGACGGAAGACGGAATATCGACAGAATGATGCTTAAAATACCCGTCATAGGTATTCTGCTAAAAAAAGTCGCTATAGCAAGATTTGCCAGAACGCTTTCGACTATGGTAGAAAGCGGCGTGCCGATACTTGCCGGATTAGAAATAGTTTCCAAGACAAGCGGCAATAAGATAATAGAAGAATCTTTAATGCGGACGAAAGACGAGGTTTCTTCAGGTTCGCCTTTAAGCGCTTCTCTAAGCAAAACCAGCCTTTTTCCTCCGCTTGTAATACAGATGATTACCGTAGGAGAAAAAACCGGAAATCTGGATGCTATGCTTGCAAAAGTAGCCGATTATTATGATGAAGAAGTCGATAATGCCGTTAATAATCTTACGCAGATGTTGGAGCCTGCGCTTATCGTATTTCTGGGTATTGTAGTAGGCACGCTTGTAGTAGCTATGTATTTACCGATATTCAATCTAGGAAAAGCCATTAAAGGATGAAAAGAATTAATGAAGGAGATTTTAAAAATTTATACAACAAATTAAAATTTGCAATAACTTTTAGAGTTTTAGCTTTTTCTTTAATCGTCCTTTCATATGTCATTCTTAATTATAAAGATATAATCCGTTATTCCGTTTTTATATATTTCTTTACCTTTCTCGTAATATTCATAACTATTCTTTATTACTTAATTTTGTTTTTTTTTATAAAAAAAGACAATTATAAATTTTTGGTTTTTTTTGGTTTTTTCCAGTTATCGATAGATTTTTTATTTATATCTCTATTGATAATATTTAGCAGCGGTTTAAACGATAAGTTTATATTTTTATATTATATTCTAATTCTCATAGCAGGATTTATTTTTTTAAAATCCGGAGTTTTAATATATGGTATCGCTTCGTCCTTAGCTATAGGGCTGTCGGCAGATTTTCTTTATTACTTTGACATAGGCAGCCATTATTATTTTTTACATAATCCCGATAAACTTTTATTTATTACAAGCACCAACATACTCGGCGTTTTAATTTTTACATGGCTCTTTTACCGTTTTTCCGGTGAACTCGGCAATTTAAGCAATAAAATAATAGAAAAAGATGAATTTATAAAAAAATCGCAAAATTTTAACAGAGAGCTGTTTAATTCTTTTTCTCAGGGTATTATAGTTATAGATGAAAATTTTAATATAGTTTTTATCAACGAAGCTGCGGTTAAAATAGTTAATCTGGATTCGGAACTAAATTTTAAAAATAAAACCGGAATACTATTTGATTTCGACGTTAAGATAACTGATATTTTTGAAAATTTCCCAGTTAACGTTTTTTTAAAAAAAGAAAAAATAGACGGGAACAGATTTGAAATTAACCATAAAAATACCGTTTTAGGTTTTGCCGTTACTGAACACTTGGGAGACGCCCATAAAATAGGAAATTATATTCTGGTTTTCAAAGATATAACATATATAAAAGAATTAGAAATGGAATCCAGAATCGACGAAAGTCTTAAAACCGCAGGTAAATTTGCGGGCTGGCTCGCACACGAAATAAGGAATCCTCTTTCTGCTATAAATACGTCTGTTTATGTTTTGGATTCGGGGTATTCCGATATTAAAGAATCCGATCATAAAAGATTGATAAATATAATAAAAACCGAATCCGAAAGACTTAATAATTTAGTAACGGATTTTTTAGGATTAATAAAAACAAAATCAAAGGCGGCAAACGGCAATTTTGAAAATTTTAATTTATATCGGCTTATAAATGAGATAATATTAAATTATGCAGGAGGCACTGAAGTAAAAATTCACAACTCCGTTTGCAAAGAAGAAAATATGTTTTCAGATAAGAACAGAATTATTCAGATATTTTCCAATTTAATTCAAAATGCAGTTCAGTCAGTGGAAACGAGCATGTCGAATTCAATTAAAGAAAATAAAAAAAGAGGGATCGTAAGGATAGGCGCTAAAAAGGACAAAAAAACGAATTTTATTTCTGTAACCGTTGCAGATAACGGAGAGGGCATGGACGATTTTACATTCCGGAATGCTTTTAAACCTCTTTTTTCTACCAAAGAAAACGGTTTTGGACTCGGATTGTCCATAGTTTATTCAGTAACAGAAAGTCTCGGCGGGAACGTAAGTACGGTCAGCAGAAAATCCGTAGGGACTTTAATTAAAATAGATATACCCGATAGACCGGTTAATGATAAATTTATTAAATAAATAAATGCGTTAAAATGAAAAATAATCAGAGAATATTAATAGTCGACGACGAAAAATCTATACTCGAATCTCTTTCCATACTTCTTGTAATGGATGGTTATGATGTAGTTACGGCGCAAAGCGCAAATGCAGCTGTAAAACTTTTAAAAAACCAAGTTTTTAATTTGATAATATCCGACGTTAGAATGCCGGAAATGTCCGGAATGGATTTGATAAAGCTCATAAAGCGCGAATACAAAGAATCTGCTTCAAGTTACGGCAAAATTCCGGTCATATTAATGACTGCATATTCCGATGTTAAAATAGGGATAGAAGCTATAAAGATGGGTGCTTTCGATTACCTTACCAAACCTTTGGACAATGAAGAGCTTAAGATAGTCATTAAAAATGCGCTGGATTATTTTTCGGTTTTAGATGAACTTAACGCTTTAAAAAAAACGGAATTTTTAAGAGGCGGCATTATAGGCTCTTCAAAAGCCATAAACTCCGTTCTTAACGATTTGAACCGCGTTTCTAAAGGTTTTACCACTATACTCCTGACCGGAGAGTCCGGAACAGGTAAAGAACTGGCTGCAAGATTGATTTACGAGATTTATTCTAAAAATTATATTGATTCAAAAAAGATACCTTTTGTTCCCGTTAATATTGCCGCAATTCCGGATAATTTGGTAGAAAGCGAATTATTTGGTTATACAAAGGGAACTTTTACCGGAGCTGAAAACGATAAAACAGGTTTAATAAAATATGCCGACGGAGGCATTCTTTTCTTAGACGAAATAGGCGATTTGCCCATGCAGGTTCAGGTTAAACTGCTGAGAATTCTGCAGGAAAAAACTTACAGAAAATTAGGTTCAAATAAAGAAGAGCCTTTAAACGTTAAAATAATAGCAGCTACAAATAAAGATTTGGCGGCTTTAATATCGGAGGGAAAATTCAGGGAAGATCTTTATTACAGATTGAACAAAATAAATATTACAATGCCGCCGCTTAGGGAGCATAAAGAAGATTTGCCTGAATTAATTGCCTATTTTATAAAAAAATATTCTAAATCCATAGTTTCTGTTTCCCAGGAAGTTCTTGCTATTTTAACCGAATACGATTATCCCGGCAATATACGTGAACTGGAAAACATAATAGAAAGAGCTTGCATTTATTGCGGCGGTTCCAATGCAGGAGAAGAACCGTTATTAAATAAAGATAAAGAGATTGTTTTAGATTGCCTGCCGGATTATATTTTAGAAAAAAATAAACACGATAGAAAAGAAAATCTTTCTTCGGCGGCTTATAAGAATATTCCGGATACGGATATCCGTAAAACGGACGATATCGATATTGATTATTACATGGCGGATATAGCCGGAATTTTTGAAAAGTTAAATAAGAAGTACGGAAAAATGACGCTGTCCGATTTTATAAAAGAAATAGAAAAATATATAGTTACCGACATGATAAAAAAAGAAAACTCTAAATTAGAAGCGGCTAAAACCCTGGGCTTGTCTTTGAGGTCATTAAGATATATACTTTCAAAATGCGATAACGGCAGATAAACTCAATCACCTTTTTCTTAATAAAATAACATTGGAATGAATTATTTAGCAGTCATAGAATATTGCGGAACTAATTACGAAGGATGGCAATCTCAAACAGGAACGGTAAGCCGCAGCGGTGCTAAAACCGTGGAAAACGATATTAATAAAGCTATAAAAATATTTACAGGAGCAGATACAAAACTTTTAGTTTCGGGAAGAACGGATGCAGGGGTTCATGCTTTAAACCAGGTTGTCAATTTTAAACTTCCTTTTTTTTACGATACAAATAAATTTAAAATAGCGTTAAACGGGATTCTGCCTCACGATATATCTATAAAAAACATAGAGACTGTCCATGATTCTTTCCATGCTACCCGCGACGTGCTGTCTAAAACATATCTTTATAAAATTAATTCAGGTTTTAGAAGCCCTATGCTAATTAATAGTTCATGGTTTGTCAAAGAAGAATTGAATTTCGACCTTATGAACCGCGCCGCATCCTTATTTCTTGGAATGAACGATTTTTTTAATTTTACGAGAAAAGACGGGAACCGTGAAAATAAAAATTACAATAGGATTATAACCGGAATAAAAATATGCAAAGAAAGTTACGGATATGATATTTTTATAGAAGGCGGGGGATTTTTGAGAAACATGGTCAGAAGAATCGTGGGAGCATTAATTTTTTGCGGAACCGGAAAAACCGGTATAGACTGTTTAAAAAAAATGCTGCAAGAAAGAAATTTTATTTGCAATTCGGTATGCGCTCCGTCTTGCGGTCTATTTTTGCATTCCGTAAAATATAAACATAAAATTTATTGTTGATATTTTATTAAATTTTCATTATAATTTTAATATCTAGTTGTATATAAAAAAGTTTCACCTAATTTTGTTTTTTATATAAAGTGGGTTATACCCGCTTTTTTTGTTTTATGCACGAAAATTTAATTAATGATTTAGAAAATATAATAGAAGATATAGTGCCTTATTACGGATGTTATTTAGTAGGCGCCGTATTTTTTCCGGCTAAAAAAAACAGCGGAGCAATTTTAAGAGTTTATGTAGATTCCGAAAAAGGGGTCGATATATCGGTTTTATCAGAAATATCTAAAGAAATAGGAATGATTTTAGACGTAAAAGACGTTGTAAAATTTAAATATACGCTTGAAGTTTCTTCTCCGGGCGTTAACAGAATACTTATAAAGATTAACGATTATAAAAAATTTATCGGAAAAAGAGCTAAAATAGTTTTGAAAAATAAAACCGAAGGCAGGGTTAATCTTATCGGCGAAATAGCTGATGTTTCGGGCGCAGACGAAAATAAAAAAGTTGCAATTTTCGACGAAATAGAAAATAAAATTGTTAAAGTTGATTTTTATGATATAAAAAAAGGAAATCTGTTAGTAGTATAGTGTATATATTTTATAATATTAATTAATAAAATTAAGGAGTTATAAGGTGCCCCAGATTATTATAAGCGATCTAAATCCTGTAATCGACCAGGTATCTAAAGATAAGAACATCGAAAAACAATTAGTTGTTGAAGCTTTAGAGCAGGCTATTTTAGCAATTGCCAGAAAAAATCTAGGACAGGGATACGATCTCGAATCGCATTTTACGGATGAAACCGGAGAGATAGAGGTTTTTATGTTTAAAAAGGTTGTAGAAGACGTTAAAAACCCTAAAACGGAAATATCTCTCGAAGAAGCCCTGAAAGCTGACCCTGAAGTCATTATGGGCGATATTCTAGGATTAAAAGTCGAAAAAAATATATACGGCAGAATAGAAGCGCAGGTTGCAAAGCAGATAATTTTTCAAAAAATAAGGGAAATAGAGCATAAAAATATTTTTAACGAATTTAACGAGCGAAGAGGAGATATCGTAAGCGGCTTAGTAAGAAAAGTAGAAAAAAATATGATAATAGTCGATCTTGGAAAAACTGAAGCTATTTTACCGAGGCAGGAGCAGATATTCAGCGAAACATACAGACCTCATGACAGGATAAGAGCCGTTTTATCTAATATTAAGATGGAAAAAGGCGGACCAAAGCTTGTCTTGTCGCGCGCCTCCGATGAATTTTTGATCAAGCTTTTTGAGACTGAAGTTCCCGAAATATACGACGGCACGGTTAAAATAGTCAGGGTTGCAAGAGCGCCGGGTTTCAGGTCTAAAATAGCGGTCGCTACCACAAATAAAGACATAGATCCCGTCGGCGCATGCGTCGGTATGAGAGGCATAAGGATACAGGGTATAACTAACGAACTAAGAGGCGAAAAAATAGATATCATACCTTATTCCGATAATCAGGCAAAGTTTGCCGTGAGCGCATTAAGTTCGGTAGAGGTTTCCAATATAACGGTAGATGAAGCTTCAAAAACTATTATGATTGTAGTTCCGGACGATCAGCTTGCCCTTGCCATAGGCAAGCAGGGGCAGAACGTCAGGCTTGCTTCAAAGCTTATAGGCTACAAATTAGATATATTGAGCCAGTCCAAGATTGGTTCTAAAGATAAGAACGCCTATAAAGAACTTATGGAAATACCCGGTATAGGAGATATTACCGCTAAGCTTTTGTATCAAAACGGCTATGCTTCGATTGAAAGCATTGCCGGCGCCGATGTTGATAAATTAGCTAAAGATATTACGGTCGATAATAAAAAAGCGGAGAAGATTATAAATTCCGCAAAGGAATATTTGGAAAAAATTAAAGCGGATTTAGAACTCAAAGAAAAAATAGAACAGGATACGATATAAACATCTTTATCGATAAGGACGAAAATAATGGAAGAAAGAAGAGTTTCTAAAGGAGTTATAAGAAGAAGGGCAAGCGCTGCAGAACCGGAAGAATCTAAAGCTAATTTGCTTGAACCGGCGCCTTCCGCAGATGCGCATAAGACGATACCCGCTGCCTCTGCAGAAGTTTCAGCCGCAGCCGGTGCTTCCGTCGAAACCGGTAAAGCCGATAAAGGGCAGGTAAAATCTAAGCAGCCGCAAGATGCCGTATTATCGGAAAAAAATTCTAAAGAAAAAGAAAAGACGGGTAAAATAAAAAAAGGAGAAAAAAACGAATCCGTTCAAAAACCTGACGTCCTTAGCGTAATAAAGACATTAGACGTATCGAAAGTTAAAGCATTGGCTGAAGAAACAGCCGATGTTTCAGGACATAAAAAGCCCGTAAAAAAAGAAGAAATAAAGAAAGGGCCTCAGCTTAAATTTTCTAAAAACGAGAAATTCATAGATACGTCGGAAGAAGGCGAATCTTTTGTTTTCAGGAAGCACAATAAAAGAAAATTCGGCGGCAAGCACGGTAAGCAGGCTAAACATATACAGCAGATAATACCGGAGAAAAAAGCCTCCAAAAAGGTAATAAAAATCAGCAGCGGTATTACCGTGAACGAGTTGTCGCAGGCTCTTGGAGTTAAAGCCGCAGAAGTTATAAAAAAACTAATGGATATCGGAATTATAGCTACAATGAATCACGTAATAGACGTGGATACCGCATCTCTTATTGCATCGGAGTACGGATATACCGTCGAAAACGTCAGTTTTAACGAAGCCGTAGCTTTGGAAGAATCCGTTGATCCAGAAGAATCGCTTTTACCCAGGGCTCCGGTAGTTACGGTTATGGGTCATGTAGATCACGGAAAAACTTCTTTGCTGGATGCCATAAGAAAAACAAACGTAACCTCTAACGAAGCAGGAGGTATAACTCAGCACATAGGAGCATACAGCGTCGAAATCGACGGTTCAATGATAACTTTTTTAGATACACCCGGTCACGAAGCTTTTACGGAAATGAGGGCAAGAGGAGCCGGCATTACCGATATCGTTGTTTTAGTCGTTGCCGCGGACGACGGAGTTATGCCTCAGACTATAGAAGCTATTAATCATGCTAAGGCGGCAAACGTTCCTATTATAGTTGCAATAAATAAAATAGACAAACCCGGAGCTAACCCAGCTAAAATTAAAAACAGTCTTTTAGAATACGGTCTTGTTTCGGAAGAGCTTGGCGGGACTACTCTTTATGCGGAGGTTTCTGCTAAAGCCGGCACCGGAATAAAAGAACTTTTAGAGCTTATTATTCTTCAAGCCGAAATATTGGAATTAAAGGCAAATCCTAATAAACCGGCAAGAGGAACCGTTATAGAGGCAAAGCTTGATAAAGGAAGGGGACCGGTTGCCACCGTATTGATTCAGAGCGGAACTTTAAACGTTAACGATAGCGCCGTCTGCGGTTTATATTACGTTAAAGTCAGAGCTATGCTGGATTATAAAGGAAATAAAATATTATCCGCAGGACCTTCCACGCCCGTCGAGATATTCGGATTAGAAGGAGTCGCATCTCCCGGCGATAATTTTATCGCCCTTAAAGATGAAAAAGAGGCTAAAAGAATAAGCTTGGAAAGACAGTTGAAACACAGAGAATCGGAGCTTAATTCAAATGCAAGATTAACTCTTGAAGGTTTGTATGAAAAGATTAAAACAGGCGATGTAAAAGAACTTAAGTTAATAGTAAAAACGGACGTTTACGGCTCTATGGAAGCATTAATACAGTCGTTTAAAAAACTCTCTAATCCAAAAGTTAAGGTAAACGTTATTCACGGCGGCGCTTCCGCTATAACCGAAAGCGACGTTATGCTTGCAAAAGCTACCAATTCGATAATTATAGCGTTCAACGTACGTCCGGAACCTAAAGCTTCGGCTTTAAGCGAAACGGAAGGAATAGAAATAAGGTATTACAGCATAATTTACGATGCAGTTAAAGACATTAAAGATGCTATGGAAGGGCTTCTTGCTCCTATAGAAAACGAGAAAATTACAGGAAAAGTAGAAGTAAGGAATGTTTTTAACGTTCCAAAATTCGGAGCCGTCGCAGGCTCTTTCGTTTTGAACGGCACTATTAAAAGGTCTTCTAACGTCAGACTGCTCAGGGACAATGTTGTAGTATATACGGGACATATAAATTCTCTAAAAAGATTTAAAGACGACGTTAAAGAGGTTCAGGCTAATTTTGAATGCGGTATTTTGCTTGAAAATTTTAACGACGTAAAAACGGGAGATATAATAGAGGCTTTTGATATAGAATATATAAAACAGACTCTGGAATCCGCAGACGGTAAAATATAAATAATAAAAGAGGTTTTAGGAAAATTGATAGAAAGAAATAAAAGGGTCGCCGAACTTATAGCAAGAGAAGTTTCTTTATGTTTGGAATTTGAAGTAAACGATGCAAGACTAAAAAATGTTACTATTATAAACGCCGAAATCTCTAAAGATCTTAAATTTTGTAAAATATTTTTCAGCGTTATGGGTTCCGAGAAAGAAATTAAAAAAGCATTAAGCGGTTTTGAAAGTTCTAAAAATTTTATTAAAAAAGCAGTTTTTTCAAAGGTGCTTTTAAGAGTTGTTCCGGAAATAAGATTTGAATATTACGACGGATTAAAGCAGGCATTTGAAATAAATAACATAATAAACAATTATAAAATTAATAAATTAAACAAATAGAATTAAAAAGGGCATATAAATTTATGATATCTTTAAAGAAAGATTATTCGGTTTCGGATTTAAACAATTTTAAAAATACCGCTGACGAGATATTCCGCATAATAGAAACGTCAAAAAAAATAATGATATCCACCCATGAAAATCCGGAAGGGGATGCTATAAGTTCCGCTATAGCGACGGGGTTATTTCTGAAATCTTTAGACAAAGAGGTCTATCTGTATGAAAAAGATCAGATACCTGCTAATTTGAAATTTTTACCGGAGTCTGATAAATTTTTAAACGAATTCCCAAAAGAGCCGATTGATCTTCTTATTGTAGTAGATTGCGGCGAATTTTCCAGAATCGGTTCAAATTACGAACAGCTTTCCGGAATAAACAGAATAATTAATATAGACCATCATTTTACCAACACGTATTTCGGGCATGCAAATCTCGTCCTGCCTGATGCAAGTTCTGCCGGAGAAGTTCTTTTTTATCTTTTTCTTGCGTACGGAGCATATATAAACAATATTAAATATTCGCCGTTCGATAATTTCCTTGGGGATAAATTTGCGGAACCTTTGCCCTGCGATAAAGAAGACCGCGCTAAAATATTGTCTTTTATAAGCGACGATATAGCGCTTTCATTATACACGTCTATTCTTACCGATACCGGTTCTTTCCATTATTCTTCCGCAAATAAAAGATCGTTCTATATATGTTCGGTGTTAAACGAATACAAGCTGGATCCGTCTGCAATAGCAACCGAGCTTTTTGAAACTAAACCTGCGGAGATGTACTTTTTGCTTGGCAAGAGCTTGAATACCTTAGAATTTTCTTCAGGCGGAAAAGTTGCTTCTATGGTCGGTACCAAAAAAATGATAGAAGACGTTCTTAAGGAATCCGATTCTGGAAAAATTAACGGGTTGTATGAAAATTTCGTTAATTATCCAAGGTCTATTCAGGGAGTAGAAATTGCAATATTTTTTAGGGAAACCGGTTTTAATCAGTATAGGTTGAATTTTAGGTCAAAAAGTTATGCAAACGTCGCATATGTTGCCGAAAAGTTCGGCGGCGGCGGGCATAAATTTGCGGCAGGATGCAAAGTGAGCGGTGATATAAATGAAATTAAAAAAGATGTATATAAATATTGCGGCGAAATATTAAACGAAAAAGCATAAAAATTATGAAAATATACGATAAAAGCTTAAACGGAGTTTTGATTATAGATAAGCCGGAAAATATGACTTCGTTTAATGTAGATTATCATATAAAAAAGCGGCTTAACTGTTCAAAGGTCGGACATGCCGGTACGCTTGATCCTTTTGCTACGGGAGTTTTGCCTGTTCTTATAAATAGCGCTACCAAACTTCAGGATCGTTTGGTTAACATGCCTAAATCATATGAAGGGACTTTAAGGCTTGGAATAAGCACGGATACTCTTGATATTACCGGCAGTCAAAACGGTTATAGGGAAGTGTCGGATTCCGAAGCCGAAAGCGTAGCCGATTATTTAAAAAATATATCTGGGGATTTCATTCAGAAAATTCCCGCTTTCAGTGCGCGAAAATATAAAGGCATCCCTCTATATAAGTATGCGAGAAAGAATATAGACGTAGTTACGGATAATCCTACATCGGTGGTTAAAATATATAATTTTGAAATAAAATCCGTCGGCAATCCTTTAATAGATTTTAAATGCACAGTTTCTAAAGGGACTTATATAAGGGCTATTGCCCAGGAAATAATTGATAAATTTGATATTCCGGCTCAGCTTTACAGCCTCAGAAGAACAAGCGCTGGAGGTTTTGATGTTTCTGATGCTTTGCCTCGGGATTTTATTGAAAAAGATGCAGATTTTCTAATAAAAAACATTATACCTGCCGGCAATATTAACGTTAAACTTAATATTAACGGGGCTGAATTCAATTCCGACCCGTGACAAATTGTATATAAATTATTAACGGAGCGGAATTCAATTCCGACCCGTGACAAATTATTATAACCTTAAGGGGGTTCAATTAAATGGCTATTTCTAAAGAAGAAAAAACTACGATTATCAACAAATTTAAAACTCATGAACATGATTCAGGCTCAGTTGAAGTTCAGGTATCGCTGCTTACCTACAGAATTAATTTATTGTCGGAACATTTTAAAAAATTTGCAAAAGACCATCATTCAAGAAGAGGTCTTCTGAAGATGGTAGCAAGAAGAAGGCATCTCCTGGATTATTTAAAAAATAAAGACGAAGCAAGATATAAGACTCTTATAGAATCCCTTGATCTTCGCAAATAAAACGGCATTTGAATATACGGAAAAGATGCAAGGTTTTATTTTTCGTATATGTAAGAGTGAATTAATCCGACGCCTTTTCGGTAGAAATAAAATTTCTGCCGCAGGATTAAGGTTTATATTTACAACAATCGGTTAAACTGTTTATAATTTTATAGGAGACGAAATGACAAGTAAAACAATAATGTTCGACGGTAAAAAAATAACCGTGGAAACGGGCAGGCTTGCAAAGCAGGCATCCGGAAGCGCATTAGTGACGATAGGGGATACTAAAGTTCTCGTTACTGCGTGCTTAAACAAAAATATTAAAGAAGGCACGGATTTTTTGCCGCTTACCGTTAACTACGTTGAAAAATATTATGCCGCCGGCAAAATACCCGGAGGTTTTTTTAAAAGGGAAGCAAGACCAAGCGAAAAAGAGGTTTTAACTTCAAGATTTTTAGACAGGCCTATAAGACCACTTTTTCCGGATAATTATTATTTAGATACCCAGATTATAGCTACGGTTATATCTATGGACGGCGAAAACGATCCTGATATGGCCGCAATGATAGGCGTTTCATTTTCTTTAATGATATCCGAAGCTCCTTTTAACGGACCTACGGCAGGCGTCAGGGTAGCAAGGATAAACGGTAAATTTATTGCCAATCCTACATATAAAGAGCTTGAAGAAAGCGATACTTTTCTTATAGTCGCCGGTTCTAAAGATGCCATAACGATGGTGGAGGGCAGTTTCAACGAGTTAGACGAAGAAGAGCTTATTTCTGCCATAGAGTTTGCGCACGTCAAAATTAAGGAATTAATCGAATTTCAGAATAGTATTTTATCGGAAATAGACATTAAAAAGGTTTCTATAGAAGAAATTAAACTGCCCGACGGATTATATGAAAGAGTAAAAGAGCTTTCGTTTGACGATCTGTCGGATGCTCTTAGAATTCCGGCGAAGCTTGAAAGAAACGAAAGAGTCGAAAATTTAAACAATAAAATTATCGAGCTTCTTAAAGAATCTTATCCGGAACATGAAGCTGCAATATCGCATATTATGGAATCTATACAGAAAGACATATTGAGGAATAATATAATAAAAGACGGTTTAAGAATTGACGGAAGAGGACTTAAAGAAATAAGGCCTATTACTTGCTCGGTCGGCGAATTGCCTATGGCTCACGGCAGTGCGGTTTTTACCAGGGGCGAAACTCAGGCTTTAGTAGCCGCGACTCTTGGAACAAAGTTCGACGAACAGATAATAGATGCACCTGAAAAAGAATCTGCTAAAAGATTCATGCTTCATTATAATTTTCCTCCTTTTTCGGTCGGCGAAGTAGCGCCGCTAAGGTCTCCTGGCAGAAGAGAAATAGGACACGGCTCTCTGGGCGAAAAAGCTTTAAGATATATAATTCCAACCGCTGAAAAATTTCCTTACACTATAAGACTGGTTTCCGAAATTTTAGAATCCAACGGTTCATCTTCCCAGGCAACTATATGCGGAGGCACACTGGCATTGATGGATGCCGGCGTTCCTATCAAAGCTCCCGTCGCAGGAATAGCCATGGGACTTATAAAAGAAGGCGAAAGCATAGCTATACTTTCGGACATTCTCGGCGATGAAGACCATCTCGGCGACATGGATTTCAAAGTTGCGGGAACGTCTAACGGAGTTACGGCTTTACAGATGGATATAAAAATTTCTGGAGTTACGAGCGAAATTTTAAGAAACGCTCTTTCGCAGGCAAAAGAAGGACGATTGCATATACTTAGCATAATGCTTCAGTCTATTTCGGAGCCGAGAAAAGAAATGGCGCAAAATGCTCCCAGAATAGTCACCATGAACGTTAAGCCGGAAAAAGTAAGGGAAGTTATCGGTTCCGGCGGCAAAGTAATAAAAGGAATAATAGAAAAAACAGGCGCAAAAGTAGATATAGATGATTCTGGAAAAGTGACAATTTCTTCAAACAACGGTGAATCTCTTAAACTTGCCGTTGCTATGATAAACGATATTACTCAGGAAGCAGAAATAGGTAAAATTTATTTCGGTAAAGTAAGAAAGATAATGGATTTCGGAGCTTTCGTCGAGATATTTCCGGGCACCGACGGATTAGTCCATATTTCGCAGATAGATAATAAAAGAGTGGAAAAAGTTTCCGACGTATTAAAAGAAGGAGACGAAGTGAAAGTTAAAGTATTAGATATAGATAAAGCAGGAAAAATAAAACTGTCTATTAAAGAAACTTTATGAGAAGTTTTAAAAAAGAAGTTTTAGAATCGGGGATTACTTTAATAACCGAAAAAAAATCTTATTTCAATTCCGTAAGCATAGGATTGTGGGTTAAAACCGGTTCGGTTTACGAACCGGCGGAACTTAACGGAATATCACACTTTATAGAACATCTTTTTTTTAAAGGAACTGCAAACAGGTCGTATAAAGATATAAACAGAGAAATCGACCTTATGGGCGGAGCATTAAACGCTTTTACCGGAAACGAACTAACCTGCATATATACTAAAGTTTTATATAAAAACTACGACAACGCATTAAATCTTCTTACGGATTTAATGTTTAACTCTTTATTTCCGGAAGACGAAATAGAAAAAGAAAAAGGCGTAATATTGCAGGAGATATCCGGCGTTCAAGACGACCCTTCGGATTATTCCATGGAGCTTTTTCATAAAAATTTATACGGTAATTCCCCTTATGCTTTGCCGATACTTGGAACGGAGGATACTATAAGCGGCTTTAACAGAAAAAAAATACTGAATTATTATTTATCGCGTTACAGTCCTCAAAATGTCGTAATCTCGGCGGCAGGAAATTTAGACCACGATGAAATTGCAGATTCCGTTAACCGTTACATGAACAAAGTAAAGTCAAAATTCGATGCCTTAAAAACTGATAAAAAATTAGTTACCGATAAATTTTTCGGTGATTTTATTCATGAAAAAGATCTGGAGCAGACTCATTTTCTAATAGGATTAGAAGGCGTTAGCAGATTGGATAAAGATTTTTTTTCGGTTGAAGTTCTTAACGCAATTCTCGGAGGCTCCGTAAGTTCAAGGCTGTTTCAGGAAGTAAGAGAGAACAAAGGTCTTGCGTATTCTATCTATTCTAATTCCGTTTTTCATAAATTCGACGGATTTTTTTATATTTATGCAGGCGTTTCTCCGAAAAAATTTGCGTTATCCAAAAAATTAATATTTGAAATTATAGACGAAATAGTTTCAGGAAATATAAGCGACGACGAAATATCTAATGCAAAAAAACATATATACGACGGTTTTCTTTTAGGGATGGAATCGACAAGCCAAATAATGAACCGCAATGCAATTAATGAGATTTATGAAGGTAAATATATAACGAAAACGC
Source organism: Candidatus Acidulodesulfobacterium sp. (assembly GCA_049965795.1). Classification (GTDB taxonomy): domain Bacteria; phylum SZUA-79; class SZUA-79; order Acidulodesulfobacterales; family Acidulodesulfobacteraceae; genus Acidulodesulfobacterium_A. The sequence goes on from JBMFVW010000003.1 coordinate 47,585, forward strand.
AAGTTCTTAAAGACATAGAAAAAGTTGACAGGCATGCCGTAAAAAAGGCAGCAGACCGCTTATTTTTAAACAAAGCAGGCAGAAATATTTCTGTTCTCGGTAAAATAAAATGAAAACTGAAGTTTATTATCCAAAATTATACGACATAATATACAGATCGGGTTATGTTATAGGTTTTCTCGGAGCCGCGTTATTCGTTTTTTCTTATATTTTTCTCAATAACGTTTCAAGCGGCATTGTATTTTTTTATATAGCTTTTTTTATGTTTTATGCAGGTTCTTTAATATCTTCATTATTTCTTTTAGTATGGAAAAAAGAAATAAAAATATTTATACTGTCCTGCGTAATTTTAGGTATTATAACCGGAATAATATATATTTTCGTTAAAAATCCGGAGATATTAGTTATATCGGCAGGGCTCGTGCTTGCCGGACTTGCCGGGCTTTACGGAAAAGAAGCCCACTGTTTTCATTTTTTTGAAGGCTGGATTTTAATGTGGTCTTTTCCTTTAATCGTATTCTCTAACCTTTTGATTTACGGACTAAATGCACAAAATAACTTAACGGTGCATTTTATTTTTTCAGTCGTTTATGCTATAATTGCTGTCATGTCGTTTTCTTTTCTGATTAAAAAATTAAAACAGCCTTTAATGCAGTTTTGCCAGAATTAGATTTGTAAATAATCTAAAATTGCAGATAGAGAAATTAATCTGAAGTCTTTTCTAATACTTCTATCGGTAATTTTGAAAATTAATTTTTTTATTGAATTATGACTATTAAGTCATTATAATAGATATATATGAGTGACATTCAGGATAAATACGAATTAATTTTATCTTCATCCAGAAAGCTTATCGAAGAAATAGGGTTTTCTGCATTGACTATGGACAAAGTAGCCCAAAAAGCGGGTATCGCTAAAGGAACGGTTTATCTATATTTTAAAGACAAAGACGATCTGCTGGAAAAAGTTTTGTCTTCGGGATTTGAAAAAATGTTTGAAAGAATAAAAATAAGGGTCGGCAATGAAAACGGCGCATTTAATAAATTGAAATCTTTAATTAACGAGAATATATGGCATATTTACGAAAACAGATATTTTTTTAAAACTATTTTTTTAGATGAAGTCAATGTAGTTTTTTTGAAAAAAAAATCAAAAGAATCTTATAACTTAAGACGAAAAAGATATACCGACTATATAGCCGATATTATTAAATCCGGCATCGAGTCCGGAGAATTCAGAAAAGATATTAATAATTCAAAAACCGCCTATATGCTTGTCGCTTTGATAAAAACCGGAGCGATATATAACTTTCTTAACGGCATGTTTGATTTAACTTCCGAAATGATAGAAAAAGATACCGAAGAAATATTGAATTTATTTATGCGCGGTATTTCCGTAAAATAATTTGCAATAATTATGGTAGAAAAATCCCACAAAAGTTATAAATGGATAGTTCTTGCTCTTGTCGTAGTATCTTCGTTTATGGCTATACTCGACGTTAATATCGTAACGGTCGGAATTCCAAAAATGATGTCGCATTTCGGCATAAACGTTACCGATGCCGAATGGGTCATGATAGCTTATACGATAGCCTATTCGATAGTAATTCTTCCTATGGCGTATGTAAGAAGAAGGTGGGGCATAAAATATCCGTTTATTATATCCATAATTGTTTTTGTAATAGGTTCTGCATTATGCGGTTTGTCGCCGTCTTTCAGCTATCTCGTTATTTTTAGGGTAATCCAGGCTATAGGCGGTGCAGGACTAACGCCGACCGGATTAACCCTGCTTGCGGAAGTTTTTCCTCCGGACGAAAGAGGCGAAGCTATGGGAATATGGTCTATCGGAGCAATGCTTGCTCCGGCGGTAGGTCCCGCTTTGGGAGGATATCTCGTAGATTACGTAGATTGGAGATGGATATTTTACGTTAACGTGCCTATAGGAATTATTTCTGTTTTAGGCGCAATAACTATCCTTACTCAAGATATACCGGTAAAAAAATATATTAAAAAATTTGATTTTCTCGGTTTTTTATTTATGTCTTTATCTATGGCTTCCTTATTATATGCTCTTAACGAAGGGCAGACGCTCGGATGGCACGCGCCTATAATAATTCAGTCGGAAGTAATAAGCGGTTTTTCGTGCGTGTTTTTTGTAGTAACCGAATTATTCGTCGAAACCCCTCTTCTCAATTTGGATATTTTTAGAAATTATAATTTTGTTATTGCATTTATAGTCAATATGGTCAGAGCGGTAGGAATTTTCGGAGCGATGTTTCTATTGCCGCTTTTCATAGAAAACGTTATGAACTATAATGCAATGCATGCCGGCATTCTTATGGCTCCTACGGCGATTGCCGTAGCCTTGGTATCTCCTTTTTCGGGAAAGATATCCGACAGGATAGGACCGAGGTATCCGTTATTTGCCGGACTATTAATAGTTGCATATTCTATGTTTCTGTTCGATAATCTTTCATTAAATACAAGCGTTTACGACATAATCGTAAATCAACTTATAAGAGGCGTAGGTATCGGACTTTTGAACGCCCCCGTAATGAGCGCCGCTTTAAATTCCGTGAAAAAAGAGCTTATACCTGAAGCGTCTGGATTAATACCGGTCTCCCTGCAGGTCGGTGCTTCTTTCGGAATTGCTTATATAGGCAATGAATTAGTCGTCAGGCAGACCTATCATTTAAATCAGTATGCAAGAGATATAAAATACAATTCAAGCGCCTATAACAACGTAATGCATTTTATTAACGGAGATTTAGTTTCAAAAGCTTCCGGTTATTTTAGGCCAGGCACTATTTACCCTAGTCCTGCGCAAGGATTTTTTGACGAAATTATTCAGATGCTGGCTTCCGTGGCTTCTTACGGAGATTCTTTCGCAATATTAGGATATATAACTCTCGGCGGGGCATTAGTCGCTTTTTTTATTAAAAATAAAAGGTATAATAAATAATGCAGTGGCAGGATTAAATTATGGCACGCCACAAATTAGAAAAAAAATTATGGAAGACATACAAAAAGACCAATTGATTTTTACAGTTTCCGAATTTTCTCGGCTTATTAAAACGACCCTTGAAGATAATTTTTACAATATAAGGGTTAAAGGAGAGATCTCGGGTTTAAAAACTAATTATTCTTCGGGTTATTACTTTGATATAAAAGACGAATTCGCCAAATTAAAATGCATAATATTTAAAAGCGATCTCCGTAAAATAAGATGCGAATTAAAAGAAGGTATGTCCGTAACGGTTTACGGCAGGTTAAACCTTTATGAACCAAGAGGTGAATACAGTTTTATAGTTTCTGAAATAGAACCTTTCGGTTACGGCGAGCTTTACGTAATGTTCGAGCGTTTAAAAGAAAAGCTGAAAAAAGAAGGACTTTTTGACGAATCAAGAAAAAGGACGATGCCGTTTTTACCGGAAAGGATAGGCATAGTTACTTCAAGGAGCGGCGCCGTCCTTCACGACATGGTAAAAATTATTACGTCGAGATTTGAAAATGCATCTATAATTTTTGTAAACGCCTCCGTGCAAGGATTAAACGCCGCTGCAGAAATAGCCGGCGCTATCGAACTATTAAACAAATACAGCGAACGCGAAAGAAAAATAGACGTAATAATAGTCGGAAGAGGCGGCGGCAGCATAGAGGACTTGTGGGCGTTCAACGAAGAAATTACCGCAAGGGCTATTTATAACTCTAAAATTCCGGTTATCAGTGCCGTAGGACATGAAACCGATTTTACTATAGCCGATTTCGTCGCCGACAGGCGCGCTTCCACACCGTCTAATGCCGCTGAAATGTCGGTTCCCGTAAAGTCGGAACTTGCAAGAGAGGTAGAGTCTTTAAATGCCCGTTTGCAATCGGCGGTTTATAAAATTATCTCAAACAAAAAAAATTCTATTTCTCATTTAATTCAAAATATTGAAAGAGTTTCCCCGCAAAGGATAATCGAAAACAAAAAAATTCGTATTAACGATCTTGTAGAAAATATGCATGAATTAGTTGCAGGGAAAATTAATTTATTAAATATTAATATTTCGCACCTAAGAACAAGGCTTTTTCTTAAGAATCCGTTGAATATTCTTAAAGAACGCAGGCTTCATATAAACGGGTTATCGGAAAAACTTGAAAAAACAGCTCTCTCAAAAATTGTAAACTACAGGAATATAATAAATACTGAAAAAAAAGCCCTAAACTCATTAAGTCCCTACAACGTTTTAAAAAGAGGATATTCTATAACCTTTAGCGAGCAAAATACCGTGGTTTCTTCTGTATCACAAGTTAAAGAAAACGAAAATCTAATACTGCTTTTAAGCGACGGAAGATTGAAAGCACAAGTCCTATCTATTGCGGAAAATGTGTCAGATTAATTTTAAGCAAGCCCTTTTCTGGTCAATCTCCTATTTCTTATTTTTTTACTTGACTTTTACTTTTCGTTATATCATAATAGACCTAACAATTTTTCACATATTATAATCATAAAAATAATTTATGCAGGTTTAAAAAAAGTTATTTTTTTATTTATCATTATATCAATTAAGATATAGCGAAAAAAAACTTTATATATAAATAGAACTAAAATAAACCTAAGCAGAAAAGGACTTATTCTTTAAGATGCTGGATACCGGCGAAAGCATCCAGAATCGTACATGGGTAATCTTTCGTATTATTTGGACGCTGCCCTTGTTATGCCTATTTTAGCTTCGGGAAATACCGATTTAGGAATATTATATACTTCTCAGCTTTTGGAACTTCAAAAAACCGGAGCTAAAATTAATATAATAAAAATTCCGGCTAAATATAATACCCATGCAAAATTTACGGTCTCTATACTTAATCAGTCGAAGCATAAGACCTTAGATAAAGATTTTGAAAAACTTTTGTTTTCAAGCAGAGGGGAAAAAATACTCAAATATTGGGGTTTTACTCCTGCAAAATAATAAAAAACATAGTTTAAAAATGATGGATATTTGACATACTGCGATATTGAAAAGGCTTAAGGATAGGGATTTGCTTCTCTTCTTAAGCCTTTTTTCTTGTAATTGACTTTTTCATGTCTTTTCCTACTATTTTATCTGTGTAAATT
>JBMFVW010000003.1:52781-66490 GCA_049965795.1 Candidatus Acidulodesulfobacterium sp.
TTTATCTGTGTAAATTAAATTAATGCAGGTATTTCATTTTTATAGTTATTTTTTTTCTTTATAAGATGAATAGAAGATTTTTTAAGCGAGATATTGACAGTTTTTCCTTCATAAAGGTCCATTACCTCATAAGCGTGAAAAGGTATCAATATTTTAAATTTAATATTTTCTTTTGATTCTACTATTATTTCCATCATTCTTGAAGTAAAAATTGAAGAAACTATTTTGCCGGTAAAGCGGTTTTCTTTTACTCCAGCCGACATGCCGCGGTCTTCTCTTAAAATCATTATATCCTCAGGTCTTATAGCCAGATAAACGTGCTCGCCAGTTTCAAAATTGCCGTTAAAGTCGGCTTCTATAATAATTTCTGAACCTATTTTATTATTATAATCGTCGTTACTGCTTATTTTATTATCATCCTCCTTTTTTCTTGCATCTTGTACTTTAATTTTTATTAAGTTGCCGTTTGGCTTTATTTCAGATACTACGCCTTCCAATATGTTTTCCGTTCCGATAAGAAAAGCTGTATCTATTGAAGAGGGTTTTTTTAAAACGTCTTTGGGGCATCCGGAATCTTGGATTTTACCATCGTTCAATATGAACATCTTATCGGATAAATTCATAACGTCTTCTATGTCGTGGGTTACAAGCAATATAGAGACGCCAAGCTCTTTGTTGATATCTTTTATTAATTTTCTTACTTTTACTTTTGAAATTATGTCGAGATTAGAAAACGGTTCATCCATAAGAATTATGTCGGGGTTAACCATTAAAGCCCTTGCCAAAGAAACTCGCTGCGCCTGTCCCATGCTAATTTCATACGGATACCTTTTTTCGAGGCCTGTTATTCCAAGCAGTTCCATTATTTCTTGGGGCGAATAGAATTTATTGTTTCTATCTACACCCCTTTTGGCATATTCAGTGTTTTTGTTGCTTTTATTTAATTTTACAGCGAATTTTATATTCTCGATTACGTTCATATTTGGAAACAATAGCGGTTCGTCCATTACTAGGGGGGTGTGCCTTTTGTATGATTCCGTATCGTTTATAATTTTCCCCTTGATAATAACGTTGCCCTCGTCCTGTTTTAATATCCCGCAAATAATTTTTAAAACCGTGCTTTTGCCTTCTCCGGAAAAGCCGAAAATAGAAGAAATTTCGCCTTTTTTTATTTCTAAATTTACTCCGTCCAGCACTTTTTTATCGGAGAAAGATTTTCTTAAGTTTTTTATTTCTAAAAGTTTCATTATAATTAATAATTTATTATTTAAAATATTATCCGTTATTTATTATAAGTTTATCGGCGCATTATAAATTTTATCTATTACTGCTTTTTATGCTTGTTTTATAATTAAAATATTTAAAAATCCCGAGCGAAAAAAACGATATTATCATTAAAATAGATGCTATGGCTATAGCAGCGGGATAGTTTCCATAGCTTGTTTTAACGAATACTTCTATCGGCGCAGTTTCCGTTATTCCCGGTATGACGCCTGAAACCATCTGCGTTGCAGCATATTCCCCAATAGACCTGGACCAGCTCATAGCCAGCCCTGCGATAATTCCGTTATAAGCAAGAGGAATAATTATTTTAAAAAGGATATCAAATGAAGATGCGCCTAAAGTTTTGCTTAAATCGATCATTTTTCTGTTTATTGAATCGAAAGAAGTCTTTACAATATTTACAAAAAAAGGAAAAGATATAATCAGCTGAACCAGTACGATTCCCTGAGGCGTAAAAACAAATTTTATTCCCCTGTCTATAAAAAATTTACCTATAGGATTTAAAGAGCCCATTGTTATTAAGACGGCAAATCCGATAACTAACGGGGAAGTGGTAAGCGGAAGGGTAGAAATTACATCCAGCAAAAACGAAATTTTACTTTTTTTAAAAGAGAGGATGTACGCAACCGGAATTCCTATAATTAAATTTACCAATATAACTATAAAAGAAAGTTTAAAACTAAGGAATATAGATCTCCATAATCCTGCGTCTTTTAATTCTTGCAAGAAAAGATGGAGCGACGTCTGGAAGAATATTCCTGACAGAAGAAGTATCAGCGTCGTAAAAAATAGGAAAGAAATAATATAAACTATTATATCGAATATTCTGTTTTTATTTAAATGCATATCCAGTGCTTAATAATCCTGCATAAAAAATATTTATAAATTTGTTTAGCGTATTAGGCAAAGTATGTGAGAAAAGGTGTCAGATTTTATTTTTTGCATGTGAAATAGTTCAATTAATTAAAAAATATCTGCAAATGTCCAATTTGTTACCGGAACAGAATTGTAAATTCTGTTCCGGTATTTAAATAATCCGACACCTTTTACGTTATTTTTATTAACGGTATCTTAATTATTTTATAATATATGAAGTATTAATGAAACCGAAAATTGCTGATAGAAAAATTGTAAAGTTTAAAATTCAATTAAGTAAGCGTTTGAGTCCTTTCCATTAGTAATTAACTTATTGTATTTAGTTTTACAATATCAGTCAGCAATTTTAAGTATTTTAAAAACTGGCTGGCGTAAATCCCCAATATTTTAATATTTTTTTTCCTTTTTGAGAAAAAAGAAGTTTTATAAAGTCTTTGTCAAGAGATTTATGTTTTGACTGATTCAAAAAAGAAGCCGTAAATTTTGCTTTAGTGTTATATTTTTTTGGAATAGCGATAATATTAATTTTTGCCCCGCTTCTTTTAAGTTCGAGAAGTTGTGAAGCATAGAGTATTCCCAAATCGGTATTCCCGCTTTCGAGTACAGGCATAACAAGCGCGGCATCAAGCAAGTGATTGGCATGATTTGTTATTTTATTAAATGCTCCAGGATAATATTTATTTATTTCTTTAAACATTTTCCAAGTATAATCGCCTGCAGGGTCGGAATGCGGGCTTGATGTAGTCAAAGAAACTTTAGGATCCATAAGTTTTTGTATTAAATTGGAAGAGTTAACGTTTGCCGGATTGTTATAGGGCGTTGCTGCAGCCAAATAATCATATGCAAAAACTCTGTAAAATTTCAAAAAGCCTTTTCTTTTAAGTTGTCTTTGAAATTTTCCGTTTGCGGAAAGAAAAATATCGCATGGCGCACCTTCTTCTATATCGCCTTTTAAGACTCCTGCACCAAGAAAGTCGTAATCTATTTTAACCCCAGGATGTTCTTTTTTGAATATTTTACCAATTTCAATTATGGGCTTGGGAAGAGCATCGGCTGCCATAATTTTAAGCGTTACAGCATTCGCCGAAAAATTATCTGCAATAATTGCAATATTTAAGAATAAGAAAATTAAGAATAATCCAGTCAAAAAAATCGTTGGATATTTATTTTTTTTCATTTAAAACCTCCGTAAAATTTTTTATGTATTATTATAATCTTTTTTTAAATATTTTACTTAGCCTGCAAAGAAGTGGATAAATATTTTCTATTGCAGGATTAAAAATATTTTGTTTAAAATGATGCTATAATATCTACCATGCCGTAATATCCGTCTGGTCCGTTGTCTCCATGAAGATCTTTCAGCACCCTTCCGTCAATTTGAAAAGTCGGTGTAAAATGATAGTCTATTCCGAATCCGCTAATTACGTCTTTATAGCCGTTGTTTATAAGACCGTAATTATTAATCGTACCGTGAGAGCTATTAATATAGCCATAATTATTAAACTGTTTAATGTATGCAGATTCGTTATAAAGATCTAATTTCGGCGTAATAAAATAATTTAGATACGTATCGAGAAATATATTATTTCCTGGATCGGTGTAGCTTGCAGGTTCGGCTACGTTTATGGTGGAATGTCCCTCGTTTTTGCTGTAACCTAATGCGTAATCAAATGCTACAGACTGTTGTACAGGCAGTTTATATGTAATTTGACCTGTAATAGTAGGCATTATCTGCCATTCATCGCCGCCTATATTAACGGAAGAATCGGGATTCCATTGTCCTGTTGGCATAGTAATACTTATCTGAGGGAAAAAATTGAAGTTTATATTGCCGTAAGAATAGTTTTTGCTGAAAATTCCGTAAAAAAATAATATATCTCCGAGACCTCCACTTGAATTAGAGAAATTAGAGGGTTGAGAAGACGGTTGATTTGCTACCGTAATATTATTGGCGGCACTTCCTAAAGGCGTAACTACTTCAAAAAAATTTGTAATCCCTAAAATATTTTTTGTCCATATAAATTCCGGCAGTAAAACAAACTTATCTGTCTGAGCAGAATTATTTTCAACTGCTCCAGTGTTTGTAAAATGCGATCCGAATGTCTGATACGTTAATCCTTGAAATGTAATAAATTTATTCGGAGGAGTTATTCCAAAAGCCGTAGGTCCCTTAAAAAAGAAATTGTTGCCGGAACCGTCCGGTCCGGCAAAAACTTTTTTAATAGGCAGAAAATAATAAAATAACACTAAAAAAGCAAAAATTAGCAAGATGGCTTGAAATCTGATTTTGTTTTTTTTCATCGTTTTTTCTCCTTATTTGATATTTGGTGAATTTGATTATTATGTTTATATCTATTTTGACATAACGATTTTTAGATTATAATTTTAGGAAAAATTTTTGATATATCTATTATGACATAACGATTTAAAAATATCAATAATAAATATTTAAAAATTGTCGATAAAAAAGACATCAGATTGACTAAATCAATTTAGTCAATCTGATGTCTTTTATTAAGTTCGGTTATAAATTTGGAGGTTTTATGCAAGCAGCAAAAATCTATTGTGATATAATTTAAGGCAATAAATTTGCGATGGAGTGAGCCATCTGCTGTTTCAATAAAGGCTCGGCGGAAGCAAAGTTTAAATTCATAGCAGATGCTTGAGATATTATTCTGTCCCTGTAAATAGCCCAATTTTTAACTCCCGCATTATAAGTCGTAACGTTGCTTGCTATGCCCTGACTTGCATTCGTGGAACTAGTGGTGTACGTTCCGGCTTGTCTTTCCTCTAACTGAATATCTACCACCATCATATATTTAGTGCTCGCAAGCAAAGAGCCGAGTATGCCTCCGGCTAATGCGCCAAGAGCGCCTCCGGCTACCGTTGAAGTGCCAGAGTTATATCTTGAACCTATTAATGCTCCGCCAAAACCTCCGGCTAAAGCTCCGGCAAGCGTATAATTCGAAGTTTCTTTTCCGATATAGAGCACGTTAGACATTACCATGAAATTAGCTTCCTGCGGATTATTAGTTACTCTATATCCTTCACTTATTAATTCCGAAATCAACTGATTTTTAAAATTCAGTCCGGTAGCGGTAGAAGTATTTCTGGTGCTTACGTAAACTATTTTATCCTGAGGAGACACAGGCTGCAGAAATATGCTGGAACTCATTTTAGTGCTTAACGCTACGTTGCCTGAAGATAATCCGCTGGCGCTGGTAGAAGTTCCTGCCGTCGTTGCGCATCCTGAAAAAGCAAGCGCAGGAATAAGAAGCACTAAAATTAAAGCAAAAATCTTAATCTTTTTACTTGTTAAAAACATTAATAGTCCTCCATTCTTAAAAATTAATTTTATATTTTATTATATAAATTGTCATAATTTTAAAAATAATGTTTTTGACTTATAGTATGTATAAGTATAAGATTGATAAATTATATAATTAAGTATATTAAATTATTATTTAAGATATTTGTCAATATTTTTTATTTGCCCTGAAAGATTGTCGGAAAAAAGCGTTTTACCGTTTTTTGTAGATATATAATATAAATATTTTGTTTTTGACGGATGTATTGCGGCCTCAATCGATTCTAAATCAGGATTTGCAATAGGAGTGGGCGGAAGGCCGTATTTAAGATAAGTGTTGTAAGCCGATTTTATTTTAAGATATTTCGGTTTCATATGCAGAATAATTTTATATGTATTTCCGTTTCCTAAATAATTTTTATACATTATAACATTCATAGCGTAAATGGATGTGGAATCTATATCTAACGGCATATTGATTTTTAATCTGTTATGTATAACGGAAGATATAAAACTTACCGAATTTTTACGTTTTTCGTCGGCTTCTTTTATTATAAGAGAAGCTATAATTAAGTCTTTGTAATCCGGTTTGATTTTTTTAGTTTTTGAATAAAAATTATTTACCATATCTTTAATTACGTCTTTTGGATTTGAATTTATTTTAAATATATAAGTATCGGGGTACAGGAATCCTTCCGCGCTTGGCGCATCCACTTTTATGCTTAAAAGAAATTTTTTGTCATAGCATTTTTTCAAGAAAAGTTTTTTGTCTGTTATATGATTTTTAGATAAAATTTCGGCTATTTCAAATATATTTAATCCAGGAGGGATTGAAACTTTGGCTGTTGCCACTCTTCCGTTTACAAGCTCATGATATATTTCCGCAGGCGATTCATTTATAGATATATAATAGGTGCCTTCCTGTATATATCTTGAATAACCGCTTATAAATCCAATGAAATAAAATAGATACGGATTATTTATTACTTTTTTGTTATAAAGTTTATATACTATTTCTTTTAATGAACTTCCTTTATTGACAACGATTATTTTAGTTTTTGAATGTATAAAAGATTGAGGAGTAAAAGCATATAAAAAAATATACCCGATAATTATTATCGGAATTAAAATTTTTAGAATAAAAGTTATTTTTTTTATCCGCTTATAAAGCGTATAGTCGAAATAGCACATTTACTTTATTGTGAAATTTATAAAGCGCGAATTATAAAAAGATTTCAACTATTTATTCCGGTATTTTTTTCAATAATATTTTTTTGTTTATCCAAATAAGACTGGAGTATAAAAGTTGAAGCTATAGAGTCTATTTTTTCTTTTCTTTTATTTCTTTTAATATTTTGTTCTATAAGGCTTCTTTGAGCCTGTGCCGAAGAAAATCTTTCATCGTAAACTGTCAATATCAAACCGCAGCCGATTTTTTCTTTTAAGTTTTCTTTTAAAACTTCTATAAATTTTCCTATTTCCGTCGATATTTCTGTTTTTTTTCCTTTAAGACCTATAGGCATACCTATGACTACTAATCCTATATTTTCTTCTTCGATTACGGTTTTTAACTCGGAAACCGTTTTTTTTGCCGAATCGTTTAATATATATTTTAGAGGAAAAGCGATCGTTTGGGTGTCGTCGCTTAAGGATAGTCCTATTCTTTTTAAGCCGTAATCTATGCCGAGAGCTTTTTTATTGTTGACGTTTGGCATATCGATAAGTTATGCTGGAGCGTTAATAGGGTTGTTGGTTTCAAATCCGAGATCGTTAATTAATTCTAAATCTAATTCAGGATTTCTTCCTGAAGTAAGCAGGTAGTTTCCTAGAAGGATTCCGTTTGCACCGGACATTAAAGCAAGAGGTTGAAGCTGCCGCAGGTTATATTCCCGGCCTCCCTGCGCCAGTATGTTTTTTTCCGGATTGACTATTCTGAACATTGCTATTGTTTTAACGCATTCCATAGGAGTTAGAGGTTCTATATTTTCAAGGGGAGTTCCTTTAATAGGGTTTAAAAAGTTTATAGGTATATTATCGACCTCAAGTTCTTTTATCTCTTTAGCCATTTTTATCCTGTCCAAACGGGATTCGCCCATTCCTATTATAACTCCGGAACAGACCTTTAATCCGGCTTTTCTTGCAGACCTAACCGTTTTTATGTTATCTTCGAAAGAATGAGTCGTGCATATGCTTTTAAAAAAATCGCTGTTGGTTTCTATGTTATGATGAAATATTTCAAGCCCGCATTCTTTAAGAAAAAGAAGATCTTCATATTCCATAAGTCCTAAAGAAGCGCATGGCGTTATTCCTATTTCGTTTTTTATCGCTTTTACGGCCTCCGCTATAGTCTTAAGTTCGTTTTTATCGGATATTCTGGTTCCGCTGGTGACGATTGAAAATTCATTTGCGCCGTTGTTTTTTGCAATTTTAGCCGATTCGACTATTTCCTCTGCCGACATCAACGGATTTACTTTTATTTTCTTTTCTTTTTTTCCGGCTACTGCCGACTGGCCGCAAAATGAGCAGTCTTCGGAGCAGATTCCTGTCTTTGCGCTGACGATAGAACAAAAATTTATTTTTTTTCCGGTATATTTTTCTTTTAATTCCAATGCTATAGAAAAAATATCCATTAAATTTGAGCCGGAAAGTTCAAAAATGGACAGGAGAATATCATCAGGAATTTCAATGTTTTCATTTATAAGTTCTTTAATTTTTAAAGCTATGCTCATAAAGTGTTTTCCTTTATAATTCTTTTAAATTTGTTAATATGTTTTTGAAAGATTCGCTTTTTTCCAATAAAAAAATAAGTTCGTCTATGCTCTTGGAAGTTTTGACGGCATCAAAAACAGCCGAAAGCATATTTTGATAATCGATAATTTTTTCTCTTAAATTAAGTATAACCGAAACGCCTTCATCGTTAATTCCAAGTTCGTTTTTCATTTCCGATATAAATATTAAGTCGTCCGCCGTTTTTTTGTCTATATAAAATTCGTCTTCTCTTTTTTCTACGCAGATTATTCCTTCGTCGATGAAAAACATTGCGGAATCACCGCTTAAATTTATATTTCCGCAAAATTCCGACAGATTAATAAAACAATCCATTGTGGATTCCTTATCTATTAATTATATATATTTATATGCCTTCTTTTGAAAGCTCCGTGAACGTTTTTTTTGTTTTATCCGATATTCCGACTGGTATATCAACCGTAACGGTAACTATTAAATCGCCTATTTTTTTTCCGGAAATATCTCTTGCTCCTTTTTTTGAAATGCGGAATTTTGTACCGTTTTGGGTTCCCGCCGGTATTGTAAGCATAAATTTGCCGTCGATAGAGGATACTTCTACTTTTGCTCCAAGCACGGCTTCGGTCAGTTTTATTTTTTTATTAACATAGATATCGTTGTCTTTTCTTTCAAAAACATTATCGTTTAAAACGGAGATAGTAATATATAAATCGCCGTTCGGCGCGCCGTTTAAACCCGGCGAACCTTTTCCTGAAAGCTTAATTTTTCCGCCGTCGGCAATGCCCGCCGGTATCTTTATTTTTATTTTTTCGCCGTTTAAATTTATTATTCTTTCCGTGCCTTTTACGCTTTCCGGAACCGAAATTTCAAGCGAAGCATTTAAATCATCGCCTTTTACGGGACCGTGCTTTTTGCCGGACCTGTTAAAAAGGTCTGAGAATATATCTTCGAAGTTAAAATTTCCCCCACCCGCGTTGCCGTAATTATAACCGAAACCGGAATTGCCGCCTCCTGAATAGTCGTAATAATGTTGTCCGTTTGAAGCGCCAGCGCCGGCGTTTTTATAATTAAAATAATTAGTTCCGAGCTCGTCGTATTCTTTTCGTTTTTTTTCGTCTTTTAAAATATCGTATGCTTCCTGTATTTCTTTAAATTTCGATTCGGCTGTTTTATCGTTAGGATTAACGTCGGGATGATATTTCCTTGCCAATTTTCTGTAAGCTTTTTTAATTTCTTCGCCTGCAGCTGTTTTATCTATGCCTAATATTTTATAGTAGTCTTTATATTCCATACATTATTTATATCAAAAATTCAAAAAAAATTCAATTAATAAAGAAAGATAAAAAAGTTTGTAAAAAACTATTGATTTTTTTTTAAATAATGGTATATATATATTATACAATACAAATTAAAATATAAAATGTTTTAAAGCACTTTAATTTTTTAAATCTTAATTTTTAAGGAGAGAGTTTACAATGAACAAAAAAACAAAGGTAGGTCTTTCTATTCTTGGTTTAGTTTTCGGTGTTTCCGCGGTTCTTTCCGGATGCGCGCCAAAAGTAACAAAAACATCTTCCAGTGCACTGCCGCCCGCAAAAAAACCTGCAGTAGCAGCCGTTAGACCGCAAACTCAACAGGTGCCTTCTTATATGAAAAAGTACCCGTGGCTTGCAAATTACAGCATTCAATCTAATTCCAACAACATCCATTTTGCTTTCAACAAGTCTATTCTTACTCCGTTAGACAAAATGATACTTAAAAAGGATGCAATTTATCTTAAGTATAATCCGAATGTTGCTATTCAGATTCAGGGAAACTGCGACAGAAGAGGTTCTGAAGCTTACAACCTTGCGCTTGGCTGGAGAAGGGCTAATGCAGCAAAAGCTTATCTTGAGGATCTTGGAGTATCGGCAGACAGATTAAAAACAATCAGCTACGGTAAAGAAAAACCTTTATGCAGAGCGCATACGAGAGTATGTTATGCAATAAACAGAAGGGACCATTTCGCAGTCGCAAGATAACAAAAAAAAATTAAAATTTTACCTGAACCTCCGATAATTATATAATTATCGGAGGTTTATTTTTTTGAAATAATTAAATATGCAATTTTATAAGTGCAGTAAACCTTATTATCTTCATTGCGGTAATTTTTGTCGTAATTCTTTAAACCTTTTCTTAATAAACCGGTTTTATTATTATCATAAGTGTTTTTAGCACCGAGCAAATTTATTCTTTTTAATAAGCGCAATGAAGACTCCGCTATTTCCTTATATTCTATAATATCGCAGTATTCGATTTTTAAACCGGATGCGTCTATTTTTTCTTTGTAACTGTCTATTTCGGGAAATTCATGAAATTTTAATGCGTTTTCATCATACTTAAAACTTTCTTTTAATTCTTTTAGCGTTCCTGAAATTAAAAAAGCAAATATCATTATTCCTTCGTTTTTTAAGGAATCTTTGCATCTTAATAAAAACGTATTTATATCGTTTAGCCAATGTATAGTTATATTTGAAAATATGACATCGAATTTATGCGGTTTAAACGGCAGTAATTCCGCATCCCCGTTAATTAAGAAAGCATGACTATTTTTTTTTGCTTTATTTATTAGACCTATGGCTATATCCAGTCCGAAGTATTTAAAACTGTTTTGATTTAATTTTTTTTTTAAGACATTATATCCTTGAGCAGTTCCGCACCCTATATCAAGGATTTTTAAAATTTTTCCTTTTTTTTTAAATTCTTTGATAGATTCAGATATCATTGCAAGAGTAATATTGTGATAAGAAGTGTGATTATCGTAATCTTCGGCACTTGAAAAATTTTTTTTAACTTTGTTTTTGTCTATCATATTTAAAAAATTATTAATTATTAAGTGAGCTTGCGACTGCTAATTTACGGCTTAACCTTACGGACTATCTCTTTTAAGACGTTTTTAAATAAAGTATCGTCTATGGTCAGGTTTATTCCGAGCCGCAATATCGCTTTGTTTTTGGCTACCGCCGGATATCTCACGGCCTTTAAGTATATGCCGTCTTTTAAAAGTTCCTTTTCTATTAAAACGGCTTTTTCTTCTTTGCCTATTAATATAGGAATAATATGAGTAGAGGAATTTAAAGTATCTAACCCCGATTCTTTTAAAAATTCTCTTGCAAATTTAGCGTTGTTTTGTAATTTCAATACTATCCCGCGGTTTTCTTTAATAATTTTTAAAGCGGATAGCGCAGATGCGGCAGAAGAAGGCGGAATGCCGGTAGAAAATATAAAAGCCCTGCTGAAATTAACGAAATATTCTATAATAGAACTATTCGAGAGCACAAACGACCCGTTTGAAGCAAGCGCTTTACCGAGCGTTCCTATTGTTATATCGGGTTTGGCGTTATGAAAATCGGAACTGCCTCCGCCTTTTTTTCCTATTGTTCCCGTAGCGTGGGCGTCATCCACTATACTTAATGCGCCGTATTTTTCGGTTATATCTAAAATAGCCGGCAAATCGGGTATGTCGCCGTCCATGCTAAATACACCTTCCGTTATAACCAATTTTATTTGATAGTCTTTATATCTTATAAGAGCATTTTCTAAAGAATTTAAATCGTTATGTCTAAAGCTTTTAAATTTAACTCCCGAAGCGGTAATCCCGTCTATAATAGAAGCATGAGAAAGTTCATCGAAAATTATTACCGTGTTTAATTGGGATATGCCTGCCAGAGTTCTTATAATTCCGGTATTAGCCTGATACCCGGATGGATATAAAATACAATTTTCGTAGCCGCCCTTAAATCTGCATAATTCTTTTTCAAGCTCAGAGTGGATATCGTAATGTCCGCATATTAAAAAAGAAGATCCTGCCGAAGTTCCGTATAAATCGATTGCTTGTCTTGCCGCCTTTTTTACGCTTTCGTTTAAAGAGAGTCCAAGATAATCGTTTGTTGCAAGATTTACGGTTACGGTGTTATAATGGGAATCGGAAGGATATTGTCCGCTTTTTAATTTTTCTGTTTTTATATCGGGAATTTTTCTATAAAATCCCAATTTTTTATTTTCTTCGATTTTTTTTGAAATTAGTTCCGATAATATAGACATAAATAAAATATATTATAGCATATTTAATTTTAAAGGTGTCAGATTTATTTATTGAGATTTGTTTATTACAGGGCAAATTATTATGAAAAAATTAGAGTTAACAGCCGCAGATCTTTATCCTGAAATTATGAATATATACGGAGACAGGGGAAATATTATATATTTTAAATACAGGTGCTCCATTTACGGTATAGGAATTAAAATAATAGACGTTACTTTAGGCAAGAACTATGAAAAAGAATGCGGATCGTCGGATATTTTTTTTATGGGCGGCGGGCAGGATGCCGAACAGTCTCTAATTTACGAGGATTTTTTTTCCGACAAAAAAAATATTTTAATTGAATCTTTGAATAAAAATAAAGTTATGCTTGCGATATGCGGCGGTTATCAGCTTTTGTGCGACTATTACAAGTCTGCAGACGGTAAGATAATGAAGGGTATATCGATATTTAAGGGTTATACCGAATCCGGAACGCCGAGATTGACAGGAAATATAGCCGTAAAATCTGGCGGTACGGTTTTGATAGGTTTTGAAAATCACGGAGGCAGGACATATTTAGACGACAGTCAAAATTGCATAGGAACCGTATTAAAAGGATACGGAAACAACGGCAAAGACAAAACAGAGGGTGCGAGAACCGGCAATTTTTTTGGAACATATATGCACGGCAGTTTTTTGCCTAAAAATTTTGCTTTTTGCGACTATCTTATCGATTTAGCCTTGCAAAATAAATACGGCGTTAATTTACGGGAAGCTATGGAAATCAACGGCGTGAAAGCCGATGAAATAGACGATAATTTTGAATTAAATGCAAGAAAAGATGTCCGCGATTTAAAAGGTTTTGTTTAGGCATTAATCCTGCAATAGAAAATATTTACGCATTTCTTTAAGATTTCTTTTCCGGTTTCCGTTTTTCGTATTTTACTTTAACCAAGGTGTCCAATCCGCCCCTGGATTCGAATTTTGCCGTAACTTCCATAAATTCAGGTTTTAACAGTTCTGTCAAATCGTTAATAATTCTGTTTACTGCATGTTCCTGCAGTATTCCTACATTCCTGAAAGAAAGCAGATAATATTTCAGCGATTTCATTTCGACTAATTTTTTAGACGGTATATATGTTATAAAAATTTCCGCCGTATCGGGAAGTCCCGTCCATGGACAGACGGAGGTAAACTCCTTAGTAGATATAGTTACGGCCGTTCCGCTTCCTTTATAACTAAAATCCAATGTTTCCAATATTTCTACGTCTATGTTTTTTTCATCTAAAATATCGAATCTTTTATTTAAATATTTATCTTCCATTAGTTTTTGATTTTTATTTTTTGATTTTTATTTTATAATATTTACTGTATTTGTAGAGTTTTTATAAATTATAGCATAATTATTATAAATCATAAATAAAATTTAATAAT
>JBMFVW010000003.1:66590-94090 GCA_049965795.1 Candidatus Acidulodesulfobacterium sp.
GAGTTTTTATAAATTATAGCATAATTATTATAAATCATAAATAAAATTTAATAATAAAATTTAATAATGAAATTTAATAATTCCCCTATAGGAATATTCGATTCCGGTCTCGGCGGTCTTACCGTTTTTAAAGAAATAAGAAAGATTTTGCCTTTCGAAGACTTAATTTATTTCGGAGATACCGCCAGAGTTCCTTACGGAAACAAATCTAAAGAAACCATAATAAAATATTCGTCCGAGATATTAGGCTTTTTAACCGATAAAGGCATAAAGATAGCTATAGTCGCCTGCAATACTTCCTCAAGTTTGGCGCTCGATTATTTGCGTAAAATATCGACTGTTCCTATATTCGGAGTTATAGAACCGGGTGCGCAAAAAGCTGTTGAAGTTTCTATGAATATTACCGGACGTAAAATTATAGCCGTAATAGGTACTTCTGCAACCGTCAAGAGCGGGGCATATTCTAAAACGATAAAAGAAAAAGCCGGATTATTATACGGCGTTAAAAAAAGCGAAACTGTTAATATTTCAAATACAGATTTTAACGAAAATTTAGAAATTATAGAAAAATCCTGCCCTCTTTTTGTACCGTTAGTCGAAGAAGGTTTTTTAAACGAAGAAATAACTAAAAATGTAATAAAATATTATTTAGCTTCCGTAATAAAGGAAAAACCTGCATGCCTTGTCTTGGGCTGTACCCATTATCCTATTCTTAAGGATTTTATTGAAAAAGAAATAGCAGATAATACAGAAATTATAGATTCCGGAGTTGAAACGGCGAGGTCGGTTAAAAATTATTTGGAAGAATTTGGAATGCTGAAATCCGGAACGGAATTTGGAAACGAAATCTTTTTTGTAAGCGATGATTCCGAAAGATTTAAGGAACTTGGCGGTAAATTTCTCGGCAGGCCTATCGATAACGTTTATGTCGTTAATTTTTCGTAGTAGAAGCTTTTTCTTTTTATAAATACTATATATAGTCAATTCTATGCATAATATAGGAGCATATAATATATGATAAAAAATTTCAGGGAAGAATTAAAAAAAAGGCTGATACTTTCGGACGGAGCTATGGGGACTGTCCTTCAGCTTAAAAACCTTCTGCCCAAAGGACTTCTCCCCGAGAGTTTTAATATTACCGAAAAAATTAAATATATAAAAGAAGTCCATAAAAGCTATTACGATGCAGGCAGCGAAATAATAGTGGCGAACACTTTCGGCGCCAATAGGCCTAAGTTAGCCGAATACGGTTTGTCGGATAAAATTTACGAGGTAAATTTTAACGCCGTTAAAGCCGTTAAGCAGATTGCCGGCGATGATGCGCTGACGGCTATGTCTTTAGGTCCTACCGGAAAATTTATTTACCCTGTCGGTGAAACTACTTTTAAAGAAAGCATAGAGATTTATAAAGAACAAGTAAAAGCCGGTTTAGATGCCGGAGCCGATATTTTTCAGCTTGAAACTATGATAGATCTGCAGGAGATAAGAAGCGCAATTATAGCCGTTAAAGAATTGTCCGATAAACCGGTTATAGCAATGATGACGTTCGACGCCACATACAGGACTATATTGGGAACTACTCCTGAGGTTTTTGCCATAACGGCAGACAGTCTTGGAGCGGATGTTATAGGAGCTAACTGCTCGGTCGGACCGTCCGGAATTTACGAAATTTTAAAAAAAATGGCTTCGGTTACCGATATTCCGCTTATTTCTAAACCTAATGCCGGAATTCCGAAATTAAAAGACGGTATTACTATTTTTCCGGGGAAGCCGGAAGATTTTACTTCTTTAGTTTCGGAACTTGCTCTTATAGGAGTCAGGGTTATTTCGGCATGCTGCGGAAGCAGCGAAAATTTCATAAAAGCTCTAAGACAAGAAATTGATTTAGTCAATAAAAGCGGTCTGCCGGCTAAAGGCATAAGACGAGATGACGGATTGCTTATAACTTCAAGGACGGAATTCGTCCCTATCGGTTATAGACATCCTCCCGTTATTATAGGCGAAAGAATTAATCCTACCGGCAAAAAAGACTTTATAGAAGAGCTTAAAAACGGAAAAACTAATTATATAAGAAAAACGGCCGTTAAACAGGTTGAAGCCGGAGCCTCCGTCCTCGATTTAAACGTCGGCGTTCCCGGAACCGACGAAACCGTATCGATGAAAAACGGTATTAATGCCGTAACGGGAGTATCGCATGTTCCGGTATCCATCGATTCTTCCAATCCCGATGTTTTAGAAGAAGCTCTTATGCTTTATCCGGGTAAGCCCCTTGTTAATTCTATAAGCGGAGAGGAAAAGAAACTCTCTAAAATTATGCCGTTAATAAAAAAATACGGCGCAGGAGTTTTAATTTTAGCTTTAAACGACGAAGGCATTCCGGAAACTGCG
This sequence comes from Candidatus Acidulodesulfobacterium sp., assembly GCA_049965795.1. Taxonomy (GTDB): domain Bacteria; phylum SZUA-79; class SZUA-79; order Acidulodesulfobacterales; family Acidulodesulfobacteraceae; genus Acidulodesulfobacterium_A. The sequence goes on from JBMFVW010000003.1 coordinate 68,979, forward strand.
GAAAAAAGAATAGATGTAGCTTACGGAGTATATAAAAGGCTTGTAGATTACGGTATAAAACCATACGATATAATCGTAGATTTTTTGACTCTTCCTATAAGCGCAGGACAGGAAAAGTCCTTAGTAACTATAGAAGCTCTGTCTAAGAATAAAAACAACCTTAATCTTCCGACAGTTTTAGGCGTCAGCAACGTTTCTTTCGGTCTTCCCAAAAGATCTTATATAAATTCTTCTTTTCTTTCTTTATGTCTTAAAGAGGGTTTAAGCGCAGCTATAATAAATCCTGAGGACGAATATTTAACGGCTAATTTTTATGCCATGAATGCGCTTCTAGGCAAAGATTATTTATTTAAGAACTATATTAACAGATTTTCCGACTCCGCGAAAAACTATTCCTCGAATAAAACTGCCGAAAAAGAATCAGGAAGCGAAACGAATAAAACCGAAGGAGAACTTTTGCGCGAAGCGGTAATCCGCGGAGAAAAGGAGCATATTACGCAATATGTCGAAAAATTATTGTCTGACGGAGAATCGCCTTTAGATATAGGCAATAAATATTTAATTTCGGCGCTTGAAGAAGTCGGCAGGCTGTTTGAAAAAAATATCTATTTTCTTCCGCAGGTAATGGAAAGTGCCGATGCCATGAAAACCGCATTTAACAGAATTAAGCAGGAAATGCCTAAAAATTCTAAAATTTCTACCGGACCAAAAATATTAATGGCAACCGTAGAAGGCGACGTACACGATATAGGAAAAAATATAGTAACTATGCTTCTTGAAAATAACGGCTACGAGGTTATAGATTTGGGAAGAAACGTAAAAACCGAAAAAATTATTGAAGAAGCTTCTAAAAATAAAGTCGATTTTGTAGGGTTGTCGGCTTTAATGACTACCACGGTAACCGAGATGGAGCATGTTATAAAAGAATTAAAGAAACATGGTTTAAAGGTTTTTTCTATGGTAGGCGGAGCAGTAGTAACAGAAGATTATGCTAAATCTATCAATGCCGACATCTATGCAAAAAATGCCATGGAAGCAGTAGAAAAGATTAAGCGCTTTGTTGCAAAATTATGATATCAATAGACATTAATTTTGATGTAACATCTTTATTTTATTAAGCTTTTGTTACAATTTTACAAAGCCTGTGGATTTCTTTTGTAAAAGCCTTATAATTTGAAAAAAGATTTTAGAAAAATTAAGCAGTTAATCAAAGTGATTAATTTTTAATCAATATTAAGCCTTTGATATTTAAAGTAAAATCAATTAACTAATTAATTTTATTATGATTCTTAATAAAAAACAAAAAGCGGAAATTTTTTTATATATTTTTTTAAAATTCATCTTAAATAAAATATTAAAAAGAGAAGGCGACGTCCTTCCGGCTCATATTTTACGCAAAATAGATAAAAAAGTTTTAGAAAATTTTGCAAAACATATAACTTCTCTCGGCATTCCCGTTATACTCGTAACAGGCACAAACGGAAAAACTACTACTTCCAACATTATTGCCGAAACTATTAAACTTTCCGGTAAAAAAGTATGTTTTAATTCTAACGGCGCAAATATGACAAACGGAATTTTGGGGGCTATTATCGGTTCTTATAGATTATCGAAATCTTCGGGTATAGGCATTAAAGACATTGCAATGCTTGATTTTAAATTTACCGCAGACGTTGTGGTCATGGAATGCGACGAAAAGGTTTTTCCTGACGTATGTTCTATTTTAAATCCTAAAATAATAACGGCTACCAACTTTTACAGGGATCAGTTAGACAGATACGGAGAAGTAAACTCTACGGTATTTGAAATAAAAAAAGCCGTTAAAAAAATATCGGAAGAGTTTAAAAATAATAACTCGGGAAGAATTTCATTGGTTCTGCCTTCGTTTGAGCCGTTAGCGGCTTTTTTGGGATATGAAATAAACGCCGATAAAAAATATTTCGGCTTCGGCGAATCATTTTTTAATTCAAATTATTCAAACGATATTAATTCTAACGGAATGGAATTGTCCGATGCGGTAGCCTGTCCTAACTGTAAAAGTATGATGTTTTCTTCAAAAGACCGTACGATAAACCGTTTTTTATATAATTTTAAATGCGAAAAATGCGGCTATGCAGGACATGAACCTGATATAAAAGCAACACAAAATATTTCCGGCAGTATAACCTTAGAATTTAAAAAAGAAAAACCGTATTTTTTTTCTTTTAAACCTGCGTTAACCGGAGATTATAATGCGGCAAATTATCTTGCCGCCTATACTGTTTTGAAATGTATAGATATAGACGGAGATGCAATAAAAACTTTATTTGAAAATTTTGAAACTAAATTCGGCAGGTCTTATAAAAAAAAGATAAGAGATTTTGAAATAAATATTGACTTAGTGAAAAATCCGGCAGGATTTGCAGGCGTTCTTAAGAAATTGACTGAAAGCGGTTCAAAAGTAAATATTTTATTTGCGTTTTCGGATAGAGCAGCCGACGGAAAGGATGTTTCATGGATATGGGACGTAGATTTTGAAAAATATAAAGATTATATAGAAAATGCTGTTATTTCCGGTTTAAGACCTTACGATATGGCATTAAGACTAAAAGCGGCCGGCATGAATCCTAAAAAAATAGCAGTCGAATATAATTTAAAAAAAGCGGTAGGGATTACCATGGATAAAGCGAAGACGACGGATTTGAACGAAAAAAAAATATACATACTGCCTACTTATACCGAATTATTAAGGTTGAAAAAATATATAAACGGTATAAAATAAAATAGGCGGTATTTTTAAATCTTAAAAACAAATAATTAAAGCATGATATTAACATCTTACATTTTAATCGGTTTTGCGCTGGTCTTTACATCTATAGGACAGATTTTTCAAAAAATAGGATCCGGAAAAATAAAAAAAGAGCATCTAAAAATAGGCATAAAATCAGTTCTCGTTTTTTTTAACGGCTATATTTTTTTTGCTCTTATTATGCTTTTTTTTGCAACTATATTTTACCTGCTGGCATTGTCTTCTCTGCCTCTTTCTATAGCTTATCCAATGTTGTCCGGAGGTTACGTTCTTGTTGTCCTTCTTTCTAGAATATTTTTAAAAGAAAAAGTAAGTCTTAAGAGATGGATAGGCGTTTTTATTATTATATTCGGCATATTTATTATATTTAATTCGGGCAAATGATTATTCTAAGTTTAAAGTATTAAGTGTCTGGAGTAATAAAACATATGAAACTTCATTCCACGAAAGGATTTGTTATATACGCAAAAAAAATGAATGAAGCGGATCTGCTTTTAAGCTATATAACGGAAGATTACGGGAAAATTACTTGTTTTGCGAATAACGCAAGGAAGAGCAAAAAAAGGTTTCTGGGAAAATTAGAACCGGCTATGCTGACTAATATCAAATTTTACGAAAAACCCGGCATGACGCTTGATATATTATATGAAGTAGATCTTGTAGAGGATTATAAAAATCTTAGAAAAAATATAGACGTATATCTTTTTTTAACTAAATTTATCGAGATTTCAAGAGTCTTGTGTCAGGAAAGAGACGTAAATAAAAATATATTTAATCTTATAAAAAATATTTATACCGGACTTAATAGATTAGAAACTTTAAATTCTCAGGCCGGTATGCAAACACCTTTAGCTCCTATTCTGCTTAAATATGAAATTTTTTTTATTGCCAATCTTCTTAAGTTTACCGGAATTTATCCTAATTTTACCGACTGTATAATCTGCGGCAAAAACAATGCATATAACGAATTTGGATTCAGCCTTAAAAAAGGAGGCGTTATATGCAGTTCGTGCGCTGACGATAAAAACAACGGCTTTAAATATTTAGAAATTAAAAAGATGCCGGTCAATTTTATAAATCTGTCGAACTTAATGATCGAATCCGATATTTCTATAATAAATAAGCTTAACGTAAAAGAAGATGTGCTAATGGATTGTTCGGCATTTTTACGTGATTTTTTGACGTTTCATACGGGAAAAAGACTTAAATCTTTTGAAACTATTTGATTAACCTTAATCATGCAATAGAAAATATTTGCAAAAAAAATTAATCTGACGCCTTTTCCGAGCAGATAACTTGCTATTGCAGGATTAAGGATTAAATTGATATTATATAAAATATGGAAATTAAAATTAAAAATAAAAACGAAATATTGAGGCGGATTCCAAGCGTCCAGTCCGTATTGGAAGGAATTAAGGACTCTCAGATATATAAATCTTTTCCTTATGAATTTATAAAAGATAAAATAGAAAATTTGATAGAATACGAAAAGAAAAAAATTATCGAGTCGATGCAGAACGGATTTGAGCAGAGTATTTCGGCATACCGATATAGACTTGACGCAGAATTTTTTATAAAAAAACTTCATGAAGATTTAAACGATTTTTCATTCACTTTAAAGAGAGTCGTTAACGGAACGGGAGTCGTTATCCACACGAATTTAGGGCGCTCTATTTTACCGGAAAGCGCATTGGAAAATATTTCAAAAATATCATCTTCATACTCTAATCTTGAGTTCAATCTTTCTGATGGAAAAAGAGGAAAAAGATATTCGCACGTAGAATACCTTCTTAAAAAAATTTTAAAATGCGAAAAAGCTATAGTAGTAAACAATAATGCGGCGGCAGTATTTATGTCGCTTTCCACGTTTTGTTCGGGAACAAAAAAAGAGGTCGTAGTTTCAAGGGGCGAACTGGTAGAGATAGGCGGCTCGTTCAGGATACCGGATATTATGTCTGCTTCCGGAGCGGTCTTGATAGAGGTCGGGGCTACCAACAAAACTAAACTGAGCGATTATGAATCTGTCATAAACGAAAATACGGCTTTATTGTTAAAAGTGCATCAAAGCAATTTCAGGATAGTAGGCTTTACTGCAAGCCCTTCGGGAAAAGATATCGCATCAATGGCCAAAAAGCACGGTATTCCCGTAATGGAGGATCTCGGCTCCGGAAGTTTCGTAGATGTAAGAAAATTCGGACTTCCGTATGAGCCTACCGCCCAAGAGGTCTTAGGGAACGGGGTTGATGTCGTTACTTTCAGCGGCGACAAACTTCTCGGCGGACCTCAGGCAGGAATAATAGCCGGAAAAGCCGAATACATTGACAGAATAGCATTAAATCCGTTAAACAGGGCTTTTAGAATAGACAAAATGACTCTTGCAGGACTTGAAGCCGTTCTTTTTGAATATTTAGATACCGACAGGGCGGTTAAAAATATTCCTACGCTTTCTCTTATCGCCCAATCCGATTCGGAAATAAAACGAAAGGCCGCAAAACTTTTAAATTTAATTAAAAGATCCGAAAATATAGACAAATCCCTGTTTGAATTTAAAATAACCGGAGATTCCAGCCTCGTTGGCGGCGGAGCTCTTCCTGATTACGAGCTTAAAACGTATTCGCTATCTATAATCCATAAAAAAGTCGGTGCATCCGGCATAGCCGAAATATTTAGAAAAGCTAAAACTCCGGTTATAGGCAAAATAAAAAACGGAGAGTTCAGGCTTGATATGCGGACCGTTTTCCCCTGCGATTTCAACGACATACTCGCCGCCTTAATCTCTGTCTGATTTGCTTTTGCGGAAAAGGTGTCAAATTATTTTTTTTGTCGATATTTTTTTGTTAAATGACGGTTTTTGTATGCAAAAAAAATAAAATTTGGTACCTTTTCCTGTAGTATTTAGCACCTCCTTTTTAAAAGTATAGAGGTAACGGCTATCGAAGGTATCGTTATTTTTATAAAAAGGAAGGGGCTTTCGGTCCGCCGGAGTGGTTTTTATTTTGTTTTATTGGTATAATATATAACTAAAATTATAAAAATATATTTTTATAATTTTTAGAGTAAATAAAGTAAAAATATTACATGTTATGTTATGGAGGCGTAAATTCAATTTAACGGAGCGTCGCCATAATGCGAAAAGGAAGAATAAATTCTAACCTTTAAATTTGGATATTTTTATGCTGTCTTCAAGCGTTTTAGTTTTAAATAAGTCTTTTTTGCCGGTTCACGTTACGTCTCTAAAAAGAGCACTGATACTTCTTTATCAAGATATCGCCAAGGCGGTAGACGAAAATTACAGAACGTTCAGTTTTGATTCTTGGCAGGACCTTGCGGTAAGCGAAAAAAGCGGTTCCGTCGGACTGATAGGAAGGGCTATCAGGATTCCAAGGGTTATAATATTGGTTAATTACGATAAGCTTCCTAAAAGATACATAAAATTTTCAAGAGCCAACATTTTTTTAAGAGATAATAACAGATGCCAATATTGCGGCAAAGAATTTAAAAAAAATGAGCTGAATTTAGACCACGTTATACCCAGGATGTCGGGAGGCGTTTCGTCTTGGGAAAACGTTGTATGCAGCTGTATAAACTGCAATAGAATTAAAGGCGGAAGAACGCCGGAACAGGCCGGTATGAAACTTATCAAGAAACCGAGGAAACCTGAATGGTCGCCGTACTATCATATTTCCCTTACAAATATTATGTATAAGGAATGGATGCCGTTTCTAAATATCGTCGACAATGCATACTGGCACGTCGAATTGGAAGAGTCTTAAATTTTCAAAATATTTAAAATAAAAGAAAGCTTTTTCCTTAAACTATGAATATAGCAATTAAACTGCTGAGCCCGTTTGAAAAAATAGGCAATTTCGTTATATACACCGTTAACGAACTCGGTTCTATAGCTATTTATATGTGGGATATGATACTTTCCATAGCCGCATATTTCGTAAACTTAGAAAATCTTATAGACCAGATGATATTTATCGGCATGGATTCATTCTACGTCGTAGGATTGACCGGTCTTTTTACCGGAATGGTTTTGTCTTTGCAAGCCTATTATGCAGCTAAAATAGTAGGCGTTACGTATATGATAGGTCCTACCGTAGCCCTGTCTATGCTGAGAGAACTGGGGCCTGTTCTTACCGCTCTTATGATTACCGCAAGATGCGGTTCTTCGATGGCTTCCGAAATAGGAACTATGAAAGTGACGGAACAGATAGACGCTTTAGAGGTTATGGCGGTGGATCCTTATTATTTCCTTTCCGTTCCCCGTGTTATTGCCGCAATGATAATGCTTCCTGTAATGGCGGTGCTATGTTCTTTAATAGGAATTATAGGCGGATATATTGTTTATGTTTATTTTTTAGGATTAAATCATGTAACTTATATAGATAAAATATACCAGTACATTAAACTTAGCGATATATATAACGGCTTGTTAAAAGCGGTATTTTTCGGCGCTATATTGTCTATTATAAGTACATATAAAGGTTTTCAGACTTCCGGAGGCGCTAAGGGCGTAGGAAAATTTACTACTCAGGCGGTAGTGTTAAGTTCCGTTTATATTCTATTTGCCGATTATATTTTGACGTCGATTTTGTTTTAGTCCAATTTTTGAATGGGATAAGAAAATCTGGAACATATGTTAAATTGATTAATTTTACATACAGGTATATAATTATAAATATTCAAATATAGATATAACGTTATTTCTTGGCCTTTAACAGTTTGCATTGCGCAAAGTATTTATAATTTATTTTTTTATGATTATTTTAGACAAATTGTCGAAATCTTTTAACGGAATAAAGGTTTTAGACGATTTAAATATAAAATTCGAGGATAAAAAAATAACTGTAGTAATAGGCAGGAGCGGCGGCGGGAAAAGCGTTATGCTGAAGCATATTATAGGTCTTATGCAGCCGGATTCCGGCAGAGTTTTAATAAACGGCGTAGATATAAATCTTTTAAATAAAAAAGAACTTAACGAAGTAAGAAAAAAATTCGGAATGGTTTTTCAGGACGGCGCATTGCTGGATTCTTTAAATGTTTTTGAAAATGTTGCATTTCCTTTGAGGCGGCATCTGAAAATTTCCGAAAATGAAATTAAGGAAAAAGTATTTTCCGTATTGGAAGACGTAGGCTTGGAAGGCCACGACAAGAAAATGCCATCCGAAATATCGGGCGGCATGAGAAAAAGAGTTGGGGTAGCGAGAGCGCTGATACTTAATCCGGAAATAATGCTTTTCGACGAACCTACCACTGGATTAGACCCTATTATGTCGGATGTTATCAATAACTTAATTACATCTATGCACGATAAATTTAATTTTACCGGAATAATTATAAGCCATGATATAGCCGGCGCTTATAAGACAGGGGATATAATAGCAATGCTTTATGAAGGTAAAATAATAGAATACGGACAGGTTGAAGGCTTTAGAAATTCAGTTAATCCTGTAGTAAAACAATTTGTATCCGGAAGCATGGAAGGACCTATTTCTATTTAATTTTATTTTTTTGAATTTTTGGCTTATGAATATCAATAAAGAAACAAAAGTAGGTATTTTTGTAGTAATAGTACTTGCGATACTTGCATATTTTTCTTTTAAAGTTGGCAAGATACATATTTTTAAGCAGCCTACGTACGTAATTTCTGCTTATTTCAAATCTGCAAGCGGTATAGGCGCAGGAACTTCGGTTACTATGGCCGGAATAAAAATAGGCTCGGTAGAAAAAATAAGTTTAGAAAAAGGATTGGCAAGAGTTTATATGACTATTAACTCAAAATATAAAGTCTATCCTCAATATATTGCGTCTATTAGGTCATTGAGTCTTCTCGGCGAATCTTATATTGCAATTTCTCCGGCGGCGGGAGAACAGCCGAATCAGTCAAAAGTTTTGAATAAAGAGGTTATAAGAAGCGAAATGTCGCCTCAAAGCATGTCGGGCTTGATAACCAAGTTTTCTAAAACTGCAGGTGATCTTGAAAAAGTTTCAAAATCGCTAAAAAACTCTATAGGAACTAAGACCGGCGAAAAGAATATTAAAGCGATTCTGCACAATATCGCTACGCTTTCGGAAAATTTAAACAGGCTTGTATATGTAAATCAGCAAAACGTCAACGTTATTCTGTCTAATTTTGCCGCAATTTCAAGGCATATTAACGGACTAACCGTTCAAAACGACGCTGCTATTACAAGAACCATCCATAATTTTAACGCAATATCTTATAATTTAAGAAAAGAACTTCCTTCCATAACTCATAATATAAAGGGTCTTTCTAAAAATCTAAATTATATAGTCGCTAAGAACAGAAGAAATATCAACGGAAGTCTTAAAAATATAAATGCAGATACAAAAAAATTAAAACTTACGCTTAACGAACTATACGGAATTTCTTCTAAAATAAACAAAGGACAGGGAACTATCGGAAAATTGGTCAACAGAAATTCGGTTTACGACAATTTAAACGGTTCGCTAAAAGGAATTAATAATATCGTAGGCGGGTACAGCAGATTCAGAGTAAAAGTTAACATGAGTTCCCAGTATCTTGCAAGAAGCGAAGGTTCGGTATCTCAAGTAAACGTTAAACTTGAGCCGTCACCAGGACATTATTACGAGCTCGGCGTCGCTTCGGTTCCTATGGGTTACGGAAATACTTACGGAGAAACGCAGACTACTACTTATACTACCAATAATCCTCCTTCAGGGAACTATTATCCTTCAAGCGTTACTACTAATACAACTCAGTACAGCTATTCCAACAGCATCAAATTTAATGCGCTAATAGCCAAGAATTTTTACAATTTTACTCTTCTTGCCGGATTGCTTTACTCTACCGGTGCCGTCGGCGTAAATTATTACGTGCCGGATACCGGTAAAAATTTAAAAATTTATGCCAGAGCATTCGGGTTTAATTCCGACAATAACGGCGTCAGCGAGGATATTAACGCCGGAGTGGCTTATACTTTTTACAGGCATATATTTTTAGACGCCGGATACGATAATATAACAGACAATTCTCAAAGGTCTATTTATCTCGGAGGCGGAGTTAAATTTACCGATAAAGACCTTAAGTATCTCATAGTAGGCGGCAAAATGCCATGATTTATATATACCCAAAATTGCCGATAGAAAGTTGTAAAATTTTATAAAATAAAGCGATAATGAAGGAAAATTTAGATGAAAAAGGTGTAAGATCTTATTTTTTTGCACCTTTTCCTATGTCCCCGTCACAAAATGGAACATTATGACTTCAAAGAAATATAAACTTACCAGTATGACAAGCGCTCACGGCTGAGGGTGCAAGATAGGTCCGGAGGACCTTTCTAAAATATTGGAAAAATTATCCGTTCCGCAGAATGAGAACGTTTTGGTGGGTTTCGGATATAAAGACGATGCCGGCGTGTATAAGATAAGCGATGATAAATGTCTTATACAAACGGTAGATTTTTTTACTCCGGTAGTAGATGACCCTTATACTTTCGGCCAAATTGCCGCAGCCAATGCTCTTTCAGACGTTTACGCAATGGGCGGCAAACCCGTAACGGCGTTAAATATTGCATGTTTTCCCATAAACGATGTCGACAAGGAGGTTTTTAACCTAATACTGAGCGGCGGATTAGATAAAATAAATGAAGCCGGCGTTGCTCTTTTGGGCGGCCATTCCATAGACGACAAAGAAATAAAGTACGGGTTAAGCGTGACCGGTATATGCGGGATTGACAATATATATTCAAACCAGGGCGTAAAGTCCGGAGATATTTTATATCTTACTAAAAGCCTCGGAACCGGATTTGCGGTCAGCGCAATATGTACCGATTTTTTGCCGGAAGAAACCTTGGACGAAGCATCGAAATCAATGTCTAAGCTGAATAAGTATGCTTCCGAGATTGCCGTTTCTACAGGCGTCGTGAATGCGGCTACGGACGTAACCGGATTCGGGCTTGTCGGTCATTTAAGCGAAATGATGACTGCAAGCGATGTATCCTGCGAAATATATCTGCAGGCGCTTCCTGTTATAAACGGAGTACCGGCATTGATTAAAAGAGGTATTAATCCTGCAGGCACGAAGCGCAACAGGAAGTATTTTGCGCCTTATACTTCCGTTAAAAACGAAGTTGACGAAAATTTATTATGGACGGCATTCGGCGCTGAAACATCAGGCGGACTGATTCTGTCCGTTCCTGCAGATAAATCCGCCGCGTTAGAGTATTCTTTCGCAAAAAAAGGCGAACCGCTGCATAAAATAGGCAGAGTCTTAGGAAAAGGCGTCCGTAACGGGATTTATATAAACATAAAATAAATACGTGGACAGAATTCAATATTATATAATGTTGTTTGCGGAAAATTAATCTGACACCTTTTCCTCTTGACACCTCAAAATTTTAATATGAAATATTCTTTAGGTATAGATTTAGGCACTACGACAGTTGCCGCCGTTTTGACGGACGAAACAAAAAAGGTTTATCCTTATAAGAGTATGACTAATCTGCAGTATTATGAATTCGGATTAGATTCGGTAAAAAGAATACAGAACGGATTAGATAAAAAATCCGCAAGCAAACTTCAAGCAAAAGCAGTTGCGACCATTAATAATTTGATAGATTCTTTTAAGTCCGAAATAGGTTTTGAATACGAGGATATAAAAGAAATAGTAATTGCAGGAAATACCGTTATGGAAATGGCGTTTTGCGGATACCCTTTAATTTCTTTATCAAAGCCCCCTTATAAACCTTCTTCGGAAATTTTTTTTCCGGATAATACCGATTATATTTCGGAATTAAAGATAAAAAATAAAGAAATGTTCATCTTTCCGGTATTAGACGGGTTTGTAGGAGGCGATACCGTTGCTTCTATCTATTATTTAGATATGATAAACAGGGCTAAACCTGCTTTTATAGCTGATTTTGGCACTAACGTGGAAATAGCTTTAGGATGCAGGGATAAAATTTATACTACTTCTGCTCCGGCAGGTCCGGCATTTGAAGGCGGAAATATAAAATTTGGCATGACCGCTTCTTCGGAAGGAGCAATTTCAGAACTTAATCTTGAAAACGGAATTTTTAAAATTAATACCGTATCGGGTTCTCATCCTTCCGGTATATGCGGCAGCGGTATAATGAGCCTCGTATATGAATTATTAAAAGAAGGCATAATAGACGAAAACGGAAGAATACTGCCGCCAGAAGATATAGATTCGGAAAATTTTACGGTAGTAAGAAAAAATGAAGAAAAAAGCGGGAATGAAATTATTGTTTATTTTGACGGAAAAAACGGCATAAAATTTTTTCAGGAAGATTTAAGACAGTTCCAGTTTGCAAAGTCGGCGGTAAAATCGGCTTCGGAAATATTATTGGAAAAATTTAAAATTTTTAACTATACCGATTTTGACGTATTTATTTCGGGAACTTTCGGCAGCCGTATAAAAACGGATATAATAGATTTAATTGATATTTTTCCTTTTAAAGGAAAAAATATTAAGGCGATTGAATCTTCGGTATTGGACGGATGTTTGAAATATATTCTTTCCGATCGAATAGAAAGAGAAGCAGACATAAAAAATATAATAAAAAAAACCAAGAATTTTCCTCTTTCCGGAAGCGGTATTTTTCAAAAATATTTTATTAAGAATTTAATATTTCAACATTCGCGCCTTTAACTGCCCGCATCCTCCGCTAATAGAACCGCCTTTGGAAAATCTTACCGTTACCGTAAAACCGGCATCGGACAATTTTGTTTTAAATTTATCGACAATAAAATCGTCGGGTCTTTCAAAATTTTTTAGATAAACCGAATTTTCGTCTTTATTTAGAGGAATTAAATTTATTTTTATTTTTGAAGGAGAGAATAATTTTATTATCCTTTTTGCATCTTCGATCCGGTCGTTCAAGTCTTTTATAAGAACGTATTCTAATGTTATTTTATTATGAAGCGAAGGTTTTTTTAAATTTACCAGTTCCGCAATTTTTTCTATAGGAAATTTTTTATTTATCGGCATCAGCATGCTTCTTGTTTCGTTATCCGCAGCGTTAAGCGATATCGCAAGCTTATACTTATATGCGTTTATATCGGACTTTTCCAAAATGTTAATTAAACCGCAAGTAGAAACGGTTATTTTTCTTGGAGCTATTCCGATAAATTTGTCGTTAGATAAAATTTCTAAGGCTTTTTCAACCTCCGTTATATTATCTAACGGTTCGCCCATACCCATAAAAACGATATTCGTAATTTTATCGCTATTATCGTTTTCAACGGTCAATAATTGCGAAATTATTTCGCCGGACGTCAAATTTCTTGAAAAACCAATTCCGGCTGTTTCGCAATAAATGCATCCCATCCTACATCCCACCTGAGACGAAACGCATAAAGTTTTCCTGTTTTTATGCGCTATAGATACGGATTCGGCGATATCTCCGTTTTCAAATTTTATCAAATATTTTTTAGAATATCCGCTTTCGTCGTTTTCATATTTAACGTCTATTATTTCGGGAAGTTTAACGTAAAAATCTTTATTTAGCTTTCCCCTTAAATCCTTAGAAATATCGGACATTACGGAAAAATCAAAAATTCTGCTTTGATAAATCCATCTCATAATCTGTTCCGCGCCGTATTTTTTGAATCCGTTTCCCGTACAGTATTCTTCCAATTCTTTTTTGGATAAATTCAGTATATTTTTCATTTTTTTTCCATTTTGCGATAGTGCCGTAATTGAATTTTGGCACTTCCATTTTTGTTATGGGACAGAATTAAATACTGTCCCTATATTAAATTAATTGTTACTTGTCTTTATAGACAAAATATGATAAATTTTAAATAATAAGATAAAATTAATAATATTCCGTTATTAATTTTATAATTATATATTATATCATTTTAAGAAAATAAAACATGAGTCAAAGCGCCGTTATAAACGCCGGAGAAAATATTTACGAAAAAAGCATTAAGATAGTAGAATCTTTACTTGAAGACAATCTTGATTTTCATAATAAATATTCATGTTTAGAGCGTCAGATAGTAAAAAGGGTTATACATGCTACGAGCGACGTAAACTATGCCGATACGGTGTTTTTTAAAAATAAGCCGGCGGAAAAAACAATAGAGCTTATCAGGGATAAAATTGCAAAAAATCAACTCTTGAAAATAGTTTGCGACTCCGAAATGACTAAAGCGGGAATAAGCAAAAACGTAAACAAAAAAGCTATTCTCGACGTTCATTGTTTTATAAATCATAAAAGTCTGCCGGAACCTGCCGGACAGACAAAATCGGCAGTTGCAATAAAGTACGCAATCGGCGAAATTTTTCCGGATATTATAGTTATAGGTAATGCGCCTACAGCATTAGCCGCAGTTATAGATTATTGCGGAGAATTAACAAAAACTTCAAACTATTTCCCTTCTTTGATTATAGGTATGCCGGTAGGATTTGTAGGCGCTTCGGAATCTAAAACTTTATTATATGAAAACGATATGTTTAATTCTATAGGAAACTTTGGAAATTTCGGCGGAAGTTCTCCTGCCGCCGCAGTTTTGAATGCTTTATTGTACGAGAGTTTATGAAGAATTTTTATTTATTTTTTCTTGCTGTATTTTTTTTCGTATCGTTTGCGTCAGGAATGTGTGCCCTCAATGCCGCAGCCGATATATATATGCGCGTAGGTAAAAACGGAACGGTATATTTTTCCAACGTTCCGGTTTCCGACGGATATAGTCTTTATATGCGCACTAAAAATTATAATAGCCCTAAATTTAGCGGTTACGACAGTAATTTGTATAAACCGATTATTTTAAAAGCTTCTAAAAAATATCATGTAAGTCCAAAACTTATCGAGGCGGTTATAAAAGTAGAATCGGGATATAACAGCAGCGCCGTTTCTGATAAGGGAGCGGAAGGACTAATGCAGCTTATGCCTCAAACGCAAAAAATGGTGAATGTGTCGGATCCTTTTAATCCTTCTCAAAATATTTACGGCGGCACGGAATATTTAAAAAGCTTGATTATGAAATATAACGGAAATTTACAGTTTGCTCTTGCCGCTTATAATGCGGGGAGCAGAGCCGTAAATAAATACGGCGGGATACCTCCGTACAGCGAAACGCAAAATTATGTAAAAGAGGTATTGAATTATTACGACGGGCGATAACTTTAATAACAAAAATAAAAAATGAAATCCAATAAGCAGATATATAACATTCCGAATATACTTACTTTTTCAAGAATATTAATTATACCGGTAATATTTTCTCTGCTTTTTTCTAAAAAGGAAATTTACGGAATAGCTGCTGCGGTTTTTTTTGTCTTTGCTATTGCAACAGATTTTATCGACGGCTACATTGCAAGAAAAAAAAAGATAGTAACTAACTTAGGGATTTTTTTAGATCCGATAGCCGATAAACTGCTTGTCGTTACTATATTAATCATGCTTATACCGCTGCAAAGAATTCCTGCATGGGTCGTCGCCGTAATAATTTTCAGGGAGATATTCGTTACCGGATTAAGAGCTATTGCAAGCGAAAAAGGCATAGTAATATCCGCGGGCAGGGAAGGAAAATGGAAAACCGCATTTCAAATGTTCGGAATACTTTGTCTTCTTATATATTACAAGCATTTTTATCTAAATTTCGGAGATATAGGATTAATACTTATTTTTATCAGCATACTGTTTTCTTTAATTTCTTCTTATAGATATTTAAAAAGTGTATCCGGTATCCTGCTTAACGGATAAACTGTTTCTCTGCGACATATCTGATTTTGCCTCTTCAATAATCAGCTCGTAATTCTTATAATGTTTTTTTAAATTCAATTCGGAAATACCGTACATAAATTTAGGTTTTACGTTTTCCGGGAATTTTAAAAGCTGGTTAAATTCCTCTTTAATTTTTTTAAATTTTTTATCGGCGTTTTCATAATTAGTATGAGGAAGAATTCCTATAAAATCATTAAAATCTATTCTAAAAATCATGTCTGTTTTTCTTAATTTTTGTTTAAAATAAAGGCCTATATATTTTAATACCTGGTTTAGTTTTTCGTTTCCGAAAGACTGGCCGAAAAAGACTAAATTTTCAAAATAAAATACCGTTATCGACAAAGGAATACGATATCTTTCCGCTCTTTCCGTCTCTCTTGAAAAAAATTCTTTAAATTGGTTTTTTAGCATTAAACCGGTAATTTCGTCGAAAACGCAATTATTAATACCCTGTTTTGCAACTGAATTCAAAAAGTATTTTACCGCTGCCGTAAACTCGTTAAATATAAACAGAGTTCCCGAAAAAAGACCGAATTTGTTTAAAAGCGTTACGCCGTCTATGCGGAAAAATTTTTGGTCGATTTTACCTGAATGGGTTTTTAAATCAATTTTTTTATTGACGTTTAAACCTGTTAATTCATTGATTCTTATTATATCGTCCGACAATTTTTCGTCATAAGAAATAAATATAGAGCCGTTTGAATAATTAGAAATAATTTTAGCCTGCTCGTTCATGTAAATTATTTCGTCTTTAACCCCTTTTATAGCTATAGGCATATTAGCGGAAGCAAAAGATTTTTCGTAATCTACGTCCGACGACTGATCCGATGCAGAACCAAACAGCTGAACTTGATTAAAAATATCCATAGTTTTTAAAATTTTTAAAAAAATAATTTTAAAATTGAATTTTTTTTTAATATATTTTATACTGATTATAATGCATGTTTTATGCTCGGTTTATTTTTTTAATAACTTAAATAGAATATACATAAATAGCAATATTATATTAATTATATAACAATAAAAAATAAATATGAATAGAGAATATACTTTTTTTTGGGGATGCACTATACAGGCTAAGTTCCCGTTTATGGAGAAAGCCACGAGATTGGTCTTAGACAGACTGAATATAAAGCATAAAGATATCGATTCTTTTACATGCTGTCCGGAAAAATCTTTAATTAAAAATATAGACGAAAGTCTTTTTGATTTAACGGGTATCCGAAATATAGCCCTTGCGGAGAAACAGAATGCAGATATAATTTCCGTATGTACCGGATGCTATTCCAATCTTAAGCAGATTAGAAATAAAGTTGCATCAGATCTTCCTTATCAGAAAAAAATTAACGAAACTCTTGAAAAAATAGATCTTAATTTTTCCGGCGAAACGTCCGTTTACCATTTTATTGAACATCTTCACGATGAAGTGGGGCTGGATAAAATAAGGACAAACGTAAAGTATCCTCTAAAAGGTTTAAATATCGCAATACACTACGGATGCCATTTAGTAAGGCCTTCGCATTCCATAAATTTCGATTCTCCTTTCGAGCCTCGTAAATACGATAATATTTTAAAAGCTCTCGGAGCTAACGTAGTTCAATATAAAAATAAAATGATGTGCTGCGGGCAGGCTTTAGACAGAGTGGACGAACACGATAAATCTCTCGTCATGGCAAGAATAAAGCTTGATTCCGTTAATGAAAGCGGTGCGGACATAATCACTACCGTTTGTCCGTCGTGTTTTACCCAGTTCGATACGAACCAGTATATGCTTTTGAAAGAAGGCGTAAAGCGCCAGATTCCTGTTATAACTTTAGAGGAACTTATGTGTTTGGCTTTCGGTATTGAAGAAGCGGAAGAACTAATTTCTCAGCATAAAATAAAAGCAGGAAAATTTCTTGAAAAATTTAAAAAGATTAAGGCTTTAGCAGATTACACCACAATTTTCGATAAGGATTCTCTGGTAAGATGCTACAACTGCGGCGCATGTAAAAACGATTGCCCGATGAGTCTCTCCTTTGAATCTTATAACCCGCCTTTAGTAATAAAAATGATTTTAGAAAACGATATCGAAAGAGCTATGTCTTCAAAAATAGTATGGGAATGTCTCGAATGTCATACTTGCGTCGAATTATGCCCTCAAAATTACAGTTGGGAGAAAGTTCTTACGACTTTAAAAAATCTTGCGTTAAAAAACGACGTCGGTCCGCAGAAAGTTAAAAAAGCGGGAGAACTTTTCTTTAAAACTTTAAGGCTCGGCGATCCGCAGGAAGGAATGCGGAAAAAGCTGGGACTTCCTCCTGCTAAGAAGGTTTTAGATAACGAGTTTAAAAGAATATTAGACGAAAATATTTTATAGATTTATTGTTAAAAAAACGTATATATGTTATATTAATTTAAGTATATTTTATAAATAAATTTACAAAAAGCAGAGGTATTAAAGTGTTAAAAATAAAAAATAAATTTAATACGGAAAGAGATATATCGGGCTGCGGTTTATGCGGTATTATAAATGCCAAAAAGGTTAAAACCAACGGAATCGATATTAAAAAAGCCATATCGGTTGAACATGACAGGGGAAACGGTTTGGGTGGCGGTTTTGCCGTTTACGGCAATTATCCGGATTATGCCGATCTTTACGCTTTTCATATAATGTACGATAATCTTTCGGCTAAATCCGACGTCGAAGAATATCTAAAAAATAATTTTATAGTAGAAAAAGAGGAGCCTATTCCTACTTTTAAAACCTCTAAAATTTATGACCATCCTTATCTTCACCGCTATTTTATAAAACCTAAATCCGACAGACAGGATAAGCTGTTTCACGAGTTGGAAGACGATGATTTCGTGGTAAACAGCGTTATGCTCATTAATCAAAATTACGACGGAGCTTACGTGTTTTCAAGCGGAAAAAATATGGGAGCATTTAAAGGCGTAGGTTATCCGGAAGACGTAGCGGATTTTTACAGACTGGAAGAAATAGAAGGTTATATGTGGACGGCGCACAACAGATTTCCTACAAATACTCCGGGCTGGTGGGGCGGCGCACATCCTTTTACGCTTTTAGACTGGTCTATAGTGCATAACGGAGAAATATCTTCTTACGGAATCAACAAAAGATATTTAGAGATGTATAAATATAACCTGGCATTAAGAACCGATACCGAAGTTATAACATATATTTTAGATCTTTTAATAAGAAAACATAAAATTCCGGTGCGTTTGGCACTAACGGTGCTCGCTTCTCCGTTTTATCAGAAAATAGATAAAATGGAAAACGACAAAAAAAAGTTATTTACGGCGTTAAGGCAGGTTTACGGAAGCGCTCTTTTGAACGGACCTTTTGCTATAGTTTTTGGATATTCGGGCGGTATGGTAGCTATGAACGATAGAATAAAACTAAGACCTCTTGTCGCAGCTTCTAACGGCGACTTTACATATGTAGCTTCCGAAGAAGCCGCTATTCGTGCAGTCTGCCAGTCTCCCGACATGATATGGTCTCCGAAAGCAGGAGAGCCTGTCATGGTAGAATTTGACGATGTAAAAGAAAAGACGTCTTTGAAAGGAGGACTGCTTAGTTTATGACAAAATCTTCTTTTTCCAATATTCAATCCGAATATTTGGCGGTCATAGATCATAATAAATGCGTAAGATGCAAAAGATGTATCCAGAATTGCGGATGGGGAACTTACAGTTTCGGCGGAGACAAGATTATTGCAGACCATTCTAAATGCGTGGCATGCGGCAGGTGTTACACCTACTGCCCCGAAGGAGCTATTTCTATAATTAAAAATCCTACCGTTATCAGAGAAAATGCGAACTGGCAGGAACCGCTCGTAAAAAATATTTGGAGACAGTCGGAAACAGGCGGTATAGTTATTTCGGGCATGGGTACGACTTTTAAATATAAAAAATATTTTGATCATATTCTTCTGGATGCATGTCAGGTTACCAATCCTTCCATAGATCCTTTAAGAGAACCTATGGAGCTCAGGACGTTCCTCGGCAAAAAACCTTCAAAATTAGACTTGGATTTCGACGAAAAAGGAGAACCTGTTTTGAAAACAAAAATGCCGCCTCAGATAGAACTTCAGACCCCTTTTGTTTTCGGCGCTATGTCATACGGATCTATCTCTCTTAATGCTCAAAAAGCTATGGCTTTAGCGGCAAGGGCGCTCGGCATAGTTATGAATACCGGCGAAGGCGGACTGCATGACGATTTAGTGCCTTTCGGTAAAAATATTATAGTTCAGGTTGCATCCGGACGATTCGGCGTGCACAGGGATTATTTAAACAGCGGCGTAGCAGTAGAAATTAAGATAGGCCAGGGTGCAAAGCCGGGTATAGGCGGACATCTTCCGGGAGAAAAAATAGGAATAGATATTTCAAGGACAAGAATGATTCCGGTCGGAACAGATGCTATTTCACCCGCGCCCCATCATGATATTTATTCTATCGAAGATTTAAGACAGCTTATATATGCAATTAAAGAAGCGACCGAATACGAAAAACCGGTATCCGTTAAAGTAGCCGCTGTTCATAATATAGCCGCAATAGTAAGCGGCATAGTAAGAGCCGGCGCCGATATAGTCTATATAGACGGATATTCAGGCGGCACCGGCGCAGCCCCTATCGTTATCAGGGATCATGTAGGAATACCGATTGAACTTGCTCTTGCTCAAGTTGACGAGAGATTAAGGGAAGAGGGTATAAGAAACGAAGCTTCTATAATAGCCGCAGGAAGCATAAGATCCAGCGCAGATGCCGTAAAAGCTATCGCTCTCGGTGCAGACGCCGTTGCAATCGGGACGGCTGCATTAATAGTTATGGGATGCCATGTTTGCGGAAAGTGCAACACCGGAAACTGCAGCTGGGGTATTACTACTCAAAGGCCGGAACTTGTGCGCAGACTGGATCCCGAAGTTTACGGAGAAAGATTATATAATCTTATTTCGGCATGGAGTCACGAGATACAAGAAGTACTGGGTGCTATGGGAGTTAATTCAATCGAAAGTTTGAGGGGTTCCAGAGAAAGATTAAGGGGTATAGAATTAACCGACGCCGAA
Organism: Candidatus Acidulodesulfobacterium sp.; assembly: GCA_049965795.1. Taxonomy (GTDB): domain Bacteria; phylum SZUA-79; class SZUA-79; order Acidulodesulfobacterales; family Acidulodesulfobacteraceae; genus Acidulodesulfobacterium_A. The sequence goes on from JBMFVW010000003.1 coordinate 89,579, forward strand.
TTAAAAGCTTTAGGAATTAAGCATGCCGGCTTGTAAAAATTAAAATATAATATTATTATATATTAAAAGGAGCAATAAAAAGAGATATGATGACGATTGATGCTGCCGGAATGCACTATAAAGAGCTTAATAGGATTATAAGAGAAGGCATAGCAAACGGCGTAAAAAAATTTTTTATAGAAAACGTTAACGGACAGTATTATATAGGCGACGGAATAAAAGGCGACGATGTAGTTATCAATATAAACGGAACGCCCGGAAACGATTTAGGAGCTTTTATGGACGGTCCTACTTTAACGGTAAATAACAATGCTCAGGACAATGTAGGAAATACTATGAATGCCGGCAAAATCATAATAAACGGAGACGCGGGGGACGTAGTAGGCTACGGCATGAGAGGCGGCAGAATTTTTATCAGGGGTAATGCCGGCTACAGGGTCGGGATACATATGAAAGGTTATAATGAGCAGCTGCCGGTTATTATGATAGGAGGAAAAGTAGGGAGCTTTTTTGCCGAATATATGGCGGGCGGCGTAATAGTCTTACTGGGACTGGAAGACGATGATTCCGATGAATTAGATATAGATTATTTTGCTTCCGGTATGCACGGAGGCACTATATTTATTAGAAAAAAAATAGATTTTTCAAAGTTTTCCAATGAAGCCGAGGTTTATGAAATAGACGATAAAGATGCGGATTTCTTAAAAGAATATTTAAACGACTTTGCAAACAGTTTTAATATATCCATAGAAGAGATATATAAAAAACCGTTTTATAAAATTGTGCCTTCAAGTGCAAGACCTTATGCGCATTTATATACTTCGGCATAATTTAGTATAATTTAACTAATAAATTAAGCAATTAAACTTATGAACGAATTATTTTCGGGAAATCAAAAAATGGATATTAATAATTTAAGCATAATAGAAGAAAAGGTTATTTTAATTAAAGAATCGTTTGAGAAAATTAAAACGGAACGAGATAAACTTTTAGCGGAGGTTAAAACAAAAGATGATGAAATTAAAGAGTTAAAAGATAAAATTTCTACTTATGAAACAGATAATGATTTTGTAGTGAAAAAAATAGACGAAATAATAAATAATTTAGATTCTATACAGCTATGAGCGAACTTATAGAATTAAAAATTTTAAATCGCAAATTTATTTTAAACAGCGATAAAGACAGAAAGTATTTGGAATTTTTAGCGGAATACGTCAACGCAAAAGCGGATGAGGTGGTTAAAAAAACTAGATCTGTAGATTCTTTTAATATAGCCGTTTTAACCGCACTTAATATTGCGGATGATTTTATGTCCGATAAAATGGAGACTAATAACGAGAGCAGAAGGGTTTTGGAAAAAGTAAATAATATATATAAATATATATCTAAGTCTTAATATCGGATTTAACATTTTTTAATTTTTTATAAACCCTGCGGTATTTGATGCTGGTTGTTAAAATTGACCCAACAGTTGGATAGAAAGGGATTGTCACTGTCTGCTACGGTAAGGAACTTTGGAAACAAAGATTCCTTTTTTCAGCAGGTAAACGATTACCACCTATTTTTTATAGGTCCAATTTTAAAAATCTCTTCGGTACCTGCGGGGTTATCCTTCCTCTCTTTATTTCCTCCGCTATTTTACCACTTCTTTTAAAATGATAAATAAAAAAGACGCAAGAGAATTAATGAAAAATAAAAGGATAGAATTAACGGAACCGTTTATTAATTCGGCAAGCTTAAATATTGCCAAACTTGCTTACGATTGTATTGTATTAAATTTATTTAAAAAAATTGCGATATACATGAGTATAAAAAAAGAAGTCAGGATTGAGTACCTTATCGGCTTAAATAAAGGCGAAGATATGCAGCTATTTATGCCGGTATGCGAAAACGACGGACATATGGGTTTTTATAAATTTGAAAGCATGGAATCAATGAAAAGGGATTCTTTCGGCATTATATGCCCTAAAAACGGACATAAAATAGATGAAAAAGATATAGATGTTTTTTTTGTGCCGGGACTCGCTTTTGATATATACGGAAACAGAGTCGGTTACGGCAAAGGTTGTTTCGACAGGTCTTTAAAAAAAACTGCCGATTCTTATTTTATCGGCGTTTGTTACGACTTTCAGTTTATTAAAAACGATGTATTGGAGTCTGAGCCTGAAGACGTAAAAATGAATTTTATAATTACTGAAAACGGAATATTTAAAATTGATCAAGCATTATGATTTGCAGTAAATAAGGAGAAAACAAATGACTGGATATATGTTACCGATTTTAATAATTATTGCTGCCGCAATATTTTTCGCTATCGGTTTTTTTGTTAAATACTTTGTTGACAAAGGTTCGTTAAACAGTTCTTCGTATAAAGCCGCTAATATTATCAGGGATGCAGAAAAAAAAGCGGAAGAAATTAAGAAGGAAGCCGTTTTAGCGGCTAAATCCGAATCTATAAGGCTAAAGGAAATTGCCGACGAAGAAATAAGGGTTCAAAAGCAGGAATTAAACCAGCTTGATAAAAGACTGTCTATTAAAGAAGACAATCTTGAAAAAAGGATATCTTTGATAGAAAAAAGAGAAAGCGATTTTATGAGAAGAGAAAAAATGCTTGCTCAATCCGAAAAAAGCATTTCAGAAAAAGAAAAATTGATTGAAGAGAAGTTAAAAGAAAAAATCGAAGAATTGGAAAAAATATCCGGTATGACTTCTACAGAGGCAAAAAGTATTCTTATAAATTCCATAACTGAAGAAGCTAAGCACGAGTCCGCCAAAGCGATTAAGAGAATAGAGGACGAAACGAGAGAGATTGCGGATAAGAAAGCTAAAGAGATTATAGCCACGGCTATACAGCGTTATGCGGGAGATTACGTTGCCGAAAAATCTATATCTTCCGTTCAACTTCCAAGCGATGAAATGAAAGGCAGAATTATAGGCAGGGAAGGCAGAAATATCCGAGCGCTTGAGGCCGCCACCGGTGTCGATTTAATAATAGACGAAACTCCGGAAGCCGTTATTCTATCTTCTTTCAATCCTATTAAAAGGGAAATAGCCAAACTTTCTTTGGAAAGGTTGATCGCAGACGGCAGAATTCATCCTGCAAGAATAGAGGAGATAGTCGTAAAAGTAGAAGAAGAACTTAATCAAACCATGAAAGAAGCCGGAGAACAGGCAACTTTCGACGTCGGAATCCACGGAGTGCATCCCGAACTTCTTAAACTTCTCGGCAGATTAAAATACAGAACCAGCTATTCCCAAAATGTATATAATCATTCGATTGAAGTTGCATTCCTTTGCGGAATAATGGCTTCGGAATTAAACATAAACGTTAAACAGGCTAAAAGAGCAGGACTTTTACACGATATAGGCAAGGCGGTAGATCATGAAGTAGAAGGTTCGCATGCTATAATAGGCGCCGATCTTGCAAAAAAATTCGGCGAATCTCCAAAAGTCGTGCACGCAATAGCGGCTCATCATTTCGATGAAGAACCTAACAGCGTGCTTGCAGTTTTAGTTTCTGCAGCCGATGCTCTAAGTGCCGCAAGACCGGGCGCAAGGAAAGAAATGTTCGAAACATACGTAAAGCGTCTTGAGGATCTTGAATCTATAGCAAACTCTTTCGGCGGCGTTGCAAAAAGTTACGTAATACAAGCGGGAAGAGAAATCAGGGCGATAGTTCAGAGTCAAAAAATTTCAGACGAAGATTCGGTCGTATTGTCTAAAGATATAGCAAAAAAAATTGAAAATACCATGCAGTACCCGGGTCAGATTAAGGTAACGGTCATAAGGGAGACGAGGGCTACGGAATTTGCTAAATAACGAAGAAATTAATATTCTTTTTATTGGGGATATTATTGGAAAACCGGGGCGGTCGGCAGTAAAATCGTTTATAGGTTCGTTAATCGATAAATATAATCCTGAATTCATTATCGCAAACGGCGAGAATGCAGCTCACGGAATGGGTATTACTCCGGCTATTGCCGATTTCATATTGAATCTCGGCATAGACGTTATAACGACCGGAAATCATATATGGGATCAAAAAACCATTATTCCTTATATAAATAATCAATTCAGGCTTTTGCGCCCTGCGAATTATCCGCCTTTATCTCCAGGAAAAGGTTATGGAATATTTGATTCAAAATTTAATAGAAAAATAGCCGTTGTAAATTTAGAAGGAAGAGTTTTTATGAAAGCTCTTTCAGATTCTCCTTTTACCGTCGCCAAAGATATAATACAAGAAGTTCGCGATAAATCCGATGCGGTTGTTATCGATTTTCACGCGGAAGCTACTTCGGAAAAAGAAGCGCTTGCACTGTATTTAGACGGAGAAGTTTCTGCTTTTCTGGGCACCCATACGCATGTACAGACTAACGACGATATTATTCTGCCCAAAGGTACAGCTTATATTACCGATGCAGGGATGGTAGGTTCAAAATATTCGGTTCTTGGAACAAATAAAGACATAGCAATAAGGCGGTATCTAACGGGAATACCGGAAAGATTCGAACC
>JBMFVW010000003.1:99090-104069 GCA_049965795.1 Candidatus Acidulodesulfobacterium sp.
ATGCTGACATAAGTAGCGAGAAAATATGTGAAAAACATATTCGCCGTAAGTCTAAGGTTTCCTGAGCAAGGTTAATCCTCTCAGGGTTAGTCGATCCCTAAGTCGAGGCCGAAAGGCGTAGATAATGGGAAACGGGTTAATATTCCCGTACTGCAATATTAGCGTCACCAGTGAAGGGGGGACGCAGAAGGATAGGTTGTCCTGCTGACGGAATAGCAGGTTTAAGCAGGTAGGATTGATACTTTGGAAAATCCGGGTATCTTTAAGTCCGAGATGCGAATAGGAGAGTCGAAAGATTCATAAACCGACTGATTCCATGCTGCCAAGAAAATCCTCGTAGCGAGTTAATATTGTAATCGTACCGCAAACCGACACAGGTAGACTGGGAGAGTATCCTAAGGCGCTTGAGATAACTCTGGTTAAGGAACTCGGCAAATTGACACCGTAACTTCGGGATAAGGTGTGCCTGTTTTAGTTAAAGATTTACTCTGTAAGCTTTAGCAGGCTTCAATGAAATGGCGGTAGCGACTGTTTAATAAAAACACAGGTCTCTGCAAAGTCGCAAGACGAAGTATAGGGACTGACGCCTGCCCGGTGCCGGAAGGTTAAAAGGAGAGGTTAATGCCGCAAGGCGTGAAGCTTTGAATTGAAGCCCCGGTAAACGGCGGCCGTAACTATAACGGTCCTAAGGTAGCGAAATTCCTTGTCGGGTAAGTTCCGACCTGCACGAATGGCGTAACGACTTCCGCGCTGTCTCAACCAGAGGCTCAGCGAAATTGAATTACCGGTGAAGATGCCGGTTACCCGCAACTAGACGGAAAGACCCCATGCACCTTTACTATAGCTTGGCATTGAAATATGGAACGATATGTGTAGGATAGGTGGGAGACTGGGAAGCCGCGGCGCCAGCCGTGGTGGAGTCAACCTTGAAATACCACCCTTATTTTTCTGTGTTTCTAACTACAATCCGTAATCCGGATTTAGGACAATGTCTGGTGGGTAGTTTGACTGGGGCGGTCGCCTCCTAAAGAGTAACGGAGGCGCGCTAAGGTTCCCTCAAGCTGATTGGAAACCAGCTGTAGAGTGCAAAGGCATAAGGGAGCTTGACTGCAAGACTGACGGGTCGAGCAGGTACGAAAGTAGGTCTTAGTGATCCGGTGGTCCCTCATGGGAGGGCCATCGCTCAACGGATAAAAGGTACGCTGGGGATAACAGGCTGATCTCCTCCAAGAGCTCATATCGACGAGGAGGTTTGGCACCTCGATGTCGGCTCATCACATCCTGGGGCTGTAGCAGGTCCCAAGGGTTTGGCTGTTCGCCAATTAAAGTGGTACGCGAGCTGGGTTTAGAACGTCGTGAGACAGTTCGGTCCCTATCTGTTGTGGGCGTAGGAAATTTGAAGGGAGCTGTCCTTAGTACGAGAGGACCGGGATGGACGAACCTCTAGTGTTCCAGTTATCACGCCAGTGGTAATGGCTGGGTAGCTATGTTCGGAAGGGATAACCGCTGAAAGCATCTAAGTGGGAAGCCCCCCCTAAGATTAGATTTCCCCTGTGGCAACACAGCTAAAGATCCCTCATAGACTATGAGGTTGATAGGTCGGGTGTGTAAGCGCAGCAATGTGTTTAGCTTACCGATACTAATAGATCGTGAGGCTTAATCATTATTTTTTAAGCCTGATCCTGTACTAATTTGCTTAATTTTCGTTCAATTATTTTATAGACAAGTTTTCGGTAACTATAGCATAGGGGAAACACCCGTTCCCATTCCGAACACGGAAGTTAAGCCCTACAGCGCCGATGGTATTATGCGGGTAGCTGCATGAGAGAGTAGGTCGTTACCGGATTTAAATACCCCGAATAATGAAATAACCAAAACATTATTACGGGGTTTTTTTATTTTATAAAATCTTAAAAATTTATTTATGATTTTAAATCAGACGAATTTTGTAAATTTTTTATTTTCTTTCGAAGGTTTTGTAATAGTTTCCATTTTTATTTTTTTAATAGGACTTTCAATCGGCAGTTTCTTAAATGTCGTAATTTACCGTCTGCCTAATAGTTTATCCGTGGTTTTTCCGCCGTCCGCATGTCCCTCATGCGGCAAAAAAATTAAATTTTACGATAACATTCCGGTTTTAAGTTATATAATATTAAAAGGTAAGTGCCGGTACTGCGGTAGCAAAATTTCCATTATTTACCCTTCAATAGAAATTTTAACGGGATTGCTTTTATATGCTTTGTTCCTAAAATTTTTTTATAAATCTTTTTTCTACTATTCAATTAATGCCTATGACGTAAACTATTTCAAACAATATATAAGTTTTATTCTTAACAGGTGGATAATTTCTGTTTTTTTTGTTTTTATTATTATTCCTATTGCATTTATCGATTTATTTCATCGTATAATTCCGGATTCATTAAATATACTTCTCATAATTTCAGGCTTTGTTTTAAATATTTTTATTTTGCATACTTCTTTTTTATTCCCTTTATATGGATTTTTAGCCGGCGGTATATTTTTTTTCTCTATCGCTTTTTTTTATGAATTTATTAAAAAACGAGAAGGTTTAGGCGGCGGCGATATAAAATTAATCGCAGGAATAGGCGCATTTCTTGGACTAAAAGGAGTTATTTTTACTATTTTTATAGGCTCGGTTTTTGCTTTATTAGGATTTTTAGCCGTATCTATTATTTTAAAATTTAAAAAAGACATCGCCGATAAGGAATCTTCATATAAAAGTATTTCTAATTTTAAAATACCTTTCGGCCCTTTTTTATCCTTAGCCGCCGTTTTTTTTATTTTTTACGGAAATGAGTTATTTAAAATGTATTTAAGTTTGCTGTCGCATCATTAATTGTTCTTTCTTAGAATTTTCCTTCCGAATTTTTATTAATAATCGTCTTATTTTACCAAACTTTAAAGCTTTCTATCGGCAAATTTTAATTTTTGGTTCAATTTGACAAATAATTAAATTATGTTAAAATATTTGAAATGTATATAAAAACAACAAAGAGGGTGAAATGAAACTAAAAAATTTATTAAAATTAATCGTTTTTACATTGTTCTTTTCTTTTACATTATTGTTGATTCAAAAGAACGTTTTTGCAATTGCAAAAGTTTCGATTTTACCCTATAAAATAATATCGTCCAACCATGAAAGATATGCCTATATAGGAAAAAGCGTTCCTTTAATATTGAGTTCAAATATCGCAGGAAAAAAAATATCGGTTATAAGAAACTCAGATATAGCTTCTTATATTGAAAAAACTAACACAAATTTTTCGACGGCAAGTCTTTTAAACCTTTCAAAACATTTTAATTCAAATTACGTTATCTACGGAAGAATAGAAAAAATAGGCAACGTGTTTATTATTCAGACTAATATTTTTGATTACGCAAAACGACAGATAATATTCAGAAATCATATTAACGTCTTAGGCGTTAACTTTATTGTTGACGATATAGATCGATTATCCGCCGTAATTAAAAAAGAGATAGAATCAAACGAATCTGCGGTTAAAGCATATGTTTCGCCGGTCTCTCCTGCTGCTTCAGCTGCACCTGTCTTATCACCTGCAGTTTCAAGTCCTGCAATGGTAAAAAGTTCTATTTTTATCAAAAGATTTACGCAAAATAATCAAGGATTGACAAAGTCTGTTTCAAAAAAATACGTTATTCAAACCATGACGGCAGGCAGATTTTTACAAAAAGGAATTCAAGTTGCATTAGCTACAAGGCACAGAGCTATATTGTACGATCTTTCGCTTAACGGAAATCTTAAAAAACTTGCACAGTATAATCTTTCGGTTAGATCCAACGTAATTTATCTTGGATTTTATAACATTTCTAAAAATTACAACGCAATTGTCTTAACAAAAGCTAAACTCGGCATGATTGTTTCGTATATGCTTATATACAAAAACAACAAACTCTTAAAGCTTACACGCAATTATGACTTGTTTTTAAGGGTTATGAATATGCCGGGTTTAGGAAGGGTTATAGTCGGACAAGAACCGGTTTCGGTAGCCCCGTCAGGCAGATATTTTAACGATTATGCAATTGGACAAAACTATTATCCCATAGGTCAATTCGGCGGAAACACTTATATCTATAAATTTGACAAAAGCACAAATTCGCTCATTAAATCAACCAAACTGCCTTTTTTTAGCGGCATAACTCTTTACGGTACGGTTTACGGCAACTTTAAGCAAAACGGCAAAAATTATCTCGTAGCGCTTTCGAAATCCGGCAACTTAATGATTATTAACGGCGATGGCAAAACAATCTATACCGGTTCAAAAACATATGGCGGTTCGCCGCTTCAGATCAGGGTTCCTTCTTTCAGCGGAGTAGAGAGCTCTACATATACCGGCGGACTCATATATAACGTTCCTGCCCAGATAAGCGGATTTAATACCGCCGGCAAAAATCCCGAAATAATTGCGTTAAAAAATTACAGGCAGGGAGCCTTTCTTCATAATCTTAACTACTACGTAAAAACCTCTATTTTCTGCGTCTCATGGAATAAAATAGGCTTTTATCCCGTATGGGAAATTAAACCCGTCGTTGGCTACAGCGCCGGTTTTTCAGTTTTTAAAGAAAACGGCTCTACCTATATTGCCGACGGAATCGTTGAAAACCCTGGATCTCCCTTGACAAGCCCAAAAAGCTATATAGCAATTTATAATATTTCCGGTTCAAAACAGAAAAATTAAATAGTAAAAGGCGTCAGATCTTATTTTTTGCATTAACTAAAAAAAAGCAATTAATACATACAGTTCTTGCAGAAAATTAATCTGACGCCTTTTCCGAGTAGATAACTTTCTATTGCAGGATTAAAGTGAAATTAATCTATTGAAGATATTTTAAATAATTGTTATAATATTTAAATTTCGGCGGTGTAGCTCAGCCGGTTAGAGCATACGGCTCATATCCGTAGTGTCAGAGGTTCAAGTCCTCTCACCGCCACCACTCAA
>JBMFVW010000004.1:0-15310 GCA_049965795.1 Candidatus Acidulodesulfobacterium sp.
CTGCAAGGAATAATCAAAAATAATTTGTAATAATTTGTCTTTAAAAAAACAAATATTTAAAAGATGCCGGTTTTATATGAGAGACAAAGCCTCAGGAATTACTGAATCTATAAAACAGATGTCTACCGCTATTATTGAAGTTGCCAAGAACTCTACTTCATCTGCCGAAAAAGCTAACCAGACCGAACGCGTTGTCGAATCCGGTACAAAATCCGTTCAAGATGTTGCGCGCGAAATGAAAAATATAGAAAATACAGTATCTGCCGTTTCTGCCACAATAACCGAACTTGGTGCTTCATCGGAAAAAATAGGTGAAATAATAGGCGTAATAAACGACATAGCCGACCAGACCAACCTTCTTGCCTTAAACGCCGCCATAGAAGCCGCCAGAGCCGGTGAACAGGGAAGAGGTTTTGCCGTGGTTGCCGACGAGGTAAGAAAACTTGCCGAAAGAACTACAAAGGCTACCAAAGAGATTGAATCTATGATTTTAAATATCCAGAAATCTACGGAAGATGCAGTCCAATCGATGCATAAAACGAAAGAAAACGTATCTAAGGGAACCGAGGTTGCCCAAAAATCGGCAGAAGCTATTTCTAATATAAATAATTTGATGACAAAGCTAAAAGAGATGATAACCCAGATTGCAACGGCTTCGGAAGAGCAGTCTCAGGTTAGCGAAGAAATTTCTTTGTCATCCGAAGAAATAATTAAGTCCCAGGATAACGTAGCAAGCGGGTCTAAACAGGTTGCAGTATCGGCTGCAGAGCTTGCCAATCTTGCTTCTGAATTAGTAAAAACCGTGAATGTATTTAAAATAAATTAAATAAATTAAAATTGAAAATAGTTTGCACAAATTTTTTATTTTATGATATAAATACTTAAATATGTTCACAAAAAATAAAAACAAAACAAAAACTAAATCTCTTAAGACTAAAATAATTTCAAGGATAGTAATACTGCTTGTTATATTGTTCATTACCATTGACATAATTTTTGCTTTAAGTTTCAGGCAGGAATCTATAAATGAAGCTAAAATTAGGTCCAAAACTATCGCAAAAATAGTAAGAGACAGCCTTACGTCGTTAATGGTAATGGGCGTTATACAAAATAGGGAATTATTCATAAAAAGACTTAGAAAAGCGGCTAAACAAGTCGATATACAAAATATATCTATAATAAGAGGCAATCCGGTCGATAAACAGTTCGGGCCAGGTTTTAAAAGCGAAATACCTACTACGGCAAGCGAAAAATATGTTCTTGCAACAGGAAAGAAGATAGAAAAATTAAACGAAACTTTTAATTCCGTAAAATACCGCGTAATAATTCCTTATAAAGCTACCAGTAAGGGAGTAGTAGATTGCCTTATGTGTCACCATGTTAAATCAGGCACTGTTTTAGGGGCAATAAGTCTGACTATGAATTTGTCTTCCGTAAGAGCGGCAACGTTCAGGACTATAGTACAGACTTCTATAATTTTTTTAATATTCTTGATTATACTCGTTCTTTTGTTTTTCAAATTTTTTAGTCCTTATATTTCTTTGTTTAATAAAATTGAAATAGGACTTGAAAATCTGAAAGACGGAGAAATGGACGGGGCGTTAATAGATGAAAAAAACTTGCCTGAAGATGAGGCGGGTAAAGTCGCAAAAACCCTTAACGATACTTCTAAAAGCCTTAAAGAAATATTGTCGGATATTAACTCTAAAGTTTCGACATTAATAGGATATACTGTTCTCAAAACTAATAACTACCTAAAAGATACCATAAAAATTATTAACGAGCTTGTAAGGATTTATAATTTTAAAAGAGTTATAGAAAAAGACAGGACGAAAAAAGACATAATAAAAAGAATAGAGTCTATTATAAGAGACTATATGTGTTTCGAAAATTATGCAATATATGAAGTAGGCGATAATAACAAAATGAGTCTGCTTACGTTAGGTTCAAAAATTAATCTGGGCAAAGACGATATGTGGTGCAGCAGATCGTCTTTGGAAGATGCTGATGCGTGCAGGGCAAAAAGAACAGGAGGAGACGTAGATTCTTTAAATTTTCCATGTATCTGTCCTAATTTTAAGTTTAATTTTTCGGAAGAAAATGGAGACAAAAGCGGCTCAACATGTAACGAAAAATATAATTACTACTGTATTCCGATATATATAGGCGGCAAAGTAGGAATGGTTTTGCAGCTTGTATTCGACAATGACGTTGCGGATTTCGTCCATTGGATGATACCTTATATTAAGGGCTATCTTGCCGAAGCATCGCCAGTTATCGAATCGAGAAAATTAATGGAATTATTAAAAGAACAGTCTATAGTCGATCAGCTCACCGGTTTATACAACAGGAGATATTTAGACGATTCTTCCGAAAATATCGTTGCCGGCATAAAGCGCCGCAATACTTGTCTGGGAATTTTAATGTTGGACGTCGATCATTTTAAAGAAGTGAACGACAAATACGGTCACGATAACGGCGACGTAGTTCTTAAAAACGTTTCAAAGCAGATAAAAAAGAGCATAAGAAGTTCAGATATTGCAGTTAGATTCGGCGGCGAGGAATTTCTTGCTCTTTTGATAGACGTAAAAGAAGGCGAAAGTGTTGCGATAGCAGAAAAAATCAGGAAAGCTGTTGAATCTTCGCCGCTTGAGATTCCGGGCGGAACGGTTCTAAAAAAGACCATAAGCATAGGGGTATGCGAATATCCCATAGATTCAGATAAGTTCTGGCAGGCAGTTAAATATGCAGACGTTGCCCTTTACCAAGCTAAAGAGAACGGCAGGAACAAAGTCGTAAGGTTTGCAAAAGATATGTGGAAGGAAGAAGAATATTAACAAACAATGAAAATATTAATATTATTAATATCAAGCATTTTAATTTTTTTATTACCGCAGTTATCGGGTACCGGTTTTTGCAAAAGATTAAAAAACCCTTTTATATCTCCTTATACACCTAAGGCAAAGATGGTATATACTTCAAATCCTCTGAGCGGATTAAATCTGCAGGCTATAGTAACGACTTCAAAGCAGGATAAAAATGTTGCAATAATAAACGGAAAACCTTATTATAAGGGTTCGAAAGTTAAAGGGGATAAGATATTGAAAATTACTAAAAAAAAAGTAGTTTTAAAATCTGCCGACGGTAAAATAATTAAATTAAATTTATATAAATTTGAAGGGTTTGCAAAATCAAGATATTAAATTAAATTGTATCAATATATAAAATATTTTCCTATTGCAGGAATAAAGTATATATATTAAAATGTTAAATGCCAAGATAATATATTAAATATATATATAAAAAATAAGGCATATAATATTAAATGAAATATATAATCGATATTCTGCTGCAATATTTTTCAGAAAATAAAAATAACCGGCATACTATAAACCGTGACATTATAACTATTAACGCGAAGCCGATAATTTTTTTTGCTTTTTTATTTTCGTTCTTCTTTATTTCATTCATCATATTGTCGATTTTACCCGTTTCATCATGGGGTTTCGACGCGTCTATAAAAAATAGTTTAAATAATAATTACAATAATTACGAAAATCCTTTAAAAATTACCGTATTAAGCGGCAATATAAAACTTCCGAATGATAAAATAACCGTCGAAGGCAATAATATACCTGTTAGACCGCTAATTATCGGAATCTGTCATGCTTTTCACTTAAATTATGTTTTAAGCGGAGAAGTAGGCGGGACGGTAACCTTGCATATAAAAAAAATACCGCTCCCGCAGGCTTTATCTATAATATTAAAAGCCGATAATCTGGGATACAGCGAAAACAACGGTGTTATATTTATAGGCAAAAATGCATCTCTTGCGAATAATTATATCGACTATAAAATAAATTTGAAATATATTCAGGCAAAAAATATCCTGCCTGTTTTGACGCCTATTCTGCCTGCAGGTGCAAAAGCCTACGCCTCGCCCCACGGCAATTCTCTTTTCGTTTACGATATTCCGTCTAATATAGATAAGATAAAACAGATAATAAAAAATTTAGACGTTAAAAAAAGAGTTGTTCTTCTTAATGCCAAACTTGTTGACATAACCGATAATTTTACCAGAAACGTCGGTGTAAACTGGACTTTTCTAGGAAATGCCGAAAGTGCAATACTGCCTAACGTAAACAATACTTCTTCTAATTTTGCTACTGATTTTTCAGGTGTCACCGACTTAAGTTCAGGCGCTAACTATTTAAACCTTGGAGTACTAGCCCCGTGGCAAAATTTCGGCAATATTTCGGCGCAATTATCTTTAGGACAGCAATTAGGCTGGGATAAAATAATAGATTCTCCGAGCGTTACAGTCATAAGCGGACAGCAGGCGACTATTAATTCTTCTTTAATGGAATATTATGTTGCATATACGACTTCCGGAGGCACTACAACTTCGACCGGTTCTTCCTCATCGACGTCTTCCAGTGCTCCTGCAGGCGGAACCACCGTAATAGCGCAGGAACCTGTTACTTCGACACTTCAAACTATCACCATAGGTATTACCCTAACGGTTACTCCTATAGTCGAGAGCAATAACAATATTTTACTAAACGTTAACGTAACATATTCTTCTCCTGCAGGCGGAGGTATAGACGGTTTTCCTTCCGTTAACAACAAAAGCGTTTCCACGGTTGTTGAAGTTAAAAATAATTCAACGCTTGTAATAGGCGGACTTTTATCTACGGAAAAAAGCCGCAGCAACGATGGAATTCCTATATTATCTGAAATACCGGTCTTAGGTTATCTGTTCGGATATCATCAAAGATCGGTCGATACGGAGCAATTAACCGTTTTTATTTCTCCGAAAATTTTAAATTAAACTTTTAATTATCCGTAAAATACAAATCCTTTGACGACGGTCTTTACGTCGGGGAAAGATTTAACGTTCGGCTTTATTGATACGTAATTGATAACGAAAATCCTATGCATTTCGTAAATATTTTTAATAAAAAATAAAGTCTTGTTGAAACCGCCCGACATATTAATTTGGATAGGAAGAGCTTTTATGTCCTTATAGTTTAAGCTTTTACCGAAATTAATATTTTCTATAACGAAATTATCGTCGGGTGCATCCGTCGATATATTTTTAATAAGACTTGAAATTTTTGCGGTTTTTGGAAGTATAGATTCGTCGTCCTTTAATTTTAAATTTAAATTTTTTATCTGTTTTTTTAACCGGTATAAAGTATTTTTTTCCTCGTAAAGCGTGCCTGCAGTTTTTTTAAAAAATTCCATCTTTTTCTTAATTTTTAAAATTTGAGCATTGTTATTTTCGATATTTTTATATATTATGTTTACGAAAATATCCTGATTTATTAAATATATGAATATAAAAGCCATCAATAGAACTAATATAATTTTATTGTTTCTTATATAAGCCGGTATTTTTTTTATATCGTCTAACAGTTTCACTAATTATTCCCGTTTATATTTTATATTATCTTATTTTAAATAATAAAAATATTTTCTATTGAAGATTAAGGTATATTATAAATCTCGATGTTTTATTTTTTCTTTGCGACGTCAGCCATATTTTGTATATTCATATCCGGTATTCCATTAAGCAAACCTATTATTTTAAAGCCGTAAAAAGTATTGCCGTTAACTTTTTTTATATTTATGCCTACAAGCGTCATTTTTTCAAACAAAGTCGTAGCTTTCATGTTGTTTGTATAAACGGAAATATTGTTTAACGAAACGCTGTTCCCTTCTATGGATACTTTTCCGTCCTTTAACGAAACGCTGGACATCCATACGCCTTTAGGCGATGCTGCTACAATTTTATCTATTTTTCCGTACCACGATACTTTAAGTTTTTTAAGATTTTCAATCAACGATACTTTTTTATCTATATCGTTTAAAAGCAATTTTCTTTTGTTTATAGCCGTTTCAAATGCATTATTCATAATGTTTTTTGTCTGCATAACCGTAAGTTTTTGCGATAAAACTTCTATATATTTATTTTTTGCGTTATTTATTAAAACTAAAGATGCATCTATTAAAAAAATAAAAATTACATAACCTGCTATAACAGATGCAAATAAAAGCTTTTTTCTGTTTTTGGCTATAATTTCTTTATTTTTAGCCGGCAGAAGGTTAATTCTTGTTTTTTCTATAGGTTTATTTTTTCCGGTTTTCATATACTTTTTAATTTAATATATAAGTTTCATTACTTACTCAAATTCCCATATTGCATATAATTACATATTTTTATCTGTTAACTACAAGTCCGAATGTAGTCCACATTTCTTCAAGCGGGTATAAAAAATCGCCCCCGTTGGTTTTTATTAATTTATTAATTCTTTCAGACGGATAAAATCCATATTCGCCGGATTCTAATAAATTTATTACCGAAACCGAAAAAGTCTTAAAACCGGTTACCTTGGATAATATCATATCAAAACCTTTTTTATTAGAAAAAATCCCGCTGAGTATTATTTCGTCAATCGGAGGCAATGATTTTCCGGCAAAATAAAAATCAAGCGTTCTTTTTAATTCATCGGCTATAACGGACAAAGAATTTTCATAAGAGCTATTTTTAAAGTTTAAATCTTCGACGGTTCTTTCAAAAATTACGGCTTCATTCAAAATCATCAATATTTTTATCGTATAATAGCTTATATCGCAAAGTAAAATGTGCTTTGCTTCGCCCATTCCTATTTTACCCATATACATAAGATTGTTATAAATAGAAACCGCTTTGCATTCTATATATTTAACCTTTATAGAAGCAATTTCAAATATTTTCAAAAAATTTATAACGTCTTCTTCTAGGGCTGCAAATGCCGTTAAATTTAAAAAAACATTGCCGGACTCGTCGTTATTGGAAGCATATATGTAATCAAAAACATAATTATTAATAGGTAAGTGAAGAACTTTTTTTAATTCGTATTCTACTGCCGATTTAAGATCCGGTGCAGGCATACTGGGCAAAATAAAATTAAAACTTAAAACTTTATTTCCGTTAAGAGCCGTAATTACGTTCTTTTTGCTTATTTTATTTTCGCTTATAATTTTATTAAGATTGGCTGCAATAAAATCCGGGTCTTTTAAGCCGCCGTTCCCGATTTCATAGTTTATAAAATTGTTTAAAAAATATATTCCTTTTTTTTTATAAACTTCTAAAATTTTAATTTTATTATATTCTATTTCAATTGACGAATAAATTTTCATAAAACTAATTTATTTTTTATAATTATCTTATAATTATTATAATTTTATAAACTTATTTTTATACCCAAATTTGACGGCAGCAATTTGGGTTATAGTTTTATAGTTACGGCTTATCTAAGAAAGCAAAGTTATTATATGTTTGTCTTTTTGAGATATGTAGAAATAAGTTTATCAGAAATCGTAAATTTATTCAAAAAAATATTAAGGCGCTTTACAAAATATATAAAAAATTATAAAATCATACGACTATGGATTATAAAAAAGCAGGCGTAGATATAGAGGCTGGAAAAAAAGCCGTCGACGATATAACTTCGATAGTTAAAAGCACTTATACTAAGGGCGTTATAGATAATTTCGGATTATTCGGTTCGCTTTTTTCGATAGGTGAGCTTAATTATAAAAATCCGGTTTTAGTTTCGGGAACGGACGGCGTAGGCACTAAGCTCAAAATAGCTTTTGCGGCAAACAAACACGATACTATCGGCTTAGATTTAGTCGCTATGAGTGTAAACGATATCGCATGTTTAGGAGCAAAACCTCTTTTTTTCTTAGATTACATATCTACCTCCAATTTAAATCCGGGAATCATTAAAGAAATAGTTTCCGGCATAGCCGCAGGATGCAAAGAGGCTAAATGTTCTCTTCTCGGAGGCGAAATGGCCGAAATGCCTTCTTTTTATCAGTCAGGCGAATACGATTTGGCCGGTTTTGCCGTCGGTATAGTCGAAAAAGAAGAAATTATAGACGGAAAGGAAATTAAAGAGGGCGACGGCGTTATAGGCATAGCGTCGAGCGGGCTGCATTCAAACGGTTATTCGCTTGCAAGAAAGATAGTATTCGAGATGATGGGTTTAGACATAAACGACCCCTTGCTTAAAGACGGAAGAACCGTTAAAGATGCTCTGCTGGAACCGACTATTATTTATTCTGAGCTTATAAGCGTGCTTAAGGGCAAATTTAAAATTAAAGGGATTGCCCATATAACGGGAGGCGGTATAACCGAAAATTTAGCCAGAATACTTCCGCAAACGGTTTCCGCTGAAATAGACGGAAATTCATGGGAAATCCCTGAACTTTTTAAAATATTAAAAGAAAAAGGCGGCATAAGCGGCGGCGAATTTTACAGGGTTTTCAACGCCGGTATAGGCATGATTTTAATCGCAGATGCAAAAGAAACCGAAGATATCGTAAAATTCATTAATAAAGGGATTTTTTATTCGGGCGGCAAAAAATTCAGTTCGTTCAATATAGGTTCTATATTCGGCAGTAAAAGCTGCAACGGGCAACCGCCGGTCAGGATAAATAATTGCTTAACGTTCTAAGTTCGAATATTATAATGAAAATAAAAGGCGTCATATTTTATTTTCCGCATAAAGAAAAGTGAATTAATATTAATCCTTAATCATTCAATAGAAAGCATTTCCGACACCTTTTTTGAAATAAAATTTCGATTGCGGGATTTAGGAAATATTATAATCAATATGATAATGCAAAAGAAGATAAATTGCATAATTCTCGCTTCCGGCAACGGCTCTAACGCTTTAAATCTAATACGCGTATTTCATATCTATCCTAAAGAGCATAAAAATGCCGCCTGCAGTATAAATATATCGGCGGTCGTTTCAAACATAGAAAAAGCTCCGGTTATAGAAAAAGTCAGGATTGCAGCGCCGGATATTCCGGTTTTTTTTCTTCCCTACGCTTCGGTTTCGGAAAGAGAATATTTTGAAAAAGAACTTGAAAGCATTATGCGGAAATATAATATAAATTGTATAATTCTCGCAGGTTTTATGAGAATATTATCTAAAGAATTCGTTTCCAAATTTCATAATAAAATAATAAATATACATCCATCCCTGCTTCCGGCCTTTAAAGGAAAAGACGCTATCAAAGACGCATTCGACTACGGAGTAAAATATACCGGCGTCACCGTGCATTACGTTACTCCGGAAGTGGATGCAGGGCCTATTATCTGCCAGGAAGCGGTTAAAATTGAAGAGAATGATACTCTTGAAACTTTAGAGTTAAAAATTCACGACGTCGAACATAAAATTTATCCTGCTGCGTTAAAAAAAATATTCGTATAAAATATTTCAAATAAATTGAAACAGTTCACTATAAGCCGAGAAAATATTTTTAATAAACTAAAGTTTGTTTCCTACGTCGGTATTTTTGCGAATATTATTTTAACTTTAGCAAAATTTTACGTAGGTATTGCCGGACATTCCGAAGCGCTTGTAGCCGACGGATTTAATTCGCTTTCGGATATTTTTGCCGGTTTGGTGGTTTACGTATCTTTTAAAATAGCCAACAAACCTCAGGACAAAGAGCATCCGTACGGTCATGCCAAAGCCGAAATGATAGCTACTTTTTTGGTAGCGTTAATTTTAATACTTTTCGGACTTTCCATTATAGCGGTGTCGTCCTTTAAATTATATTTCCGCTATTACGAGCGCCCCGCGTTCGATACTTTAATCGTTGCAGCAGCGACTATAATAATAAAAGAGATTCTTTACAGATGGACTTTAAGATGGGGCAGACTTTTAAAATCTACAGGTTTGATTGCAACCGCATACGACCATAGAAGCGACGTCGTAGTGTCTTTAGCCGTAGTAATAGGGATTATTTTTGCTATAAAAGGTTATTACTATATGGACCCGATAGCCGGAATAGTCGTAAGTTTTTTTATATTCCGCCTTGCCGTGAAGCTTATTAAGGAATCTATAAGCAATCTTATGGATGAAAGTCCTCCTGTATCCGTAGTCGATAAAATCAAAAGCGTAATTACTTCCGTAAAAGGTGTCGAGCGTATTACAAATATTAAAGTAAGAAAATCAGGTCCTTACTTTTATATAGACGTCGAAATAGAAATTAATCAAAATATGACCGTTAAAATGTCTCACGATATAGCTGAAAGCGTTAAAAGCCGTCTTATGTCGTCAAACATTTATATAAACGACGTTATGGTTCATATAAATCCTTTTGAGGAAAAGGTGTCGGATTAATTTTTTGCATACAAAATAGTTCAATTAACAAAGAAAATATTTGCAAATATCCAATTTGTGACGGGGACAGAATTCAATTCTGTCCCCGTATTTAGGTAATCTGACACCTTTTTCGAGCAATAAACAACGGCAGGTTAAACCTGTTTTTTAATATCTATTTTATATTCGTTGATTTTTTTCCGCAGGGTATTTCTGTTAATCCCCATAAGTTTAGAAACTTTAAGCTGGTTAAAATTATAAAGATTAAGTATTTCTTCTATGATTATTTTTTCGGTTAGCCCCATTATAGATTTATAAACGTCGTTAATTTCTGCATCTTTGAATTTTTCAATGTAATTTTTTATTTTTCGTTTAATAATATCTTCGAAAGGGTCGGTTTCCGTTTTTTTGTCTTTTAAATTATTTTCGCCGTTATTTAATATTTCTATAAAATCATCCGAATTTAATACTGCCGAAGGAGACATAACCATGCTTCTTCTTATTGCGTTTTCAAGCTCTCTTATGTTCCCGGGAAAATTATAAGACTGAAGCAAAGAAAGCGCATCGCCGCCTAACTGCTTTTCCGGCATATTAAGTTCTTGAGAAAACTTTTTTATAAAAAAGTCGGCTAAAATAGGTATGTCCGATTTCCGTTCCCTTAAGGGCGGCAGGGTAATTTCTATAACGTTAAGGCGGTAATATAAGTCTTCCCTGAATTTTGCGTTTTTAACCATAGACTTAAGATTTTTATTTGTAGCAGCAATAATTCTGACGTCTATTTTAACCGGTTTATTAGAACCTACGGGCTCAATCTCCTTTTCTTGTATTGCGCGCAAAAGTTTTGCCTGAAGATTAAGCGGCATATCCCCTATTTCGTCTAAAAAGATAGTGCCTCCGTTTGCGCTTATAAATTTTCCTTCTTTTTTTTCGTTTGCGCCTGTGTATGAACCCTTTTCATGACCGAACAGTTCAGACTCTAGAAGTTCCGAAGGGATAGAGGGAGTGTTTACGACTATAAAAGGCTTATCGCTTCTTACGCTGTTTAAATGTATCGCTCTTGCTATAAGTTCCTTGCCAGTACCTGATTCACCCAAAATTAATACGGTAACGTTGTTATGCGATAACTTGCCTATGGTTTTAAAGACTTCCTGCATAATTTTAGATTTGCCGACAAGCAGGGTGTCGAGAAAATCTTCCGATTTTTCAAATTTTTTATCGTTTAGACCGTCATTTTTTTTAATTTTTTCTATTATGCCGAGAATTTCTTCCAATTCAAAAGGCTTCGTAATGTAATCGTATGCACCTTTTTTCATGGCGTCTATAGCGTTTACCATAGTGTTTTGGGCGGTCATAATTATAACGTTAGGTTTATCCTCTAATTTTCTCGTATAAGCCAGTACTTCCATACCGTTAATTTTAGGAATTCTTATATCGAGAAATATAGCAAAATAGCGGTTGTTTTTGATATGCAGCAGCGCTTCTTCTCCGTCGGAAGCCGTTTCTATTACAAATTCGTCTTCCAGAAGTTTTTTTAATACGTAAACCAAGCTTTGCTCGTCATCGACGATTAAGATTTTATGCTTTTTCATAATCGATTATTTATATTGTAAAGTCAGATAAGGTAAGTATCCAGCAATTCACCCTTATGCACGCCGGATGCGTCTTCCGGAACGGATATAATAGAATTCATAACGCCGAAAACATTTATAGTCGCCGGTCCCGATTTTTCAAATATTTCCGAATATATGGTTCCGTCTTTATAAAATGTATTAGCCGGAATAAATTCTTTTCTTTTATTTTTTTTAATATATTCAAATGAAGATACCGATTTAATTTTATGCATCCGGCTGTTTATTCTAATATGTCCGTTTATGAACGGTTTTACATATACCGCTAAGCAGGTATAAAACGCAACCGGATTTCCGGGCAGCATAAAAACGGGTATTTTTTTATTTATCAATCCGAAAGAAAAAGGTTTTGCGGGCTTAATGGCAACCTGCCTGAATTTGATTTTAAAACCGACGGCTTCAAGCGCTTTTTCAGTAAAATCTTTATCGCCGAAAGAAGCTCCCGCGGAAGTTATTATTATTTTACTAGTTTTTACCGTTTGCGACAAAACTTCTGCTATTTCTTCAAAATTATCTTTACACACGGCATTATTAGCGACGACGCATCCGTTTTGCAATAAAAAATTTTCCGCCAATATTCCGTTTGAATTATAAATTTTGCCGTATGCCGGCTTTTTATCGAGGCCTATAATCTCGTTACCGGTGGAAATAACGGAAACCGGTATTTTTTCAAATACTTTTATCTTCGTTATGCTGCATGAGACGAGCAGAGATATATTTTCAGGAGTCAGTCTTGTATTTTTTTTTAAAATTATGTCGCCTTTTTTAATAACTTCGCCCCGGTTTCTTACATTTTTACCCTGTTTCACGGGAGAGCTTATTATAAGGTTATTGTTTTCTATGACGGCATCCTCAAGGGGTATTACGGCGTCGAAAGTTTCCGGCATATATCCGCCCGTCATTATGCGGACGGCAAAGTTTTCGTCAGGCGATTTTTTGTATTTATAATTAACCGAGGTGTCCCCGGCATATACGACTTTTTTATATATAGGCAATATTAACGGTGGAGAGTTAATATTTTTCGTCAAATCGGAATTAACGGCATATCCGTCCATTGCGGAATTATCGCATGCCGGATAATCGACGCCCGATGTTACGTCGTCATATAGAACCCTGTCAGCTGCACTTACGGCGGATATTTTTTCGGCTTTTAAAGTTGCAGAAGTATTTATAGAATTTATAATGTTTAAAGATTCATCGAAAGATATCATTTATCTGGTTATCTTAAGCAATTCGCCGGGATATATAGAATTTGGATTTTTTATATTGTTTTCTGCCATTATGTTTTTTACGTTGTCGTGAAATTTTGCGGAAATTCCGTAAAGCGAATCGCCGAATTTTACCCTATAGTATAAAAAACCGCTATTCGTTCTTTTTGGTTCATAGTTATTGCCGTCGCTTTTAATATAAGAATATCTTACGCTATTAACCGGACCGCCTTTTAAAAATATTTTTTCTCCGGCATGTATATCGTTTCCGTTAATCCGGTTTATGTTTTTAATATAATTTATAGGTACGTTAAATTTTTGGGATATGCTCCATAAAGTCATTCCCGGTTTCACGATAATATATGATAAAGCCGAATTGCCGAAATTGTTTTTGCCGTAAGTTTTTTGGGAACCGTTTGTTCCCGGTATAATTATTTTTTCTCCTACTTTCAGTACGGAATAGCCGTTAAGTCCGTTGTACCTTTCTATAACCGATAGAGATACTCCGTATTTGGAAGCTATTCCCATAAGCGTATCTCCGGGTTTTACGGTATAGACGGTATTAGAGCCGGAAGCATTTGCCGCGTAATTTGCATTTGCTGCATTTGTTCCCGGTATAATTATTTTTTCTCCTACTTTCAGTACGGAATAGCCGTTAAGTCCGTTGTACCTTTCTATAACCGATAGAGATACTCCGTATTTGGAAGCTATTCCCATAAGCGTATCTCCGGGTTTTACGGTATAGACGGTATTATTTGCCGGTCTCGAATAAGCCGTATATTGTATTGCCGGCTTTTTCGGCACGTACCTTTTAAGATGTTTAAAATTCTTTAAGAATTCACCGTAATCGCTTGCGGGTATATTAAGCATAAATCCAGGATCGTCCGGCGGCGTGACGTTCCTTAAAAGTTCGGGATTCATCTTATGCAATTCATACTCGGAAACTCTTATGCATTTAGCTAAATCGTAAAGACTGACCGAATACGGTACTTTCACTTGTTTAAACTTTATAGGTTTTTGATAATTAATATTATGGAATCCGAAATTAGCCGGATCTTTCGCAATAATTGCCGCAGCAATAATTTTAGGAACATATCTTCTTGTCTGTCCTGGTAAAAGATAAGGCTTGTTCTGCGATATAGACCAGAAATTACCGCCCGGATCAACCGATAACGCTCTTTCTATAGTCAATTCTCCGGCATTATAAGCTGCCGCAGCAAGATACCACGAACCGAATTTGTTAAATAAATCTTTTAAGTACTCCGCCGCCGCATATGTCGATTCTACCGGATTTCTCCTTTCGTCGACCCACCAATTTATAGTCAGACCGAATATTCTGCCGGTAGAAGGTATAAACTGCCACATTCCGCTTGCGCCTGCATAGGAATATGCGGTGGGTGAGAAACCGCTTTCAATCATTGCAAGATAAGCGAGATCGTTAGGCAGACCTATTTTTTGAAAAATTTTTTTTATCATAGGTATATATCTTTCCGATCTTGAAAGCGCATATTTAAAAAAATCTCTTCCGGTAGTCTGATAATAATGAATGTAATGTATTATTTCCTTGTTTATAATCATAGGAAATATATGGGTCATATTTTTTTGATAATTGGCGAAATCGCCTTTTTTGGCAAGGAGTCCCGATGCCGTAAGACTGTTTGAGGCGTTTACAGGCTTATTATTAATAGATGCGGCGGCAACAACTGCCGGTTTTTTTGCAGTTTCATGTTGTTTCGGCTTTATTTTTTTTATAAATACCTTATTGTACCGTGAACTGTTGTTTGTATTTGCAGAAGAAACAATGACTACTTGAGCATCGCCTTTTTTTCCGCTAATTTTATTTTGATTAAGCTTAGTAGTAGTAAATCTAATATTCAAAAAGCTGCCGGTATATTTTTTTTTGTTAGCATTAGAAGCATACGAAGGAACGACTAAAATAAAAAACGTTAATAATATTAAAATTAAAACGGTGAATATAGAAAAGCGGGTTTTATAAAATTTCTGAATACTGCGCATATTTTCCATTTTTTATAAAATTAAAGTTAAAAACATACGTGATACATATATATAGATATAGATAAAAAAATCGAACAAATAAATACATATTAAATTATAATGACTATATAGCGAAAAGTCAAATTTTTTCGCAAAATTGCCGATAGGAAAAGGCGTCAGACCAATTTTCTATCGGCAATTTTGGGTTTTTAAAAATTTTATGAAAAAACTCAAATGCCGTAAGTATAAAATACATTAAATCCTTGACTTTTTTTATTAAATTTGTTTTAGTATATAATGTTTTAAATTT
>JBMFVW010000004.1:15410-45670 GCA_049965795.1 Candidatus Acidulodesulfobacterium sp.
TTAAATCCTTGACTTTTTTTATTAAATTTGTTTTAGTATATAATGTTTTAAATTTAATTTATAATTATATTTTTTTCAAATTAATTTTAATATCTTAAAGGGGTTTAAAAATGCAAAAAAAGTATTTATTGGCGCCTGGACCTACGCCGGTGCCCGAACGCGCTTTAGCCGATATGTCGCTTCCTATAATTCACCACCGCGCTCCCGAATATTCCGTTATTCTTCAGGAAGTAAGAGATAATCTTAAATTTCTGTTTCAAACTAAACAGGAAGTTTTAATTTTTACTTCAAGCGGAACAGGCGCTATGGAAGGATGCGTTACGAATCTGCTTTCCGCAGGCGATCATGCGCTTGCAGTCAGAGGGGGGAAATTCGGAGAAAGATGGTTCGATATCTGCAAGGCGTATTCCGTTAACGTAAAAGCTATTGACGTTGAATGGGGTCATACGGTTTCTTCTAAGTCCATAGAAGATGCATTAAATGAAGACCCTGAAATAAAAGCCGTTTACATACAGGCGTCCGAAACATCAACCGGCGTCTATCACCCGGTTAAAGAAATTGCCGATATCGTTAAAAAAAGACCTAATACTATTCTAGTCGTCGATGCTATTACGGCACTTGGCGTAACTAATATTCCGCAGGACGAATGGGGAATAGACGTAGTTGTTACCGGTTCGCAGAAAGCTCTTATGCTGCCTCCGGGACTCGCTTTTGCTTCTTTGAGTGAAAAAGCTTGGAGTTTCGTAGAAAAATCGACCCTGCCCAAGTACTATTTCAATTTTAAAAAAGAAAAGAAATCTTTAGAAAAAAATCAGAATGCTTATACTCCCAACGTTCAACTTATAGTCGGATTAAGGGAAATATTAAGGGAAATTAAAGAAGAAGGATTGGAGAAGGTATTCAAAAGGCACGCAAATCTTGCAAATGCAGTTAGGACTGCCGTTCAGGCTATGGGATTAAAACTTTACACGATAGACGAGCCTTCCAATGCTCTTACGGCCGTATGGGCGCCGGAAGGAATAGACGCCGGCAAAATAACTAAGCTTATAAGGGAAAAGTACGGCATTACCATAGCAGGCGGACAGGATGCCGCAAAAGGTAAAATATTCAGAATAGCGCATCTCGGATATGCCGGATGTTTTGACGTCATAACGGCAATATCGGCATTAGAAGCAGTATTAAAAGAATTAGGGTATAAGTTTGAAATAGGAAGCGGACTTAAAGCCGCTCAAAAAGCGTTATTCGGAGAATAAGTTATCAATTTGAAACTACGGTGCCGGAATTCAATTCCGGCACCGTCACAAAATGGAAGGGACGGAATTCAATTCCGGCACCGTATTAAGAGAGGAGATAAATAATATGTTCAAAGTTATCGTAAGCGATAAACTTTCAAAAGAAGGCATCGACATATTAACGAAAACCGGCAAAATTCAGGTTGACGTTAAAACCGGATTAAAACCGGAAGAGCTCAAGCAAATAATCGGAGAGTACGACGGCATAGTAATAAGAAGCGCGACAAAACTTACAAAAGACGTTATAGAAGCAGCTAAAAAATTGAAAGTGATAGGAAGAGCCGGAAGCGGATTGGATAACGTAGATAAAGCCTCGGCTACTGCCGCCGGAATAGTAGTTATGAATACCCCCGGCGGAAATACCGTAACTACTGCCGAACTTACTTTCGGCATGCTGATGGCTATGTCCCGTTATATACCGCAATCTTTTCTTTCTATAAAGGAAGGTAAATGGGAAAAAAGCAAATTTCAAGGTACCGAAGTTTACGGAAAAACCTTAGGTATTATCGGAATGGGTAATATAGGACAGGTCCTTTATAACCGCGCAAAGTGTTTCGGCATGAACCCTATCGGTTACGACCCGCTTTTATCTAAAGAAAAAGCAAAAGAACTTGAAATAAATCTCGTCGATTTAGACGAAATATACGCGAAGTCGGACTACATAAGCGTTCACACGCCTTTAGTCAAAGAAACGAAAGGCATGATAAATAAAGAAACCATAGCCAAAATGAAAGACGGAGTTAAACTTCTAAATATAGCAAGAGGCGGTATAATAAACGAAGCGGATTTATACGAAGCTCTCAAAACAGGCAAGGTTTCCGCGTGTGCCTTAGACGTATTCGAAGTGGAACCGCCGGTAAACAATCCGCTTCTAACTTTAGACAACGTTATCGCTACTCCGCATCTCGGAGCTTCTACCGAAGAAGCCCAGACAAATGTTGCAGTAGCGATTTGTCATCAAATTGCCGACTACCTTATTAACGGAACTATCAAAAATGCGGTTAACGTTCCGTCCGTGACAAAAGAAGAGGTAGATATTATTGGACCTTATCTTAATCTAGGCGAAAAAATAGGCAAACTGCTCGGCAATATTATAACCGGCGGAATTACCGAAATTAAAATAGATTACAACGGCGCGGTTTCTAAGCACAACATAAGCGCCATAACGCCTAACGTCGTAAAAGGAGTTCTTTATCCGGTACTCAGGGAAGACATTAACTACGTCAATGCCGTCGAGGTTGCAAAGACGAGGGGTATATCCGTAGTAGAGTCAAAATCCGACCAGGCATTAGATTATACGAGCACCATATCTATTTCGGCTAAAACCGACGCTAAAACATTTTCTATAACCGGAGCGATATTCGGCAAAAAGAATCCGTGGATAGTAAAAGTGGACGATTATTCAATAGAAGCTATTCCGGAAGGACATATTCTGGTTATTTTTAATCTGGATAAGCCCGGCGTAATCGCATCGATAGGAAAAGTACTGGGTAAAAATAGTATCAACATCGCGAGGATGCACCTCGGAAGACATTTAGACAAAGCCATTTCTATTTTACAGCTTGATTCGGAGGTTACATCCGAAGTAATTAAAGAGTTGAAATCCGAACCTAATATAACGGAAGCTAAATATTTAGAGTTATAGTGAACAAGAAAAACTTGACGTTTACTTCTCAGCCGCCCCCGGGAACCAGAGATTTTTTAATATCGGAAACGGATAATATCGACAGGGTTGCAAATACGCTTCTCGACGAATTTTCTAAATGGGGTTACGGAAAAGTTATAACACCGAGCATAGATTTTTTAGACGTTTTCTTGTTGAGTTCTAAAGCACGCGAACTTTTTAAAGTTGCCGATATAAGCACAGGGGAGATGCTGTCATTGAGAAGCGATTTTACTCCTCAGATAGCAAGGTTAAGTTCGGCTTTAAAAAATTCGGTCGCCCTGCCGTATAAGTTTTCTTACTGCGGTCCGGTTTTAAGGAATTTAGACCCGGTTCTCGGCAGGCCCAGAGAAATATGGCAGGCAGGAGTAGAATCTGTCGGACCCGAAAGTCCCGAAAGCGATGCGGAACTCATAATAATGGGCATTGAATCTTTAAAACGGATAGGAGTTAAGGATTTCAGCGTAGATATAGGAAACGTAGAATTTTTTAAAGGGATAGTATCCGACATAGATCGCGCCGTAAGAGAAAAAATAGAAGAATTTATTTTAAGAAAGGATTCTTCTGGTTTAAACGTTTTTCTTAAAGAAACTTCTATACCGCAAAAAAAGAAAGAAGTCATCAGCGAGCTTCCGTTTATATTCGGCGAAAAATCCGTTATAAAAAAAGCATGGAAAATGGCTTCCGACGAAAAATCCCGGGAAGCGCTGGAAACCCTTGAGCGGATACTTTCGTATATAAAATATTATAAGTTAGAAGAATACATAACTATAGACCTTGGCGAGATTAGAGGGCTAAATTATTATACCGGAACGATATTTGAATGTTTTGCGCCTCATGTCGGTTACGAAATTTTCGGGGGCGGCAGATACAACAATTTAATCGGCAAGTTCGGCGAGAATTGTGCAGGAGCCGGTTTTGCGGTCAATCTCGATACTTTATGCAGATACGGCGATTTTTCGCAAAGCGTATTTAAAAAAAGAGATTTTCTTATTTTTAATAAAACGGACGACAAAAAATCTGAAGTAGAAATTATTTTATTTTTGCGCAAAAAAGGGTATGCCGTCGAAACTAATTTTATGAACTACGGATATTTGGATGCATTAAAATATATAAAGGAAAATAGAATAAAAAAAATTATAAACATAGCTAAAGACCATATTTTGCTCGTCGATATAAATTCCGGCAAAGAAAGAAAATTTAAAAATATAGCGGAACTTAAAAAAAATACCGAAAATATATAAAATTATAACTAAAAAATATGAGAAAAAAAAATATTATAGTAGTCGGTCTTCAGTGGGGAGACGAAGGGAAAGGAAAAATAGTCGATTTGCTTGCTAAAAACGCTGATATAGTAGCGCGTTATCAGGGCGGAAATAATGCAGGGCATACCGTCGTGTGCGGCGATTTAAGCTTAGTATTCAGATTAGTGCCTTCCGGCATATTAAACGAAGATAAAATCTGTATTCTAGGAAACGGCGTAGTCATAGATCCGTCCGTCCTCTTCCAGGAGCTTGAAGAATTAAGTACCGTGGGAATAAATATCAAGAACAGATTTTTTATATCTTATAAATCGCATATAATCATGCCTTATCATAAAAGATTAGATACGGCAAGGGAAAGATTGCGGGGCGCCGGAATGATAGGCACTACCGGAAGGGGCATAGGTCCTGCATATGAAGATAAAGTTGCAAGACTCGGAATACGGGCGGTAGATCTGCTGAGCAGAGACGTGCTGTATAACAAAATAGTTTTGAGCCTGAAAGAAAAAAATTATCTTTTTAAAAACGTTCTTGGGGAAGACGTATTTAATCCCGACGATTTAATTGAAGAATATTTAAATTACGGAGAAAAGATAAAGGAATTTCTGATAGATGCGTCCATATATATAAACGAAAAATTGGAACAGGGACTTAACGTTA
Organism: Candidatus Acidulodesulfobacterium sp.; assembly: GCA_049965795.1. Classification (GTDB taxonomy): domain Bacteria; phylum SZUA-79; class SZUA-79; order Acidulodesulfobacterales; family Acidulodesulfobacteraceae; genus Acidulodesulfobacterium_A. The sequence continues at coordinate 20,288 of JBMFVW010000004.1, forward strand.
TGCTGGAAGGAGCGCAAGGTACTTTTTTAGACGTTGACCACGGCACTTATCCTTATGTTACGTCGTCTAATACCGTAAGCGGATCTTCGCTTGCCGGCGTAGGTTTGGGTCCGACGAAAATCGACGAAGTTATCGGTATTACCAAAGCATATACGACCCGCGTAGGAGAGGGTTATTTTCCTACGGAATTAAAAGGCGACGACGGCAAAAACATCAGGGATAAAGGAGAAGAATTCGGTTCCGTTACGGGAAGACCGAGAAGATGCGGCTGGTTTGACGTAAATTTAATTAAAGAAGCGGGGCGTTTAAACGGAATTACCGGAATGGTCGTTACGAAACTAGACGTTTTATCGGGACTGCCTAAGATTAAAATTTGCACCGGCTATATGCTGAACGGTTCCGTAATTAATCATCTGCCTTTTTCTTCATCCGACTATGAAAAAGCTGTCCCGCTTTATGAAGAAACGGAAGGATGGAGCGGTGACATATCGCAAATCAAAGATTTTAAAGACCTTCCGGTTAATGCCCAGAAATATATTTTAAGAATAGAAGAGCTTACCGGATTGAAAATTAATATGCTTTCCATCGGTAAAGAAAGAATGCAGATAATAAATTTAAAAAATATATTTTAGGAATGCCCGAAATTACCGGTAGAAATTTTAAAACCGATGAAACATTCGTCTTTTTCTTTGGTGAAGTGCTTTGCATTGCAGACAATTTTTAGATGCGGCTATAGCGGAAAATAATTCGGCAGATGTCCGCTATATAGCTTTTCAGTCCTATTTAACGGCGCCGTTTTTGTACCGGCAGGTTAACGAACTGGAATATTCCTTTACGGGAAAAATAATATGCGATGCCGGTACCGGTATAGGAATACTTCCGCACATACTCAGAGAAAAAAATCCTTTAAAAATTATAGGATTAGATTTAGACGCAGACTCTTTAAAAACAGCGTCGTCGATCGGCGGCTGCCAAAACACGTTTTACGTTAACGCCGATGTCCGCAATATGCCTTTTAAAACAGAAACGTTTGATGCTGTTTTTGTAAGATATGTTTTTCAGCACACAAATCTTTCGAATCCATTTCTTTCTGAAATCAAAAGAACTTTAAAATACGGCGGATTGCTTATTATAATCGACATAGAAGACGATATGACGCTCCATTATCCGGAGACTACCGTCAATTCAAGAAAATTGTTTAATGCCTATTCGCGTTATCAGGCGATAGAAGGCGGCGACAGAAATATTTCTAAAAAATTACCTTCGTTTTTATCGTCCGGCGGCTTTTGCGATATCAAAATAAAACCGTTTACGCAGACTTTTTTTAAAAGAAAAAACGATTACGGCAGTACCGTACAGATTAAAAACGCATTTCTGCTATTGCAAAACGAATTTGAATCGATAAAAAAAAATCTTTTTGAAAAAAAATTGATTACGCCGTCTGAATATCACATTGGGTTAAACGATTACTATAAATTTTTAAATTCCGAAAAAGAAGATATATTAGTTTCTAAAACGGATTTCTTAATTGCATGCGTAAAAAAATAAAAAAATTCGGTAACGTCGTTATTATTTATGAAAGGCGAACTTAGAGCTTTTATAGCTATAAATAAAAGAGAAATTTTAAAATTTACTAGACAGAAGTCGAGAATCGTAACGGATCTCTCAAGACCGGTGATATGGCTTTTATTCGTAGGTTACGGAATTTCAACCCTCGTGAAACTGAAAAACGGCTCTTATATGCAGTATATTTTTCCCGGAATACTGATAATGACGGTACTTTTCAGGTCTATATTTTCATCTATATCGATTATTTGGGACAGGGAGTTCGGAGTTTTAAAAGAAATATTGGTTTCGCCGGTTTCAAGAAAAACATTTGTTCTGGCAAAAATTTCGTCTGGCGGCATTATAAGTACTGTCCAGGCTCTTATAATGCTGGCGTTCGCACCTTTTTTGGGAATACGCATCACGTTTATTTCGTTTTTGCTGGTTGCGGCTTCTTTATTTTTGATATCATGCTCGATCACGGCTTTCGGCATAGTAATAGCTTCCAAGATGACGTCTTTCGAAGGGTTTAACTCCATAATTAATTTATTGGTGCAGCCTATGTTTTTCGTAAGCGGAGCGCTTTATCCAATTAAAAAATTCCCACTTTTTTTAAAAATATTGGCATATATAAATCCGGTTACTTATTCGGTAGATATACTTAAATACCTGTTTTTTTACGGTAAAAACAAGACGCTGTTTATGCCCGAAACCCCTCTTGTATGGAATTTTATTTTTATTGCCGGTTTTTTAATTTTAATGGTTTTTCTTTCAAACTATCTTTTTGAAAGAGGGGAATAAGGAAAATATGAAATTCAGTCTGTTAAATATTTTTAAAAAATCGATAAGAAAAATAAAAATAGCTAAGTCTATCGAAAAAAAAGGCTTTATAATATTTCAAATAGACGGGCTTTCTTATGCAGCTTTAAAAAAAGCTCTCTCGTTAAACTTGATGCCTCACCTTAAGAAGATGATAAATTCAGGGGATTATCTGCTGGGCGATTATTTTACCGGCGTACCGAGCGATACGCCGTTTTTTCAGGCAGGTCTTCTGTACGGAAATAACGACGATATACCGGGTTTCAGATGGATAGAAAGAGGGACGGGAGAAGAAATAATATTCAAGAAACCGGAAAGCGCGGGACGGATAGAGGAACGATTGGCGCGGATGAGCCCCGGTCTTTTGAAAGGAGGCTCTAGTTACGTCAATCTGTTTTCCGGCGGAGCGTCTCGCTCAACATTCACTCTTTCCACGTTTTCAATAAGATATTTATTTAAAAAAAAAGTAAGGAATTTCGATATCTTTATAGTTTTCGTTTTTCATATCTTTACTTTTTTGAAAACTTTCTTTTACGTATTTTTTGAGGCGATATTGGAAATATTGGAAAAAATACAGGATATAGCGAAGAAGCGGGAAGTCCGTCCCGAAGGTTTTTTTCCTTTTGCAAGAGCTATGACTAACGTTATATTTAAAGAGATAGAAACTTTCGGCGCTATAATGGATATTTCCCGCGGAGTGCCGTCTATATATTCGGATTACATAGGATACGACGAACTTTCCCATCATAGGGGACCCTATTCATATAGTGCGCTAAGGACGTTAAAAGCTATAGACAGAAAAATTTATCACATAAATAAAGCTGTCTTAAAATCTGAACGAAAATACGACTTTTTTATAATATCCGACCACGGACATACGCCGTCGGTTCCTTTTCAAAAAGCAAACGGCGGTAAAATGCTCAAAGACGCAATCGGCGAATACATTAACGACCCGGAATTAAAAGTGTACGAATTCGATACCGGTTACAATGCGGTTTTTAAAAGATTGTTTTTATATATGGGCGATTTTTTTAAGAAAGGTACATGCAAAAAAATTTATAACGTATTTATAGGAGGAATGAAATCAATTAAAGAACCGGAAAGTATGCTGACGTTTCAATGGCAGAACGAAAAAACGATTTACATAATGGATTCCGGTCCTATGGCTAATATCTATTTTTCCGGAAAACCTAAAAGAATGACCCTCGAAGAAATTGAGAATAAATACAATAAACTGATAAATATGCTTGCAAACTTAAAAGGCATAGGTTTTATAGCCGGAATTAACGAAAAAGGCGAAACATCCTTATACGACAAAGAAGACCGAAAATTTTACGTTTTGAAAGATTTCATGAATAATTCGGCGCACAAAAATTATACGATAATAAATATAACCAATGCATGTAAAACAAAATCGGAAGCAGAAACCGCTTTTTCGTCGCTTGAAAGATTTGTCCGGTTTAAAAATTCGGGAGATTTAATTTTGTTCGGAGAATACGACGGTAAAAATATAATAAATTTTGAAAATCAGATGGGAGCACACGGCGGAATAGGCGGCGAACAGAATAAACCTTTCGCAGTCTGGAAAAAATCTCTGCGGTTTAACTTTTCCGACGTAAATAATTCTTGTAAAATTCATGATTTTTTATATAATGAATATATAAAGCAATAAAAACATAAAAAATATAGATTGCATATAAATATTAAATAATATGTCGGAATTAAGACAGGATCCTACCACGAGGGAATGGGTCATAATAGCCAACGAAAGAAGAAGAAGACCAAACGAATTTAGCGGTGATTTGTCGCACAAGAAAGATTCGCATGAAAAACTTGAAGAATATTCGGCAGATTGTCCCTTTTGTTCCGGTAACGAATATCTTTCGCCCCATGAAGTCGATTCTTTCAGGACTTACGGCACAGCCACAAATTCTAAGGGCTGGTGGATAAGGGTAATACCCAACAAATTTGCCGCTCTTTCCCTTAATTCCGAAGAAAATTTAAACGCTTACGAAGGAATTAAATCCGTAAATACCGATTTTACGGGGTATTTTTTTCCGAGGGCTACCGAAGTTTTCAGGACTAAACCCGGAATAGGTACGCACGAAGTAGTAATCGATACGCCTAAACATAACGAAACTATACCTTTTTTTTCCGACAAGCAGGTACAGGAGTTATTTTTGATGTACAGACAGAGATATTTGAGCCTGCGTAACAATTCTAAATTTAAATACATCATAATTTTTAAAAACAGCGGCTCTAACGCCGGAACATCCATTATACATTCCCATTCGCAGATTATAGCCGCGCCCGTAATACCGTTAAGCCTTAGAAACAATATTTCGCAGGCAAGATTTTATTACGACGAGGTCGGAAGATGCATCTTTTGCGATATGATACAGGCTGAAATAGTCGACGGCAGAAGGATAATAATGCAGACCGAAGATTTCATAGTTTTTCATCCGTTTGCTTCGACGAGTCCTTTTGAAACATGGATAATGCCTCTGTCGCACGAGCCATGTTTTTCGAATATTTCTATGGATAAGGTAAAGGCTCTCGGCGTAATAGTCAAAAAAGTCCTTAAAGGTATGTATGACGCGCTCGACGATCCGGATTATAATTTTGTCTTTAATAATCCGCCGATAGCCGACGAAAAAGAAGATTATTACCACTGGAGCCTAAGAATTATTCCAAGGCTTACTATGAAGGCCGGTTTCGAGATAGGAACGGGAATGTCCATTAATACCGCTATTCCTGAAGAAACCGCCGAATTTATGAGAGGTTTTTTAAAATTTTAAAAAAATATAATTCTATAATTTTTGATTTAGACGGGACGCTTATAGATTCGTTTGAGGCTATAAACGATGCGTTCGACGCCGTGTTTTCCAAATTTCAAAGCAGGCAGATAACGCCCGAAGAATCCAGCTCTTACGTAGGCGTTCCGCTTGAAGGCCTGCTCGGCAAACTTTTCGGAAAAGAAAACGAAGAAGAAGCTATCGCCGTTTTTAGGAAAAAATATTCGGAAGTTTGTTTCGATAAAACAACGTTAATAAAAGGCGCAAAAGAGCTTCTTTTAAAATTAAAAGACGAAAATAAAATTCTCAGCGTAGCGACAAATAAAACAGGTTCAATATCCCGAGAACTTTTAAAGCATCTGCAGATTATAGATCTTTTTGATTACGTTTACGGGGTATTCGACGGTTTAGAAGGCAAACCGTCGCCGGAAATGATAAATAAAATAGCAGAAATGACAGCTATTCCAAAAGAGAGCACTATATTAATAGGCGATTCGCCGATAGACATAATGACGGCAAAAAATGCCGGAATTCATATATGCGCAGTTGCTTCCGGAAATCACGAATACGGCGAATTGGAAGGATACAATCCAGACTATTTATTCAAAGAAATTTCGCAAATTTTACCGTAATACGGGTAATCATTTTATGATTAAAATAGGAGAAATAAATTATCTAAACGTTTATCCTATCTATTATTATTTAAAAAAAATACTTAAAGACGAAAACAGGAATAATTTTGCGGATTTTATTTCAGGCACGCCGGCTTTTTTGAACCGTAAATTACAATCCGGCGGCATAGATATAAGCCCTTCATCTTCATTTTACTATATTTCCAATTACGATAATTCTTATATATTTCCGGACATTTCAATAAGTTCCAAGAAAAAAGTAAAAAGCATATATCTTTTTTCAAATAAATCCATAGAGAAGTTCAATAAGAACGAAACGATATACGTTACTCCCGAAACTCTTACGTCCGTAAATTTATTGAAGGTTTTATTAGCCGAATTCTATAAAATGGATTTAAACTTAATGAAATTTTTAAGCTTAAAACAGAACGACAATTTAGAGCTTGAGATAGATTCGGATTATTATAAAAAAATAGCCGAAGGAAGCAGTTTCCTGCATATAGGCAACAATGCATTAAAGTTTGTAAAATCTATTCCCGAGGGCTATTATGCTTACGATTTAGCGGATTTATGGTACATGCATACCTCGTTTCCGTTTGTTTTCGCTCTTTTTATAATAAGAAAAGAATCTTACGACGCCGATAAAAATGAATTTTCAGCTCTATTCGATTATTTGATGGAATCAAAAAGAAAGGCGTTATCGGGTTTTGAAGAGGCAGCCGAATCGGTAATAAAATCCGGAGATTATAATTACATATCTTTTGATGAACTTATGGAATATTGGACCGACTGTCTGAGTTTTAATTTGGGATCCGACGAAATAAGGGGTTTTAATATTTATACCGAATTGCTGTACAAATACAAGCTTATAAAATCTATTCCCGATTTAAATTTTGTTTAGCCGTTTTAACCGGTATAATGAAAGAAAACTTAAATCCGTTGCCCATGCTGCTTTTAATCACTGCGCTGCCTCTTAATAACTTCAGAGTATGCTTGACTATAGCCAGCCCAAGACCCGAACCTTTTGCAGAATTTTTATGCGTGCCGTCTATCCTGAAAAATCTTTCGCCGAGCCTTAAAAGATTAGTATAATTTACACCGATACCGTTATCGCTTATAGAAAAGAAAAGAAATTGCGGGTCGTCTTCGCAGGGAAAATAAAAATTCCATAAAACCGATGTTTCTTCGGTGTCCGAAAGAAAATTCATAGCGGCGGACCTGCTGCAGGTGTATCCTTCTATTATTATTATTGCCGTACCGTTTTTATTGCCGTATTTCACGGCGTTATGAATAAGGTTGTTTATTATAAGGCTGATTTTACCAGGGTCGGAAATAAAAATATCGTTTTTCGCTTTATTTATAAAGGATAAATTTTTTTCTTTTATTTCACGTTCAAATAAAATTAAAGAATTTTCTATATTGGCTTTAATATCTATATTTTCTAATTTGACCGGAAACTTTTCCGTTTCGATATTGGAAAGCGTAATAAGGTCGTCGATTAAAAACCGAAGTCGTTTTGCGTGCTGTTCGATTATATTGACGAATTTCATTCTGACCGAAGGGTTGTCTATAGCTCCGTTTTTTAAAGTTTCGGCGAAACCCGTAATAGCCGTTACTGGTGTTTGCAGTTCATGCGAAACGTTCTGGATAAAAGACGATCTGATATCTTCCACCTTTTGAATGTCGGTTACGTCTTTTACTATTACTGCATATTTATCCTTATCGTTTATCTTAAATATTACGCAATTTGCAGTTTTTTTTTCGGCTCTGTCGTAATAGAATATTTTTTTTTCGGCATTTTTAAATAAACTATTTTGAACTGCTTCGTCTATTAAGGAATTAAGTTCTATATTTCTGGTTAAAAAATCGAAGCGGATATTAATGTTTTTACCGTCTGTTTTTACCGATCTTATATTCCTGCCGAAAGATTCGTTTACGAATAAGATTTCTTTCTCTTTGTTTATAACGGCAACTCCTTCGGCGATTTTGTTTAATACGGTTTTATAATTATCTATTTCACGGATATATTCTTTTAATTTGTTTTTAGCAAATAAAGACTGTATATTTTTAAATAAAAAAATATATAAAAAAAATAAAAATAATGATAATATTAAAATATAAAATATAGATATTATATTATAATGCATAGTATGATTTTATAATAAATTTTTAATAATTTCTATTAAAAATAATGAAATGTAAAATACAAACTATATGGATAGCGATTTTTTTTGCGTGTTTTTTGACATCTGTTTCCGCAACGGTTTCAAACGGATTTCAGGTTGATTTTATAGCCGCTTCTGTGGATAATAAGCCTATAACGCTTAACGATTTATACTTTTTATATAATTTTAATATGGTAAATAATTTAAAATATGTTAAAATTAACGAAACATTGCCTAAAGCGGAGTTAAAGCGGTTGACTAATATATATATAAACAGGATTATAATTCTTAAACAGCAGGAAAAAGCCGGAGGCTTAATTATCAACAATCGTACTTTAAAGGCTATGGCTCAAAAGTTTAAAAAGAAGTTTGCTTATCTTCATAGGCATACCAGTTTTTCGTTTTTTTTAAGCAAGTTTGGTTTTGATAAAAACGGTTTTTATAATTTTTTAAAAAAAATCCTAATAGAAAAAAAATTTATAAAATACAGACTGCAATTCTTTCTATTTACTATCGAAAACGGAAGGGGAGCTTCAAAAAACCAAAAGCAAAAATATTCGGCTGAATTAGCGAAGAAACTTAAAAATATGATAATAAATCTAAGAATGCACGCAAAAATTAAAATTAACGATAATTTTAGCGGTTCGTAATAAAAATAAAAAAATTTTATGTTCGATTTAAAAATAACGTCAGGTTTTTCTTCTGCACATGCTTTAAGAGGCTATCAGGGAAAATGCGAAAATATTCACGGGCACAACTGGAAGGTTGAAGCCGTCGTTTCTGCGGCTAAATTAAACGAAATAGGAATAGCGATAGATTTTAAACTGCTGAAAAATTATCTTAACGAAGTGCTGGAAACGCTTGACCATAAGTTTATAAACGAGACGGATTTTTTTATAGGCGTAAACCCTTCTGCAGAAAATTTAGCTATGTATATATATAACGAATTTGAAAAGAAAATTAAATCTGCGAAACATAACGGCATAGCCGTAAAAAGCATAAACGTATATGAAACGGACACGTCTATGGCGTCTTATTACAAAATCGATTGACTTAAAATTCTTAATAATGTATTAAATATATAATATATCAATTTAACTTTTAAAAAATATAATGTCGTGAATAAAAAAATAGCATATTATTTTGCCGTTATGGTTTTTATAATATCGGCGTTTGCCGTTTTTTTTATATATAAAAGCATTACGGCAAAAGAAAATAAAATAGGCTTGTCGATAAACAAAAGAATCGCCGTGCTGAAAAGTATTCAAACCAAGATAAATGAAAGCATAAAAGGAATACGAAAAACCGACTTTCCTATTTTACGCTACGGATACTCTTTCAATAAAAACGAAAAATATTTTATGTCTGAAATTATAGGCGCAGGAAGAAAATATGGAATAAAACTCGATAAGGTTCAATTTATAAAAGTAAATAAAAAAAATAACGCCGCAGATTTTTATTTCAGCGTGTCCGGTTCGGGGCATCCCGGCGATATATATTACTTCGTTAAAGACTTAGAGTATAATTATAAAATAAATTTTAAAAAATTTTATATAGATAAAAATATTAATAAAAATAATTTTGTAAGTTTTTCTTCAATCTTGGCTGCATATGTCATAAGCAAGCAGGAGGCGTTAGAAAGCATTTTGAAATCGAAGAGCAAGATAAAAATGCCGAAGGATTTAGGAGCTATAAATCCGTTTTTATATATAGTTAAGAAAAAGAAAAAAGCTGCAGCGAAACCGAAAGCGGCGTTCTTAAATTATGAAAAAATAAAGAAAAAATCAAATATATCCGAAAGAGTATATAAGAAATTAGCAAAAAAAACCGCTTTCATTAAAGAGCCGGGTATTCAAGAATCAAATTTTTACAATAAAAAAGGAGTTTTATCTTTTTCGCAAAACAATTTCAGCGACGCGCTGATTATGTTTAAAAAAGCCTTAAGATTTAATCCCGATAATTACAGGGCATTATCTAATGCCGCCTTGGACGAATATGAAATTAAAAATTACAAGGCATCCGTTTATTATGCCAAAAAAGCGCTTGAGTACAAAAAATTATGGCAGATAAATTTTATACTGGGACTTTCTTATATGCGTTTAAAAATGTTTTCCGATGCCGAATACAACTTTAGAAAAGCTTTAGAGTTAAATCCATCCGATGAAAAAATTAAATATTATTTAAATATTTCAAAAAAAATACGATAATAAATATGAAACATTATTCTTTTATTAAGGGGAATCCGATTATGAATTTTAATGCAAAAAAAATAACCTTTTACGCCGTTATTTTTTCTTTACTGTTTTTTTGCTTAATTCCTATGCTTTCCGTTAACGGTTATGCATTTACTACTATAACCATTCTTCCGGGAAAGCTCAATAATTTCAGGATAAGCGTACCGCACGGCGTCCAGGCCGGCAGTAAATTCGAAGTCAGATTGGTAGCATTAGACGATTACGGCAACGTAATTACAGATTTTTCCAAGAAATACGAGGGGTTAAACATTGCCGTCAATATCGGCGGACAAAGCAATCAAGAACAGTTAAATATTCCGGCTTCAGAGTTTAAGAACGGCATAGTAAACTTTGACGTTTCTTATAAAAAAGCCGGCAAAATAGAAGTTTCAAGCTCATTTGAAGGCGTAGAAGACGAAAGTACGCCCATTCATATTTATGCAGGACCGTTCCATAATCTAAAAATATCGGCTCCCGAAAACGTTATAGCCGGCATCCCGTTTAAAGTAAGAATATATGCCGCCGACCAGTACGGAAATCCGGTAAAATTAATGCCGAAATCAAACGGAAATATAAAGGTTTATTTAACGGGAGACAATTTCAGCATAAGACCCAGAATAATACCTGCCAGTTATATAAATGACGGTTCCGGTAAATTTAATTTTATTTCGGACAGGGCAGGTATAGGACAGTTAAACTTTGCAGTTAATTATGGCGGCAGACCGCATATTTTTATAAGTAAAAATATAAATATAGCACCTTCTTATTTTAAAAAGTTTTTAATTTCTACAAATATTGCCCAAGTCCCTGCAGGAAGACCTTTTATAATTAAAATAGTTGCGATAGATAAATTCGGCAACGTAATAACAAATGCCGATAAATTAAGCGGCAAAGTTAAATTATCCTTAGTTTCTTCAAGCGGTATAGAAAGGAGCAGCGTATTCAGCTTTAAATCTTTCAATAAAGGCATAGCTTTAGTAAAAACCGTATTTAACAGGGTCGGAACATTTTCCATTTATGCTAAACCGGAAGATATAAACCTTAAAAAGCTTAAGTCCGGAGTGCCTAAGGTAAACCGCAGAATAAAAGCAAAAAGCCTGTTGCTTTACAAATAATTAATCTGAAACCTTTTCCATCGGCAATTTTGGGTTTCAAAAAAGTATTTAAAAAAATATGAAAAAGTAATATAATAAAATAACTTCCTGTAATATTTTTAATTAAGGCGGCATAGCCAAGCGGTAAGGCAGAGGTCTGCAAAACCTTTATACCTCGGTTCAATTCCGAGTGCCGCCTCCATCACATTATTAAACGATAAGTTATCGATAAAAAATATGTATCAAATAATCGGCAAGAAAAATCTCGGCGAAGGGATAAATTTATATAATATATCGGCTCCTGATGTAGCGTTAAAAGCGCTGCCCGGTCAGTTTATCATATTGAGGGTAAATAAAAACGGCGAAAGAATTCCCATTACTATAGCAAATTCTGATAAAAACGATAAAACTATTACTATACTCGTGCAGACGCTCGGAAAAACTACCCATCTGCTCAGCGAATTGAACGTCGGAGAAAGTTTGGCGGATTTAGTGGGACCTCTCGGCGTTCCTACCGAAATAAAAAAATTCGGAACAGTAGTATGTATCGGAGGCGGTTTCGGAACAGCCGCAATATATCCCATTGCAAAAGCTATGAAAGCAGAAGGCAACCGCGTCATATCTATAATAGGAGCCAGAAGCAAAGAACTTCTTTTAATGGAAGACGAGATGAAAGCGGCGAGCAGCGAAGTACTTGCCGCTACAAACGACGGAAGCTACGGCACTAAAGGCATAGTCACCGATGTCTTAAGAAACCTTATTTACGATAAAAAAATACAGATAGACAGGGTTATCGCCATCGGTCCGGTAATTATGATGAAAGCGGTAAGCGACCTCACTAAAGAAAAATCTATAAAAACAATCGTAAGCTTGAATCCTATTATGATAGACGGAACAGGGATGTGCGGCGCTTGCAGGGTTCTGGTAGGCAATAAAACAAAATTTGCCTGCGTAGACGGTCCCGACTTTGACGGGCATTTAGTGGATTTCGACAACCTTATGAGCAGGCTTAAATTTTATAAGGAAGAAGAAAAAACTTCCTATGACTGTCATATGAAAGCGCACCATAATTTAACCTCTTAATTTTATAAGCTATAATCCGTGATTTGCATTATAAATATCGGATAAATTAGACATGGATATAAAAGAAAGGCTGAAAATCGATAAACATATTATGCAGTGTCAGCCGCCTGCGGTCAGGAGCGGCAATTTCAAAGAAGTTCCTTACGGATATACGTCTGAAGAAGCCGTCGAAGAGGCAAAGCGCTGTATTCAGTGCAAAAGACCTTACTGCATAGAAGGATGCCCCGTTAATATAAATATTCCCGCTTTTATAAAACTCATCGAAGAAGGGGATTTTCTAGGCGCCGCAAAGAAGATTAAAGAAACTAATTCGCTTCCCGCAGTATGCGGCAGGGTCTGCCCGCAGGAAGACCAGTGCGAGAAAGTTTGCACCGTAGGCAAAAGAAAAGATACGCCTTCCGTAGCCATCGGCAATCTGGAACGCTTTGCGGCAGATTACGAGGCAAAATACGGCGATATTCACATTGAAATAAATCATAAAAAAGATAAAAAAATAGCCGTAGTAGGCGGAGGTCCTGCCGGTCTTACGGTAGCCGGCGATTTGTGCAAAATGGGTTATTCCGTTTCGATATATGAAGCCCTTCACGAAATAGGCGGAGTTTTAATGTACGGAATTCCGGAATTTCGTCTTCCAAAAGAAATTTTATCGAGAGAGCTTAAAGTCTTGGAAGATATGGGAGTGAACGTTTTTACCAATGAAGTAATAGGCAAAACTTTTAACGTAGATGAACTGCTGAACGAAAGGGGCTACGGCGCAGTTTTTATAGGAACCGGTGCGGGAACGCCTAAATTTCTCAATATACCGGGGGAAGAACTCAACGGGATATATTCCGCCAACGAGTTTCTTACCAGAGTCAACTTAATGCGCGCTTATAATAAATCGGAATATGATACGCCTATTAAATGCGGCAAGACTTTAGTCGTATTCGGCGCCGGCAACACTGCTATGGATGCCGTAAGGACGGCTTTAAGGCTCGGTTATCAAGACTCAAAAATTTTTTACAGGCGATCAAGAAACGAAATGACGGCAAGGGTCGAGGAAGTTCATCATGCCGAAGAAGAAGGAGTTAAGTTTGAATTTCTAATAAATCCGATCAGATTTATAGGAGACGAAAACCATAACGTTACTGCCGTAGAATGCGAAAGAATGGAACTAGGAGAGCCGGACGAAAGCGGAAGAAGAAGACCTATCCCCGTAAAAGGTTCTGAATTTATTACTAAAATAGATGCCGCCGTTATCGCCATAGGAACAAATGTAAATCCTATAGTTCCTTCTTCTACTCCGGGATTAAATTTAAACAAACGGGGATATATCATTGCGGACGAAAACACAGGGAAAACCTCAAAAAAAGGTGTTTTTGCCGGCGGAGACATAGTTACGGGAGCCGCAACCGTCATACTTGCAATGGGTGCCGGGAAAAAAGCGTCAGCCGCAATAGATAAATACTTAGAGACGGGAATATGGTAGTACGCCTTTTCCTATATATGTATTTGACAAATATTGCTATTTGTGAGATATTATATAATGCATTTTTTGAAGTCCGTCTTCTCAATTAAATAATTGCCGGGGTGGCGGAAGTGGTAGACGCAAGGGACTTAAAATCCCTCGGAACTTAGTTCCGTGCCGGTTCGATTCCGGCCCTCGGCACCATAAAAGCCGAAAAAATATTTGTATTTAAATAAGTTTTATGATAGCATAATATAACTTATTATGTTTAATGCCGAGATAGCTCAGTCGGTAGAGCAGAGGACTGAAAATCCTCGTGTCGACGGTTCGATTCCGCCTCTCGGCACCACCTCTCCATACATTATCCCTTAAAATATGCTATAATTCTAATTAGCGAGGTGTAAAATTATGGAAGAAATTATATTCTTAGTGGAAGAAGACGTTGAAGCAGGATATACGGCTAAAGCTCTTGGTTATTCTATTTTTACGGAAGGGGAAACGATTAACGAACTAAGAGAAAATATTAAAGAAGCGCTTGAATGCCATTTTGATAATAAAGCGGATATTCCTAAAATAATCAGGCTTCACCAATCCAAAGAAGAAGTTTTTGCCTATGCCTAAAATCCCGCGTGATATTTCAGGCTTAGAATTAGCAAAACTGCTATCCAAATACGGCTATAAAGTTGATTGGCAAAAAGGCAGTCATTTAAGATTAACGACTTATCTTAATAATGCCGAACATCACATAACTATACCAAATCACGATTCTATTAAAATCGGAACGCTCAATAATATACTTATCGATGTAGCCGGATTTTTCGGCATAGATAAAAAAGAGCTGATTGAAAAATTATTTTAATAAATAGACAAACTTTCCCGCAGTAAACCTTAATTTAAAAACAACGTTATATTTTTTTTAAAAAAAATCTTGATTTAATTTTATTTTTGTAATAAACTAAAAAGAGTGTAAAAAATACAGCAATTTTAAGATATATTTTTTCGATATCCTTTTAAAAATAAAATATAGGTTTAATATTGAAAAATCATATTGTTTATTTTCCGGGCTGCGCAAATTCTTTCGAACGCAAAACAAAAACAGAAAACATTTTTAAAGCATTAGACATAGATATCAAGCCGGTTTCGGAATGGAACTGCTGCGGCGCTCCGCCCTCGCATTATAAACCCGATTTTTTTAACAAAGCGGTAATGCCCCTGAGAAATTTAGGTTTATGCCAGAATGACGGCGAAAATTTTTTATATTCCGGCTGTTCGGTATGCGTAAATCAGATAAATGAATCCCTTAATATTATCAATTCGGATTCAATGTTTAAAAAACAGGCGGATTACAGTCTTAAGCCGTTTAATGCCCTGCTTAAAGAATCGGATACGTCAAAGACCGGAGCTATTCATATAATCGATATTATTACGGATGCTTCCGTCGAAAATAAACTGTTGAAAGCCGTTCCGTCGAAAATAAAAGGAGACTCCATACTTCTTTATGCAGGATGCTATAAAAACGAAGCTAAAATCGAATCATTAAAAAAAATATTCAATATTATGGGTGCCGAAGTTAATATTTTTAACGATTGCTGCGGAGGCGAAAAACTGCAAAATATGACGCCCGTTCATTCTAAAAGAGTTGAAAACGCAAATATTGCCGATAATTTTTTCAAACTAATAAACAAAAAAGCCGACGAAACAAATTCGGACTATATAGTCACGGTTTGTTCCATGTGCGAAAAAAATATAGACGACGGTATGAAATTATCGGATTTAGATGTATTTGCGCCGGTAATAGGCTTAATAGAATTTATCGGTTTCATGCTTGGTATTGAAGGCTGCGGAGAAATATTAAACGGTATATTGCCATGCGCAGTTCAACCTGAAAATGGAAAGTTAAAAGAGTGCCGGATATAAAATAAAAATACTTTAATTAAAACGGAGGTAAAAAATGGATTTTGAGGAGTTAAAAAACGAAAAGTTCATGCGTGTAAAAGATAACAGGCTTATCAAAATAAAGCCCGATCATCGTCCGCAGGAATCAACGAAAGAATACGACACTGTACGTTATTCCACATGCACTAATATGTGCGAAAGCGGTTGCGGTCTTAAAATATTCTTGAAAGACGGCAAAATAGTCGATGTCATGGGAGATGAGGAACATCCTCAGAACAGAGGCGGTCTATGTTCTAAGGGCGTCGGTCAGATTCAGTGGTGGTACGATCCTTTAAGAGTACATCATCCGATGATAAGGAAATCATTAACAGACGATTTTAAAAGGGTTTCATGGGATGATGCGCTTGATTTTGCGGCTGAAAAATTAATAAAACTTCATGACGAATACGGCCCGGAGGCACTGACCGTTTTCAGAACGGGAAGATCTTCATTCGGCAATAAAGAAGGCGGAGCGAGATTCGGCAGGATATTCGGCACTCCTAACGTTTACGGTCAGGGACCTATATGCTGCGAAAGCCCCGGCGTATCAATGAACTACGTTTTCGGCGCAAAAGGACTCGGCAGGCTTATGAATCCTTCGCAGGATTGGAAAAACTCTAAGTGTATTCTCGTGGTCGGAACAAATATGGCGGCGCAGGAAACTATTACGATGACCCACCTTCTCGATGCAAGAGATAACGGAGCGTTTTTAATAGGCGTCGATCCGCGTTTTAACGCAACGCTTTCAAAATGCGATATAGGAATGAGAATCCGTTCCGGATCCGATGCAATCTTATTTTTGGCTATGGGCAATATCATAATAAAAGAAAAACTTTACAATAAAGAATTTGTAGATAAATGGGTCGAAGGTTTCGAAGAGTATTCTAAGGAATGCGCCCAGTGGACGCCTGAAAGAGCCGAAAAACTCACATACGTTCCAAAAGAGATGATTATAGAAGCGGCAAGAAGGTTCGGTTCCGCAAGACCGGCATCCGTGACCGGAAATCTTGGAACGGCGCAGATTTATAACTCCAACAACGTAAACAGGTCCATAGCGGCATTGTTAGCTCTTACCGGCTCTATCGGCGTTAAAGGCGGCGGATGGAACTGGCTGCATAACTGCCGTCCTCCTCTGAATTACGGACACGATTTAAAAGATCTGCCTGATTTTAAAAGACCTCAGATAACAGACAAATTAATATCCTGGGGAGACAGTTCGGTGCCTTGCATAATAAATGCGATGATGTATGAAAAACCGTATCCGGTTAAAGGCATTATATGGAACGGCGACCATCTGCCCCAGTTTCCGAATTCTTGGAAAATGGAAGAAGCGATGAAGAAAAATGTAATAAATATCCATCTGTCCATTTATCCTAACCATACATATATGTTCAGCCACGTTGCGTTTCCTATAGCAATCTCGGTAGAAACCGACAGCGTATGCCATCACGGAAACAACAGGCTTCTTCAGTGGCACAATAAAATAATACCTTATCAGCATGAACACAGGGCAGACATCGACGTTTTCGACGGTCTTGCAAAAAGGCTTAAAGGCAAAGCTGGACATTTCGACAAAGTTGAATTTAATCCTTGGGGTTATTATAAAGAAGGTCCCGATAAAGGAAGAGTCAACGAAATTAAAATGACGGACTTCTTTAACGAACAGGAATCGTTTACGAGGGGTATTACATACGAGCTTCTTAATCCGGAAAAAAACCCTAAAGGCGGTTTAATGTGGCCGGTAATGTCGAAAGAAGAAGCTGTTTTTCAGGACGATGAAGCAGTTTTAAGAGGCAAATGGATAATGTATAAAGAAGGAGAAAATTATCCTGAATCCGACAAGAGATTCCCTACGCCTTCAGGCAAAATCGAATTAGCTTCCGAAGCTTTGGAGAAAATAGGCTGGTACAAAGTTCCTACGCAGGTTGAAGGCTCCGAATCGCCTCTCGGAAATTTTGAAAGAGCCAAGAAGTATCCGTTAGTATTAAACACTACCAGAATAGCGCAGTCATTTCATGAAGGAGGTCACTGGTGGCCTTGGAACGACGAGCTGGAACCGGACAGAAATATAGAGATCAATCCTGCCACGGCAGCGGTTATGGGAATTGAAGACGGAGACATGGTCATAGTAGAAAACGACAGAGGATGGGTTGAAGGTCCTGCCTGGGTAACCGAAATGGTACCGGAAGACGGAATATGGGCAAACTTCGGATTTGACAGATATCAGCCGTTTCATCCGTATGAATCTATTAATACCGTTATAGACGATATTATCAAAGACCCCGTTTACGGACAGATACAGTTCAAAGCCGTCCTTTGCAGAGTTTACAAAAAAGGCGATACAGATCCTGATACCACCGCAAAAAAGACTCTTGAATTTTTGCAGAAAAGATTTCCCGAAGTCTGGGATCCTAAACATCAGGACAAAAACGTTATCGTCGGTAAATGGAAAAATCATTGGAAAGAATATCATGAGCTTAGCATAGGATGGAAAAAGCTTGTTAATTTTAAAGAGCCGGTCGAATGTACTCCGGTTTCCTGCGATATTCGTAAATACTAATATCAATTTGCGATGAATTTGAGGCAGGGGACGGAATTGAATTCCGTCCCCTGCATATAAAAAGCCGGAAATTTGTATATAAAATTCATTACAACAAGATAATTATAATATGCAAATTTCCGGACGTTAAAAAAAATTAACTAAAATAAAATAGGAGTATAAATATGTCTTCGGAATACGGATTTGACAGATTTCACCTTGGAGAAGAAAGAGCTTCCAGGATTACCCTGAAGTCTTCCACTCCAAAATATTCTATGAAAGTAAATATAGAAAGATGCATAGGCTGTATGTCTTGCGAAGTTTCATGCAAAAAAGAGCATAACCTTCCGGTAGGACCCCGCAGAATGAGGGTTATACAGGTAGGTCCTTATTTTATCAAAAAAGGTCAGCTTAAAACCGTTTATCTTCCTATGAACTGTTTTCACTGCGACGACGCCGCATGCGTTAAGGCCTGTCCTACAGGTTCTATGCAGAAAAGAGCCGACGGTATAGTATTTAACGATCCCAATACCTGCATCGGCTGTAAATCCTGCATACACGCCTGTCCTTTCGGTTCTCCGCAGTTTAACGAAGCGACCGGAAAGGTAACGAAGTGCGATTACTGCAAGCACAGAGTGGACGCAGGACTTTTGCCGGCATGCGTAACTTTATGTTCGGCGGACGCATTATGGTTCGGTAATATAAACAGAATATCGACAATAGACAGAGAAAAGACCGCCAGAAAATTAACGGAACATTTATTCGGTTTTGTCGCTCCGCATCCAAGCCAAATGGGAACGTCTAACGCAAACGATACCGATAATCCGGTAAAAGTAGGATAATTAATTAAAATAAAACAAGGAGGTTATTTATGGCAGAGGCACTGAAGTCCGGGACCGTTTATAATGCGCCTATAAGAGTCGATTATATAAACGGAGATTTTGACAAAGCAGAAGAAACATTAAAAAAAGAAAAAATTCATATAGTCGGAAGAAACGTTGCAAGCGTTACGCCTTATCATGCAACTATATTCGTAAGTTTAGAGGAAGAAGATAAAGCATTAAAGGCTATTAAAAAAGCGGGAATTAAAACATACCCCGTAGAGCCATATTTTTAATTAACTTTAAACAATAATAGCCGCCTAAAATTTAGGCGGCTATTATTGTTTTGAAAAAATAAAAACTCCATGCAGGATAAAAAAACCGCTAAAACATTACTTGATATTACCGCTGAAAATATTAGAAAAATAAAGGAAAGCGAAATTATTTCCGTCGAAAATTCGCTCGGCAGGATAATATCCGAAAACATAATTCCGCAAAACGAAGTTCCTCCTTTTGTAAGATCCGCAGTTGACGGTTTTGCGGTTATATCGAGCGATTTTTTAGAAAAAAAAATAGATAAATTTAAGGTGGAAAATCAAATAACGGCCGGATACTCGAAAGAGATAAAGCCGCTTAATTCGGGAGAAGCCGCTTTCGTAACTACGGGCGCTCCTATTCCGCCCAATGCCGACAGCGTGGTATTAATAGAAGAAACGGAAGAGTATGCCGGCGGCTATATGGTTTACAAAAAGAAAGTCGAAAAGGGTTCTTATATATCTCCTATAGGAGACGATATAAAAGCCGGAGAAGTACTTTTTGAGAAAGGGCACAGAATAAGATTCTGCGACATTGCCGCCTTATCGGGGATAGGGATGGACTCGGTCTCGGTTTATAAAAAACCTTCGGTAGGAATATTGTCCGGAGGAAACGAACTGACGCCGCCCGGCGAAAAGTTAAGAACTAATAAAATATACGATATAAATACGACGGTTCTAAAATCTTTGGTGTCGGATGCAGGAGGCATCCCTGAAGTAATAGGCGCAGTCGAGGACGACTTTGAAAAATTAACGCAAACTTTAAAAAATGCCGACGAGTCTTCAAAATACGACCTCATTATTTCTACCGGCGGAACGGGCGCAAGTTTTTTGGTTTTGGAAAGCAAAGAGATAAAAAATTTTTATGACCTGGTTCCTTCCGCAATAGAAAAGACCGGAAAATTATTATTCCACGGAGTAAAATTAGTTCCTGGCAAGCCGACGTCGTTCGGCATGCTTACTAACGGCACGCCTATTTTTGCGCTTGCGGGCTGGCCTTATTCCGTTCTTATTACATTCGACCTTTTCGTAAGACCTGCTATTCAAAGAATGTCCAACTATAAAGACATGTATAAAAGATATCCTTCGGTTAAAGCCGCTTTAAAAAATGATATAATAAAAGAAGAGGGCGTAAGAAAATATTTTCAGGTCAAGTTAACTAAAAGCGAAGGTTCGTTATATGCCGAAGTAATATCTGCTCCTAAGCCTCCTTCCGCAGCAAGATCGTTAAGTCCGATGATAAATGCCGACGGCAGTTTTGTTATGGAAGAGAATATTGCGAATTTAAAAGCAGGAAGTTTGATAGACGTTACGTTAAACGATTACGAAATCGAATATAAATAAAAAACAAATTATGAAACAGTATTTATTTGAATTATTTGAAAATAAAGAATATGGTTCTAATTTTGAAAGATTTAAATTTAAAATTCCGTCCTTAAGGGTATCTCTTTTAGGCAGGTGCAACGAAAACTGCTTTTACTGCCACAACGAAGGCGTTTCCAAAAAAATTTCATCGACTATTCAGACCGGCGATATAATAAACGTCATATATTCGCTTAAAGGTTTCGGACTTAAAAAAATTAAATTTACAGGCGGCGAGCCGATGCTTTATAAAGATTTAAAAAATCTTCTATATAAGGTTAAGCATATCAGCGATTTAAAACTGTATATTACGACGAACGGCACTCTTATCAGAAAAAGAATTAAAGACCTCAGCCCTAATATTATAGATAAAATATCCGTAAGTTTAGATACGTTAGACCCTGAATTTTATAAATATATTACAGGCAAAGACTATTTGGGGGAAGTTCTGTCGGGACTTAAGATTCTAAAAAATTCCGGTTATAATGTTGAAATAGACGCAGTTTTACTGAAAAATATAAATTCGAAAAAGACGTCATTAAACGAATTAATTGATTATTGCGTAAATAACGATTTTGATCTGCAGTTTATAGAATTATCTAACGAAACCGGCGAATCTTCATATTCTAAGTTTTATGCCGACCCTTACGCGACGTTAAAAAAAGCAGGATTAGATTTTTTAAACGATAATACTAATGACAGGCAGTTTTTTAAAATTAAAAATTCTAAAATTACTCTTTGCAGAAAAGTAAGCGACGTCTGTCAATCTACCGGCAGCAGATGCGGCGGTTTAAGGCTTCTGCCGAACGGCGTTCTTAAAAATTTTTATTATTAAAAATTAGAGGTAAATAAAATTAAATGATAGTAGAACTGAACGGGAAAGAAGCCGGATTAACGTTTGAATGTATGCATATAGTCCCCGGAAGAGGAGACTGCTCGAGAATTCATCCCCATTTTCATTATGTGGACGTTTTAATCGACGGAGAATTCGACGATAAAAGGAGGATAGTGCATCTGTATAACTTAAAAGCCGTTATAAAAAGAATATGTTCTACGTTTGAAGATAAAATATTAATAGCCGATTATCCCGAAAGCGTTCAGTGTATTAAAGTGGAAGAACAGCATTATAGAATAGAAATTAACGGTAAAATGTATCTTATACCGAAAGCCGATATTTTTAAAATAAAGTGTCCGTCATTAAATATCGAGGATTTGACGGTTTATTTCGCCGGCGAACTTGCCGCAGATTTAAAAAACAGGGAAATGTTTAATCCGATAAACTATTTTGAAGTTACGTTAAGCGAAGGACACGGCCAAAGAGGCAGAATAAAGATAGAATTATGATTTACTTAATTAAATGCGAAAATTAAGCTGTATAATACTTGCCGGGGGCGAATCTAAAAGATTCGGAGAAAATAAAGCATTTTTTAATTTTAAAGGAAAATCGTTTATAGAAAGAGCGGCGGAAACAGCCCTCAAATTAAAAGGCGATATAATAATTTCGGCAAGAGAAAAAGAAAGCGCCGAACTTTACGGCAATGAGCTAAAAAAAAAATTAAACATAAGTCCGCCGGTAATTATTGACGATAAAAACTGCGGCTTTATAGGTCCTCTTAGGGGAATTTACAGCTGCATTAAGCGTCTTAAAGGCAAATACGCTCTTATTATGGAGTGTGACGCGCCTTTATTTAATTTTTCGGCTGCAAACGAACTAATTGAAAAAATGGAGAATGAGAACGTAAATGCGGTAGTTCCTTTATGGCAGGATTCCACCGTGGAGCCTCTTCTCGGTATTTATAATATAAAAAAAACGGCTGCTATTTTAGACATGCTGAACGATTATGCTTTGAATATAGAAAAAAATTTTCCGTTTAATGATTCGGTGAATATTTCAAGATTTCTGCCGTCGGTATATTATTATAATATATCGGATATAATAAAAAAAAATCCGGATTTGAAAATAGAATTTTTTATGAATATTAATTCCAAGGACGATATCAAAAATTACTTAGGTGAGAAAATTAATACCGGTAAAAAAAAATATACTAAAAGCGTTAAAATAAGAAAAGCTAACAGATTTTTCGACGTAAAAAATCCGTCGGGGAAACCGTCCGGCATACTTGCAAATGCCCTATATTACTGGTGGATATATTCAAAAACAGGAAATTACATTTATCTAAAAAAATCTTACGGCTATTTTAAAAAAGACTCCGATAAATATTACGCAGGCGGATTAGATTTTATGGGCGGAAAATTAATTAAAACGATACGCGGCCATGTAGGCGCATTCAGTGAAGAAATATGCAAGTAAACAAAAATAATAAAATAAAAAGAGGCTGTTATGAGTAAAAAACTTACAAATTTAGAGGAAGATTTAAAAAAAAATCAAATAGAAATAATGCTCTATCCCTCAAAATGCGACGGATGCGAAAGCGAAGGCTTTGCGGCCTGCGTAAAAGCATGCGAATCGCATATGGCTGAAAAATACGGTTCAAAATATGCAGGAGCCAGAATTAATATAAAAAAGAAAGGAAACAAGTTTTTTCCTCTGATATGCCACAACTGCGACGAGGCCCCGTGCGTCGATGCATGTATGCCGGGAGCAAGATATAAAGACTTGGAGTCGGGATGGACGGTAACTAATTATAAAAAATGCGTCGGATGCTGGATGTGCGTAATGTCTTGTCCGTTCGGAGCTATAGAAAGAATAGGAAAAGACCATTTTGCTTCAAAATGCGACGGCTGTTCGGATGAGGATACTCCGAAATGCGTAGAAGCATGTAAGAAAGGGGCGCTAAAAAGAATCGGCATTAAAAATTATTCATACGAAAGAAGGCTTTCCGTCGCAAAAAAAATATACGGACCTTATATAAAATCGATATCTAAGTAATATTAAAAAGGGGATAAGATTATGAAATACGTTATTGTAGGAAATTCATACGCCGGTTTATCGTGCGCCGATGCAATAAGGCGTTTCGACAAGTCGGGAGAAGTCTTAATAATATCGGACGAAAACTATAGGGCTTATGCGAGACCTTTGATTTCATATTATTTGGAAGGAAAAACTACCGACGAAACTATATGGTATAAAGAAGACGATTATTACGAAAAAAATAATTTCGATTTAATGCTGGGAAAAAAAGTAGTTTCCGTCGATACTAATGCTAAAAGAGTAGTTTTGGAAGACGGTGCGGCTGTGAATTACGACAAACTGTTTGTCGGCCCAGGCGGAACGCCTTTTATACCTCCGACGGAAGGATTTAACCCGGATTCACCCATGATGGGTACTTTTACACGGTTCGACGATGCCAAAAAAATGGAAAAAGCCGCAAAAATGTCTAAAAGAAAAGAAGCGATAGTCGTCGGCGGCGGACTTATAGGGCTTAAGGCATCAGAAGGATTAAGGGCATTGGGTCTTCATACCACGATAGTAGAATTATTGCCTAGAGTTTTAGGGCTTGCCCTCGACGAAGTGTCGGGAAATATTACGTCGAAAAAACTTAACGAAAACGGCATAGATACGGCTACCGGCGAGACGGTAACAAAAATTAACTTAGACGAATCCGGCAATCCGGTCAGCGTTTTATTGAAAAGCGGAAAAGAATTGCCTGCTGATATCGTCGTAGTCGGCGTAGGCGTTAGACCCAATGTCGGCTTTCTCGAAGGAAGCGGAGTAAAAATAGACAGAGGCATAATAGTCGATAAAACTATGATGACGAGCGTTAAAGACGTGTATGCAGGAGGCGATGCAGCTGTAATATACGACGTCATAAACAAACGTCCAAACATAATAGCCATCGTTCCATTGGCATGCGAAGAAGGAAGGGTTGCGGGAACAAATATGGCGGGAGTTTACAGGGAATATCCGGGAGGCATGGGTTTAAATTCCGTCGAAATTTACGGACTTCCTATAGTAACCATAGGTTTAACCAATCCTTCTAACGAGACACAAAGCGTTTTTATTTTTCAAGACGATAACATATATAGAAAACTTGTTTTTGACGGAGAAGTCTTGGTTGGAGCGATATTGTTGGGAGATATTTCCGGCAGCGGAATATTATCCGCAATCATCAGGCAGGGATTAAAATGTTTCAAATATAAAGACGAATTTTTAAACGGCAATATATATTCGTTCGTTATAGATAACGAATTTGAAATATACAACATAAATGAAGGTTACGCTATAAGGGGTGACTTTGAAGATCTTCCCGAATTTTCAAGGACTAATTGGCGTTAACCGGCAAAGAATTAAAATGCCTTAACTCAACGTTAGAATTTTTTAGCCGTATTTATAACTTGTTAAATCAATTTTTTAGTCTCTAACGGTGAGTTAAGGAAATATTATTAATGCATACGAAGCGGTGATAAATTATGGATAGCGAAAACGAAAAGCCCCTTACGGTTTTATTGGAAGAGTTATTAATAGAAGTGCGTTCGGTATCTTCCGAAAATTTCGACAAGTGGTATGAAAAGAAAAGGAAAGTTTTTAACATCGGCGTTAAAAATTACCCCACTAAAGAAGAATTCATAAAATACGTCAACTACGCATTAAGCATTGAACATTAGCCTAATTGCCGTCAAAATTCTTAATCCTGCAT
>JBMFVW010000004.1:45770-68139 GCA_049965795.1 Candidatus Acidulodesulfobacterium sp.
ATTAAAATTAAAATCTTAGATTATCTGAGTTTTTCCATCAACGGTTTCTTTATATGGTCTAATAAGACCATATAAATGAAAGTTCCAGCAAGCAGTATAAATATATATGTAAAAGGAACTTTAGCCATAAGTATGCCGAAGCCTGCCATTAACGTTATAATTATTATATCTAACGCACTTGCCAGCATTAAATAATTTCCCGGTTTAGAACTCCAGAAATGACGTTCTTCCCTTACTAAATAAACCGTTGCCTGTGCGCTGAATACTAAAGATAAAAATGCAAACGTCTGAACTTCCGGCAAACTCATTCCTATAGAATAATATCCGATGTAATATGCTATAAAAGAATAAACGAGCCATGCGCCGGCTATCATTAGCGATGCCGATACAATAAGTTTTATTTTCCATTTATCAGGTTTATTTGAATATACGGCATTGTCTTTTGCTATCGACATAGTTACGAAATCGTTAGCAAAAATCAATATCAGAATAAGCTTTGGGGTCGTAACGAACTTTCCGAAAAATATTAGCCCTAAACTCAAAAAAAGTGCAACCTGAAAAGTTTTAGATATTTTATTTAAAGTATAAGTAAGCATTCTCCTGTAAACCATTCTGCCGTATTTTACTGCATCCACTATATTACCAAGCCCCGGTTCCGTCAATATTAAACTTGCCGAAGCTTTCGCTACATCCGTAGCATTTGCCACGGCAATGCCGACTTCTGCCTGTTTAAGGGCGGGCGCGTCGTTTACGCCGTCTCCGGTCATTCCTGTAATTTTTTTCAATTTCTGCAAACCCTGTACGAGGTGAAATTTATCTTCGGGGAAAACTCCAGCGAATACGTCGCATCCCGATGGATCTTTAAATTTTTCTTTAGTGCAGACGTTATCGCCGAGTCCTATTAAGCGGGCGGTAGTTTTAGCAGTGAGTTCCGTATCTCCGGTAACCATGCGCACTCTAATTCCTAAGTTTTTAAGTTCGTTTAATAATTTTTTAGAATCTTTCCTTGGAGGATCAGAAAGTCCGAGAATGCCGACGGCAAAATATTTATTTTCTTTTTCGTTTTTTAAAGTTACGGCAATAACTCTATAACCCATAGCCTCAAATTTTTCGGATTCATCCCTGAGTTTTTTTGCATCGTTTTCGTCAAGGTTTTTAACTACTATTATAGGAGAACCTTTAATGGAACTGATTAATTTTTTTTCGTTTTTTTCGGATATTTCCAGTAATGCTTCGGCTCTTTTCGTCTGAGGATCGAATGGTGTGAATTTTACAAGTTTTCCGACTTTAGGCAGAGTTATATTGTTGTTTTTTATATAAGACAAAATAGATAAATCTATAGGATCCTGCGTTGATTCATCCGATGCGGCAGCGGCGTATGCAAAAAGTTCATTTTCACCGAAAGGTTCAAGCGGTTTAAAATCGGTAAGAAAAAGTGCGTTTTCCGTTAAAGTGCCGGTTTTATCCGAACATAATT
Source organism: Candidatus Acidulodesulfobacterium sp. (assembly GCA_049965795.1). GTDB lineage: Bacteria > SZUA-79 > SZUA-79 > Acidulodesulfobacterales > Acidulodesulfobacteraceae > Acidulodesulfobacterium_A. The sequence goes on from JBMFVW010000004.1 coordinate 47,248, forward strand.
CTTCCATAGACGCAATATCTTCTATCGCCGACAAATGCGTTACCAATATGCCTCTGTTTGCAAGTTCCATCGAAGCAAGGGCGGTAGCCAAGGTAAAAGTAACCGGAAGAGCTACAGGTATGGACGCGACTAAAAGTATTAAAGCAAAAGGCAGCATCTCAACGAAGTTTAATTTATAAATAAGCGCGTAAGCAAGTATTATAACGACTAGAATGCCGTCTATCATAATAAAATAGCGCACTATTTTTAAAATTAATTCTTCTATATGACCCTTGGTTTTTGCAGATTTGATAAGTTCGGCGGTTTTCCCGAAATAGCTTTTTTCTCCCGTCGCCGTAACTTTGCAGGTTGCTTCCCCTCTTTTAATTATTGAACCGGAATATATAAGCCCGCCTTCGTTTCTGTCAACAGGCTGAGATTCTCCCGTTAAAGCCGACTGGTCCACCAATACGCTGCCCGAAATAATTTCTGTATCCGCCGGAATTAAATCCCCCATTCGGATGTGAATTACGTCCCCGGGAACTAATTGCTCTGCGCTTAATTTAACCCATTTTCCGTCTCTTAAAACCCTCGACATAATTTTTAACTGTTTTTTCAAAAGTTCGAGAGCTTTTTCCGCCTTGTTTTCCTGTTGAAAAGATATTATGGCGTTAAATAAAATTAAACCGATAATAATATATGCTTCTATGTTTTTCCCTAGTATTAATTCGATAATAAAGGTAAATTCCAACATCCATGCTACCGGATTCCAAAATTTTAAAAGAAAAATTTCGACGGGATGCTTTTTTTTCTCTTTTATTTCGTTTAATCCGTAACGTTTAATTAATTCTTCAGCTTCCGAAGACGATAATCCTTTAATCTCCTTATCTATATTCATTTTTTTATTTTTTTTAAGATTAATTTGTAAAATTTACTTTAAATTTTGTTATAATAAACAATACGAGGCTTTGTTGCTATATTATAATTTTTACGATTTTATATTATACATCAATACACTTTATATTTACAAATACTGACGTAAACCAAAAATTACCGATAGAAAATTGTAAAGTTCGATAAAATAAAGAGATAATGAAGTATCTAATTTGAAACGGGGACAGAATTCAATTCTGTCCCCGTATTCATTGTTCCTATCGGCAATTTTGGAGTAAACGGTAAAAATTTATGGTTAAAACAAAAAACGGTAAAATCCCAGCCGTAGTTTCTTTCCTTGCGAGGTCGGGAACAGGTAAAACGACTTTAATAGAAAAAATAATAAAAATACTGTCTGAAAAGGGATATAAAGTTTCTTCTATAAAACATACAGACCATAACGTTTCTGCGGATACGGAAGGGAAAGATTCATGGAGACATAAGAATGCAGGCGCATTTTCCACGATGCTTATATCTAAAGAAAAAATTTCATTTTTCAGCGATATAGAGCCGTCTGCCGATATAGCTATAGACAGCTTAATATCTAATTTTTTTAAAGGCTCCGATATACTTATAGTAGAAGGTTTTAAAGAACTCGGCTTAAAAAAAATAGAACTTGCGAGAAAGGATGCCGGCGGTTTAGAACTAAGATTTAAAAACGACCCCAATCTTATTCTTGTCTGCGCCGACGAACAAATAAGCGGTTTGAACGTTCCGCAAATAAATATTAACGATGCAGAAAAAATATCTTCTTTTGTAGAGGAAAAAATTATTCTGCCTAATTCCGATATAGATATATAAAAGTATATAATAAATATATGAGCGAAATCAGCCTCGGCATAAGATGTATTTTGGCGCCTATGGCGGGTATTACAGGATATCCTTTCAGAAAAATCTGCCTAAAATACGGGGCGGAATTCTGCTTTACGGAGATGATAAGTTCCGAAGGTTTTTTGCGAAACGATAAGAAAACGCTTGAACTTCTTGAATCCGGTGCAGGTATTGCAAAAACCGGCATTCAATTATTCGGCAATTCTGCTGCCGTTTTGTCGGAAGCCGCCAAAAAGGCATTCGATGCTGGATTTAAGTTTATTGACGTAAATGCGGGCTGTCCGGTTAAAAAGGTTGTTAAAACAGGTGCGGGAAGCGCATTATTGAAAGACCCTGCGCTTTTTGCGGATATAGCCGCGTCCGTCAGAAAATCGGCAAAAGACGCCTTTTTTACAGTAAAATTTAGAAGCGGTTTCGATTTTAATTCCGTAAATTTCATAAAGATAGGAAAAATTGCCGAAGATTACGGAATAAACGCTCTTTTTTTTCATCCAAGGACGCGTTCCCAAATGTTCGGAGGAGCGGCAGACCATTCTCAGACTAAAAAACTTAAAGAATCGGTTAAAATTCCCGTTTATGCAAGCGGCGACGTATTTACGGCGGCCGATGCTTTGAATATAATGAATTATACCGGAGCCGACGGAATTATGTTTGCAAGGGGAGCAGTAGGAAAACCTTGGATATTCGGCGATTATCTAAATATATCGGCTGCCGGCGGACGGGCTGAAAAAAAAGCGAAGTATATGACGGCTATGTCTGATAAAATAGATATACTGCTTGAATTAAACGAAGAAATATCTTCCTTTTACGGAGAAACAAGAGGGTTTAACATTATGAAACCACATCTTTACAGTTTTCTAAAGGGGTTTAAGGGTTCCAAAGAACTGAGGGCTGCCGTCAATAACGCCAAAAGCGGTAAAGAGAACGCCGAAATTTTAAAAATACTTAAAACAAAAATAGCACCTAATGAATATTCTGAACCTGCTGGATAAATTTTTAAACGCAAAAGAAGACGAAGGGCGGATTTTAATAAATCCCGATTTTTGCGTAAGACTAAAAACTCCTATGGCGGGGTGCTATGAGTGCATCGAAAGATGTCCCGATTTATCCATAAAAATAACCGACGCCGAAATAAATATTCTGGACAACTGTTCAAACTGCAACGCCTGTCTTTACCTGTGTCCGAATTCCGTTTTTTACGTTAAGAAAGATAAAAACGAAGCCGCCTGCGATTTAGAATACAAAGAAGGAAAAAAATTTTATTTTTGCGGTAAAACCGAAAAATATCTTAAAGAATTTAAAATTCCGGTGAACGATAATAATAATTTTATAAAATGTATTTACGAATTGGAAGACGCAGATATAATTTCTTCAGTAAAAAACGGATCGGAGGTAATATTCGTTTCATCCGACTGCAAATCGTGCAGGCTGAAATATTTCCGTAACAAAAAAATAAAAAGAATAAACGAAATAGAAAAGTTTTTAAACAAAGAAAACGCTTTTAAGGAAATTAAAGCGGAGGATTTTAATTTTAAAGAGAAAAAGTCTTATAACTTTAAGCATGCCGGCGGTAAAGCCGCAGAAAAATATAAAGAAACGGATAAAAAAAATAACGAAAATGAAGGCGTCGTTACAACCCCTGAAACGTTAGACCGAAGAGAATTTTTTAAAAATTCGTTTAAAAGTTTAAAAGATAACGCAAAAAAGCTTGCAGAAAACGTTTCCATAGAAGACCTTCCTTTATCCGAGCTGTATTCCCGCTTCATTAATACAGGAAAAAATGAGAGAAGCGCAAATTATTTATTATTAAAAAGGCAGAAAAAAATCTATAAATTTTTAAAAGAAAATAAAGATTTAGTACCGATATTTAATATAAGATTGCCTAAGATAAACGAAAACTGCGTATTATGTTCTAACTGCTGGGAAATGTGTCCTACCGGCGCGTTAATTTTTAAGGAAAACAAAATATTGCTCGAGCCGTTTTTTTGCACTTCCTGCGGTCTTTGCAAAGATATCTGCAGTTTTGGAGCGCTAAGAATGTACAAGGCATCCGGCATAAAAGATATTTCCGGAAAAAAAATTTTATTTCTAAATAAAAATAATTTTTAATTTGTGACATAAATCACATATTAAAAATACCGAGTCTGCTAATATATAGTAAAACTTATACATAAATAATAAATAAATCCCCTAATTTAATTTTAAAAATTGAGGAAAAAATTATGGAAAACTTAAACGAAGAAAAAGAAAAAAGCTGTGTAGAAGTGACCGAAGAAGATATCAGGGAAGCCTTCGAAAAACACAAAACCTATATCGATATCTCTCTGGGCGATTTTATAAAAATTTACAGAGATGCGTTTATGCTTGCCAGGGACAAAGTTCACGGCATTACCGTCGATAAAGTGATGTCGAAAATAGCAGTTTCCGTGCATGAAAATTCAGGGATACAAGATGCGATGAATCTGCTTGCGGAAAAAGGATTGACTTGCGCTCCCGTAGTCAACGACGAAAATGTAGTCGTCGGATTTCTGTCCGACTCGGATATTTTAACAAGCGCAGGAGTCATAAAAAAACACACCCTTAAGGATTTGGTAAGGCATTTAATAGGCGAGCCGACCCCTCGAGCGAACAGGACTATCGACGCCAAAAACGTTAAAGATATTATGACTTCGCCTGCAATTACCGTATCGACCGATACGTGCATTAAAAAAGCGGCGGGGATATTTAACGCAAAGAGAATAAAAGTTATGCCGGTAGTGGATATAAGCGGAAAGCTCGCGGGTGTAATATCTATGACGGATATAATAAAACATATCGATAAAAATTAAAAATAAATAAAATTAATCATATTAACAGCGGGGTAACTAAAATGTGGATTAAAGAATACTTTAACAGAATGAAGGGCGGAGGAGAAAATGCAACTACTATAAGTCTGCACGTAATTTTTTGGTCGGGTTTGGCTTCTATTATAGGTATAGGGACGGTAGCTTATATATCCGCAAAATTTTTCAATCCTTACGATTTAACTTTGCTTATTGGTTCTTTTGGAGCTTCGGCGGTTCTTATTTACGGCGCTATAAAAACCCCTCTCGCTCAGCCAAGAAATCTTTTGGGCGGACATATACTTTCCGGTTTTGTGGGAGTTGCAAGCTATAAACTGCTCGGTCACATAAATATGCCGTTAGCGGCCGCTGTAGCGGTTTCTGTAGCAATCATGCTTATGCATGCAACTAAAACGCTTCATCCTCCAGGTGGTGCCACTTCTTTAATAGCGGTTATAGGCGGTAAAGGAATATATAAACTCGGTTTTCTTTATCCTCTCATGCCCGCGGGATTAGGCGCTATTATAATGCTGATAGTCGCTTTAGTAGTAAATAATCTTTCTAAATATAGGAAATATCCCGAATATTGGTGGTAATAACTTATCTATGCCGGTCACAAATTGGATATTTGCAGATTTTTCTTTGTTAATTGAACTATTTGGAAAAGGTGTCAGATCTTATTTTCTGCATTAACTAAAAAAGTTAATTAATACATACAGCTCCTGCAGAAAATTAATCTGACGCCTTTTCCTATCTTTGGGAAGATAAAAAAATTCTTGACAAAAAAGCATAATTATTTAATAATATAAAACTACGCTTAAATTATACATATTATTTTATATTTTATTTCGGGAGATTTTGAATGACTGAAAGCAAGTGGATATTGGTTGACGCAAAAGACATAAGCCTCGGAAGAGTAGCAAGTTTTGCCGCTAACAGGCTTATGGGCAAAGATAAAGCTGACTGGACGCCGTATGCGGACAATGGAGATTTCGTTATAATTATAAACAGCGCCAAAGCTAAATTAACCGGAAAAAAAACCGAAGACAAAGAATATCATTTTCACAGCGGTTATCCGGGAGGACTTAAAACGTTCAAATATAGGGATATGGTAAAAAAAGACCATTCTTACCCTCTGCTTGCGGCTATAAAAGGAATGCTTCCGAAAAATAAACTCTCAGATGCGGTAATAAAAAAAGTTAAAATATATGAAGGCGAAGAGCATCCTCATACTGCTCAAAAGCCCGTCAGGATAGAAATTGCCGACAAGGTAAAGTAAGTCAAAGTAAACAATTAAAAAATAGAAATTAAATTAAGGTATAATTAATAAGGTAAAAGCTGATGGCTAAAAAAAGCATTATACACGCGGTAGGCAAAAGAAAAACAGGTATTGCAAGGGCTTATTTTAAAGAAGGCGCCGGCAAAATAATTATTAACGGAAGAGATTTCGAGCAGTATTTTCCTCTTGAAAGCCACAGGGTTTCTGCTGTGAGGCCTTTAGCGTTTTATCCCATAGAAAATAAGTTCGACGTATATATAAACGTATCGGGCGGCGGATTAAGCGGTCAAGCCGGAGCGGTAAGACTTGCGCTTGCAAAAGCCGTTCTTCTTATAAATCCTGAATTGAAAGAAACTCTTGCAAAAGCCTCTATGCTTACAAGAGACCCGAGAGTCAAAGAAAGAAAGAAATACGGACAGAAAGCGGCAAGAGCAAGATTCCAGTTCTCTAAGAGATAATATAATCGTTGCATCCACAAATGATAAGAGTTTCGATTGTAGGAGCATCCGGTTACAGCGGCGTATATCTTATACAGGCGCTGTCGTTAAGACCGGATGTTTCTATATCGGTAATTACTTCAAACAGTAATGCCGGTAAAAAACTTTCCGATTTTTTTCCTCTGTTTGCAAAGACGAACCATAAGAACCCTTTATTATCCGAAATTAAATTTTCGCTTTTTGATGCAGACTTAATAGGCGGGTCTTCCGATGTCGTATTTTTTTGTCTTCCTCACAACGAAAGTTCTAAACTTATACCTGCTGTTTTAAAGAAAAACAAAGACGTTAAAATAATTGATATAGGCGCCGATTTCAGATTCGACGAAGTATCGGTCTATGAGCGGCATTACGGCAAACATAACGCTCCGGAATTAAACGGAGGTTTCGTTTACGGACTTTCAGACGTTTTTTACGATAAAATTAAAAATTCGCAATTCATTGCCAATCCGGGATGTTATCCTACAGGTGCATTGCTTCCTATACTCCCCCTTGTTTTTAAAATGTGCGTGGATTTTTCGTTTCCGGTTATAATAGACTCTCTGTCGGGAATTTCCGGTGCAGGCAGAGGCTTAAAATTGCAGAACCTTTTCTGCGAAATAGACGGTTCGGCAAAAGCCTATAATGTCTGGACGCACAGGCATTTGCCTGAAATTAAAGAAAAAATAGAAAATGCCTTTTTGAATTCGCCGCAGCGGACCGGCAAACTTTCGCCGGACGTCATATTTACCCCGCATGTCATTCCGGTTGCAAGGGGCATACTTACCACCGTATATTTAAAATTAAATAAAGAATTGTCCAAAGAAATTATAACCGGCATATATGAAAATTTTTACTGCAAAAGCCCGTTTGTTTCGATACTTAACAATATCGAAGACTGCAATATAAAAAACGTTGTTTACACGAACAACTGCCATATCGCTTTTGAAATGCGCGAAGAAAAAGGCTCAGGCGTCGCCGGCTCTATGATTAAAATAGTAAGCGCAATCGATAACCTTGGAAAAGGAGCTTCGCTTCAGGCAGTTCAGAATATGAATCTTATGTTCGGTTTGGAGCCGGACTTCGGAATTCCGCAATATTCGCCTTATCCGTAATGCAGAAAAAGGTGTTTGAGTTCTTGTTTTTTCTTGAAACATTACCTGCTAATCTGAGATAATAAATACATATGAAATTATCCGGATATAAAAAAAGAAATAAATATTTACTCTTCATTTTAACGGTTTTATTAATATCCGCTTTAGCCGCTATATTTTTTTATTCAAAATCCGGAGTTAAAAATAGCCGTAATAAAAAAATAATAAAACTTGTAAAAAACTACCAAAATTCCTCTTTAATCATAGGTTTGCCCGCCGACGCGACGAATCTTATAGGCAATATGGCGGCAGACGCGCCCACCGCCGAAGTTACCTCTCAGATTTACGACGGATTAGTAAGATATAACCGCAATTTTAAGATAGTTCCCGATCTTGCAAAATCTTGGAAAATAAGTAACGGAGGCAAAACTATAACTTTTTATCTAAGGCGTAACGTTTATTGGCAGAACGGCCAAAAATTTACGGCAAAAGACGTTATGTTTACTTACCGTTTAATGGTAAATCCTAAAACGCCTACACCTTATGCCGCCGAATACCTTAAAGTTTACAAAGCTAAAACTATAGGAAAATATATTTTTCGCGTTACTTATAAAACACCTTATGCGCCGGCTCTTTCTTCATGGGGATTAAGCATATTGCCGGAAAAACTTTTAAAAGGAAAAAATCTTTTAACTACTAAATTAAGAAGCCGTCCGGTCGGTACCGGACCTTACGAATTCGACAAATGGATACACGGCTACGAAATAGTTTTAAAAGCCAATCCTCGTTATTTTATGGGCGCTCCAAAAATAAAACGCCTCGTTTATAAAATAGTGCCGGATATTTCGTCCATGTTTTTGATGCTTAAATCCGACGGCATAAGCTACATGGGATTAAGCCCTATTCAGTATAAATACGAATCTAACGGAAAAGGATTTAATACAAAGTTTAAAAAATATATTCATCCATCCTTAAGTTTTACTTTTCTGGGATATAATCTTTTAGACCCGCTTTTCAAAAACGTAAAAGTAAGGCGGGCTTTAAGCTATGCGATCAATAAAAAAGAGATAATAAAAGGCGCTCTGTTCGGGTTGGGAATTCACTGTTACGGTCCTTTTATGCCCGGAACTTATTTTTACGATAAAAACGTTAAAAAATACCGTTATAATCCCCATAAAGCCCTGCATCTTTTAAGACAAGCCGGATGGCGCTTAAAAAACGGAATTTTGCAAAAAAACGGCACACCTTTCAGATTTACGATACTTACCCCGCAGGGAAATCAGGAAAGGCTTTCCGCAGCCGAGATAATACAGCAAAATTTGAAAAAAATAGGCATAAAAGCAGAAATAAGGGTTATGGAATGGACGTCGCTTATATCCGAATTTATTATGAAAAAAAAGTTTCAGACCGTTTTGCTGGGATTTACCATAACACCCGACCCTTACGACAACGCTTCTATATTTACCGGTTCAAATATCGTTCCCAAAGGCTTAAACTTTACCTCTTTTAATAATCCGGAAATAGACGTTTTGTTCAGAAAAGCAAGATCGACGTTCAATTTAAAAAAACAGAAAAAATATTATTTTAAAATTCAGCGTATTCTTGCAAAAGAAGCCCCTTATACTTTTTTATACGTTCCTTACGCAATGCCCGTAGTCGTCAGGACGGTAAAAGGAATAAAGCCGGCGCCTGCGGGAATAGGCTACAATATAAGAAAATGGTATTATGCTAAATTTATCGATTAATAAAACAGCATAATTCCGCTCCTTTTTCTTAGCTTTATAGCAGCTTTATAACTAATTGAACGGGGTCGGTTATAATAAAATTTTTTAAACTTTAAAAGCGGAGGAAATGATAAATGATAATAAAAAAAGAAACAAAGCTGTCTCATTTAGACGAAAACGGAATGCCTAAAATGGTTGACGTTTCAGAAAAAAAGGATACCGTAAGAACGGCTTCCGCCCATGCAAAAGTGACTATGTCGGAAGATGCCTTTAAACTTGCGGCAGGCGGGGGAGGGAAAAAGGGGGATGTTTTTGGAACCGCAAAAATCGCTGGTATTATGGCGGCGAAGAAAACGTCGGAATTAATACCTTTATGCCATCCTTTAAATATAGAAGGATGCGATATAGTTTTTAAACCGGAAGAAAAGGAAAATTCCGTAGATATAATTTCCACCGTTAAAATATCCGGGAAAACGGGCGTAGAAATGGAGAGCCTTACAGCCGTTACGGCGGCGGCTCTTACCGTTTACGATATGTTAAAAGCAGCGGATAAATCCATAGAAATATCCGAGATTTATCTTATTAGCAAAGAAGGCGGAAAGAGCGGAGTCTATAAAAAAAGAAAGTAAAATAAATTTAATGAAAAAAAATTTATTGCAAATTTTAAACGTTTATCCTATAATATCAAAAACCGTATTCTTATAATAAAAATTAATAAAAATCAAACGAATTAAACGGCAGGATTAAGTCAGCCGTCATCAAGCAAATTGTTAAAATAATAGAGGTTATAAATGTTAAAACATGATGTTGTTATTGTCGGTGCCGGACTTGCAGGATTAAGAGCGGCAGTAGAACTCAGGAAAAAAGGCATAGATGCCGTAATAGTCAGCAAGGTTTATCCTACGCGCTCCCATTCCGGAGCGGCTCAAGGCGGAGTCAATGCAGCTTTCGACGAAAACGACTCCTGGGAATCCCATTTTTTCGATACCGTGAAAGGCAGCGATTATCTCGGCGATCAGGACGCAATAGAAATACTGACGAGCGAGGCTCCGGGTAATATACTAGAACTTCAAAGCATGGGCGTCGTTTTTAACAGAAACGATAAAGGCGGAATAGCGCAGAGGCCTTTCGGCGGGCAGAGCTTTCCTCGTTCCTGCTACTATGCGGATGCAGTAGGACATATGATGCTGCACGGATTGTTCGACAACGTACTCAAATATAAAACAAAAATCATGTATGAATATTTCGTTACCAGCCTGCTTACCGATAACGGGAAAGTCAGCGGCGTGGTGGCGTACGATATTAAAAACGGAAAATTCGAGGGTATTGCCGCAAAAGCCGTTTTATTCGCTACCGGAGGTTACGGACAGGTTTATTCCTCAAATACGAATGCCTTAATAAATACCGGAGACGGTATGGCGATATCTATTAACGCCGGTGTTCCGCTGATGGACATGGAATTTGTCCAGTTTCATCCTACTACCCTTAAGAGTACCGGAATATTGGTAACGGAGGGAGCAAGGGGAGAAGGAGCGTATCTTCTTAATTCGCTCGGCGTCCGCTTTATGTCCAAATATGCTCCTAAAGCGATGGAGCTTGCACCGAGAGACGTGGTAGCAAGAGCCGAACAGACCGAGATAAATGAAGGCAGAGGTGTGGACGGAGCTATTCTTTTAGATATAAGGCATCTCGGCAAAGAAAGGATAATGGAAAGGCTTCCTCAGATAATGCAGCTATCTATTGATTTTGAAGGAGTTAATCCTATTCACGAGCCTATTCCGATAAGACCCGGCGCTCATTACTCTATGGGCGGAATCAAAACGGATTATAACGGAAGAACGGTAATAGAAGGTTACTATTCCGCAGGCGAGTCCGCCTGCGTCAGCGTCCACGGAGCAAACAGGCTCGGCGGAAATTCGCTTCTAGATACGGTGGTGTTCGGAAGAAGAGCCGGAATAGACATAGCCGAATATCTTAAATCTGCCGAAGGCGACAGAAAATTCGACGAATCGGCGATAAAAAGAGACGAAGAAAAATTCGAAAAATTAAAAAAATCGGCGGGAAAAGAAAGGCACGGTCTTTTAAAATCCGAACTTCAGGAAGAGATGAGAGCCGACGTCGGAGTATTCAGGGAAGAAAACGCTATGAAAAAAGCTTTAGATAAAATAGGCGAACTTAAAGAACGCGCAAAAAATATAGGAATAGACGACAAATCGAAAACATTTAATACCGATATAGTAGAAGCGTTCGAGTTTAGCAATATACTGCTTATAGCCGAAGTAATCACGAGAGGAGCTATACTCAGGAAGGAGTCCAGAGGCGCTCACTACAGAACGGATTTTCCCGAAAGAGACGATTCCAGCTGGCTCAAACATACGCTTGCGACCTTAGACGGAAACGGAAACGTAAAGTTCGATTTTTCCGAAGTTGCTATAACAAAATTTAAACCTCAACCGAGGACGTATTAATAGCGAGGAAAACATATAATGGAATTTAAGGTAAGGGCTTACAGATTTAATCCGGAAACCGACGAGAAACCGTACTATAAAGAATATACGGTAGAAGACTATCCGGGCATGACGGTTTTAAACGCCTTAATTAAAATAAAAGCTGAGCTTGACGGAACGCTCAGCTTTAGAAGATCATGCAGAAGCGCTATCTGCGGTTCCTGTGCGATGAAAATAAACGGAATAACAAAACTGGCATGCAAGACGCAGGTTAGTTTAGAAATAGATAAATTCGGAATAATAAATGTAGAACCGCTTGCAAATATGCCGGTAATCCGCGATTTAATCGTCGATCAGGAGGTTTTTTTCGATAAAATAAAAGCCATAAAACCTTACCTGCTCGGACAGAGGGAAGACGAAGCCCATAACCGTTTTAAAACATTAAAAGAAGGCGAAAAAATCAGCCAGCCGGTTTACGATAAATCTGAGTTTAAAAATTTGACGGGAAACGAAGATACGCCTAACTGTATTTTGTGCGAATGCTGTTATTCCGAATGCGGCGGAGTAGTCGGCAATAAAGACTATCTAGGACCTGCAGCTCTTGCTAAACTGTACAGATATGCCGAGGATCCGAGAGATAACGACAAAAACGGTTCGCGTTTAGTAAACGGCTCTATGCCTAACGGTTTTTGGGACTGCGTGCACTGCCAGGCATGCGAACAGTTTTGTCCTAAGGGTATTTCTCCTGTAAAATCTATAGTCAGGCTTCATGAAAAATCGGTTAAAAATTCTATTACTTTTTCGCCCGGCTCAAAGCATGTAGTTTCTATAGCGAGATCTATAGGCGAAACCGGAAGATTAGACGAAATAAAAGTCGCATTTGAATCAGGAGGAGTTACCGGACTATTAAACGATCTGCCCGTTGCGTTCGGCGCAGGTCTTAAGGGAAAGATTCCGCCTCTCAGGTTAAAATTAATAAAAGATATGGAAGATATCCGGCTTGCATATAAAGAACTGGATTTGGAGGATAAATTATGATTACCTATGCTTATTATCCGGGGTGCGTAGCTCAGGAAAGCGGCAAAGAACTTGATAACGCCACAAAATTTATTGCAAGCAAATTGGGTATAAATTTAATTCCTATGCCTGAGGCGTCATGCTGCGGAGGCGGAGTTATCGACGGTTTCGATAAAAACTTAAAACTTTTTATAAACGGAAGAACCCTTGCTTTGGCGGAAAAAGAAGGACTTGATATAATGACCATATGCAACACCTGTACTTTGACCCTAAGCGAGGTAAACGAAGAACTTATAAATAACCCCGAATCCTTAGAAAAAACAAACGAATATCTTGCTAAAATAGGTTTGAAATATACGGGAAAAGTTAAAGTGAAGCATATTTTATATGCCGTAAGAGACGACATAGGATTTAATAAATTGAAAGAAAGAGCTGTTAAAAGCCTGAAAGGCATAAAAATAGCTCCGTTTTACGGATGTCATATACTTAGACCCTCAAGCGCGGTTAAGTTCGACGATGTGGAAAATCCTCAAGGATTCGAAGAGCTGATTAAGGCTCTGGGCGGCGAACCGGTATCCTATGTAAGAAGGACAAAATGCTGCGGATTTCAGACGATACTCGTAAACGAATCTACTTCAACATCACTTGCAGGCAATGCAATTTATGAAGCCCAGGAGAAAAATGCAGATGTTATGGTTACCCCTTGCCCTTTATGCCACTTAAGCTTAGATACCTATCAGACCGTTGCTGCAAAAAATATAAACAAAAAATTATCTCTGCCCATACTTCATTTGCCTCAGCTTATAGGTATTGCTTTAGGCGCGGATTATGCCGAAATGGGTTTTTCGAGGCATAACGTTTCGCTTAGAGGTTTAATGGCAAAAGTCAGGCAGAACGATATATAATAAAAAATAAAAAAGAGGAAGGTTAAAATGTCCGATACTATAAACGTAGTTCTTAAAGCTCTTAAAGGTCTTTCGATTATCGCACAGGAAAAATTAGACGATTATGTCGATATATCGGATGAAGAAAGCAGGGAAGCGGCAGACCAGATTATCGAAACGGTTAAATATGAATCAGGCGTTATTTTTAAGGCTATAAAAGAAAAAGCTGCAGATATTCTGCTTGACGAAATGAATTTCGCTTCTACTTACGACGTAGAAGAACTGACCAAAAAAATCCAAAAATTAGAAGCAAAGTTAGAACAGCTTACCGATAAAAAATAGCGGCAATCCTCTTAGTCTTAATCGGCGTCGTATTTTTTGTATTCCATTATAACTTCGACGTTCGATTTTATGCCGAATGCCCCTTTGATGCTGTTTCTTAAAAATTTTATATCCGTCATAGTAAATATTTTTCCCTTATTGCCCGTAAAAAATATAAAAGTGGGAATTTCTTCTCCTTCTTTCTGTACCCCGTAGCTTATGTATTTATAAATTCTGCCGCTGCGAGGCTCCGTCTTTGCGGTTTCGATGAATCTGTTTAAATCTTTCTTTTTTATTTTTACGTTCCTGGAATCGAATATTTCTATAGACATATCCAATATCTTATTTAAATTTTTATTCGTTTTGGATGAAATATATACGAAAGGTATTCCGGAAAACTCTTTTAACTTATATTTAATTTCGTTTTTTAACTGAACCGCGTTTTCCGGCAGTTTTTCTTTTAAATCCCATTTAGTAAAAGCTATTATTGCAGGTTTTTTATCCAGCGTTATTCGCCTCAGCAAAGAAAGGTCTTCATGCGTAACGTCCGAATTTACGTCCATAAAAAGAACGATCACATCCGCTCTCTTTATCTGGTTAAGGCTCTGTTTTTGGAAGGCTTCGGAATTTAAATCAAGTTTATTTTTTTTTCTTATGCCTGCCGTATCTACTAAAGTTATCAAACGTCCTTTATATCTTATATACGTGTCTATAGAATCTCGCGTGGTACCGGGTTTGTCGTCGGTAAAAAGCAGATCCTCTTTTAATAATGTGTTTATATAAGTAGATTTTCCGCTGTTAGGTCGTCCTATTATAGCTATTTTAAAAGATTTTCCGTTTTCTTCATCTGTTTTTTGAGATTTCACCGGTTTTTTAATATTTATTTCTTCAGCTATTTTTTCGAGTATTTCATATATGCCCGTCCCCTTTTCCGCACTTGCGGTTAAAACCGTTTTTATGCCGAGACCTATAAATTCGCTTTCAGCGCCGTTTGCATCCCTTGGCGAATCTACCTTATTTATAACTAAGATAATATTAGAGCCGTTTTTTTTAAGTCGTTTAAAAATTTCTCTGTCTTCCGGCAAAAACCCGCTTTTATAATCGACCGTAAATAAAACTAATCCCGCTTTTTTTGAATATTCAAAAACTTTGTCCCTGATTTTTTTTTCGGTTTCGTTTGCGGGCGAAACGTTAAATCCTCCGCTGTCGGAAATAAAAAAATCCGTTCCGTTAAACGATATTTTTTTTATGTTTAGATCTAAGGTAGTGCCGGCAATCTTAGACGACAAAGCCGAAGTTTTTCCTGTAATTTTATTGAATATCGTCGATTTTCCGACGTTGGGTCTGCCGATTATAAGTACGAAAAAATCTTTACTTTTTAGCATTTAGTTTCTCCATAAATTTATTAATTGCAATTTTAGCTCCGTTTTGTTCCGCATCTTTTTTTGTGTTGCCGCGCCCTAAAGCAAAAATCTCTTCGTCGATTTTAACGCAGATCGTAAAAACTGCATTGTGGTCGGGGCCTTCTTTGTTAATAGTAAGATATCTCGGCGTTCTGCCTGTTTTTTTTTGCACCATCTCCTGAAGTTCTGTTTTAAAATCTGAATTTTTTAAGATTTCTTCATCTATATCGGGAGTAACTTTTAAAATATGTCTTAGAAGTATTTCTTTTGCTTTTTCAAAGGAAGAGTCGAGAAAAACCGCTCCTATAACGGCTTCGTAAACATTTCCGATTATTCTTTTGTTTTTATCTTTTAACTCTGCAGTGGCGTTATCGCGTTCTTTAATTATAAACTCGGAAATTTTAATATTTTGGGCGATATTATAAAGAGCGTCCAATCTTACAAGCGACGCCCTGTATTTTGAAAGTTCTCCTTCATTTAAATTTTTATAATTTTTATAAAGATATTCCGTTACTATAGCGCCGATAACCGCATCGCCGAGAAACTCCAATCTTTCATAGTTTTTCTCGGCGCTTATGGACTTATGCGTAAAAGCAAGGTCTATTAACGACTTGTCCTTAAACGAATACCCTATTCTTTTTTCAATAATATTATAATTCATTTCTATTTCCATATTTATTCATATCTGAGAAAAAGGCGTCAAATTAATTTTCTGCAGGAACTGTATGTATCAATCGACTTTACATCTTTTTCTTCCAAATTTTCATTCAGCATCCCATTGTTTCATTAAACTTTACATTTATATCGTCAATTTTTGGCTTATATAAAATCTTGAATTGCTACAGAAACTTCAGAAAGCTCGTCTTTTCTCACTCTGCTGCCGATATCTATAATTTTTCCTTTAAATTCCGTTCCTTGAGCTAAATTGGGATTTCCGGATATTTTTGCTTTAATATAATTCGAACTTATTGCTTTATCGTTCGTCAGGCTGATAAATTCTAAAGTTTTATCGCAGAATTTATTATGAAATTTAATTTTTTTTTGGAGAGAAATTTCTCTTATTATGCCGGTTCTTCTTTTAATTTCGGATTCCTTAATTTTAGGTTTTAAAGAATAAGATACCGTTCCTGCTCTGTCTGAATAAGAAAAAGCATGTATATAATAAATAGGAAGTTTTTCAAGATTATCCGCCGTTTCGTAAAAATAATCTTCGGTTTCACCCGGGAAACCGCTTATTATATCCGTACCTATTGCGGCGTCAGGCACCGATCCGCAAATTTTTTCGGTAATTTTTAAATAGTCGTTAAAAGAATAATTTCTTTTCATTAATTTAAGTATTCCGTCGGAAGCGCTTTGAAGAGGTATATGGAAATGATTTCTGATTTTTCTGGAATCCGCAAAAATTTTTATTATTTCGTCGTCTATATATATCGGGTCTATGGAACTTATTCTTATTTTTACGCCGTTTTTTAGTTCTTCTGCGGCTATAAGGAGTTCTTTAAGTCCTGCGCCGGATTTTTTATCTTTATACGAGCCTATATTTACTCCGGTCAATATTATTTCGCGGTAACCCTGCCTGCCGAATTCTTGGATATAATTCAAAACGTTTTTTATACCGAGCGACCATTTGACCGGTCTTGCTTTGGGTATTATGCAGTAAGAACATTCAAGTTCGCAGCCTTCCTGGATTTTCAAATAAGGCCTGGTTCTTTTTTGATTAAAAATAGAATCCGGAAATTCATCCGCAGAATTTTTTATAAGATCCGCTTTTTTTACGTTATCCATAAGTTTTAAACCCGTAATGCCGGAAAACCTGTCTTTATTAGTCTGAGCCGAACATCCCGTAATAATCAAACGGCTTTCGGGATAGCGTTTTTTAATTTTTCTTAAAGTTCTTTCGGTTTCTATATCTGCTTTGTCCGTAACCGTGCAGGTATTTATCAAAAAAAAGTCGATTTCCGGTTCGCCGAATTCTGCGGCATAAATATTAAACCGTTTAAATATTTCGGAAAGCTGTTCGGATTCAAACTGGTTAAGTTTGCAACCGGAAGAAACGACAGCGCATTTAACGGGTTCTTTTTCGCCGCGCATACGTTCTTCGCCGAACATTTCTGCGATTATATTTTTCGTTATGTTAATATTGTCCATATATTTTTTGAGCCTTTATCATGCAATAGAAAGTTATCCGCTGCTGTCCCCATACTAATCATACTAATAATATTTCAAGTTGTTACGGTGCCAGAATTGAATTCTGGCACCGTGTCTATTATTCCGCCGCCTATAACTTTAATTCCGGAATAAAGGACGGCGGACTGTCCGGGAGTTATAAATTTGACTTTTTCGACGAATTTTATTTTTACCGAACCGTCTTTTAGAATACTGGTTTTACATTTATAATCCGGCGAAGAATATCTTATCTTTGCGGAGGTTTTCATTTCTTCCAATAAATTTTTATATTCAGGATTGATAAAATTAAAATTTTTAACCGTTAAATTATCGGACATGCAGTCTTCTATGCCGCTTACGAAAATTTCGTTGTTTTCCGCAGAAATCTTAACTACGTATAGAGGATTTTTAGACGAAACGCCGAGTCTTTTCCTCTGTCCTACCGTGTAGTTAAAAATACCGTTATGCTCTCCGATTATTTCCCCTTTTAAATTTTTAATAAATCCTTTTTTTAGGCATATCGAAGACTGCCTTTTTATGAATCCAGCATAATCTTTATCGGGAACAAAGCATATTTCTACGCTGTCTTTTTTGACGGAAATATCGGTAAATCCGGCATCTAAAGCAATACGGCGCGTCTGCATTTTATTCATATTGCCTACCGGAAACATTATATTTTTAAGGTTTTCCTGCGAAAGCCCGTAAAGAACGTAAGACTGGTCTTTAGATAAATCTTTAGATTTAAGAAGAAAATAGCGTCCTGCCGTATCCTTGTTTATTCTTGCATAATGTCCGGTAGCAAGAAAATCCGCGCCGAGTTCCTTTGCTCTTTTAATCAGCAGGTCGAACTTCATAACGCAGTTGCATACAATGCAGGGATTAGGCGTTTTTCCGCCTAAATATTCCGTGACGAACCGGTCTATCACTTCGGTTTTAAATTCATTTTCAAGATTTACTACGAAATGGGGTATGCCGAGCTTTACGCAAACCCTTTTTGCCGAAATTATATCGTCCGTGCTGCAGCATGTTTTTAAAGCTCCGGGGGACGCATCTTCCGAAACGAGATGCATGGAAACGCCGATTACCGAGTAGCCTCTTTTTTTAAGGATTATAGCGCTAACCGAGCTGTCAACGCCGCCCGACATTGCTACTGCGACCGTTTTATTGGATTTTATAAGCATAATAAATAAGATGCCGGTATCAGCTGCCCGTCCGCAATTTCAATACGCCTTTTTTAATAGCGCTTACGGCATAATCTATATCGTCTTCCGTAGTGTATCTTCCTATACTGAATCTTATAGCAGATTCAATTCTTTTAGCGTCGTATCCGTGAGCTTTCAATACGTGAGACAGAGAAACCGTGCCTGCATTGCAGGCGGAACCTGCTGAAGCGCTTATTCCGTAAAGGTCGAGATTAAACAGAAGCGTTTCCGATTTTACGCCGTCGAAAGAAACGTTTAATGTATTTTTCAGCCTGCTTACGGGATTTCCATTAAGTTTTATACCTTCTATGCCGTAAAAAAGTTTGTCGTGAAACATGCTTCCGAGCGAATTAATTCTCGTCAATTCTTCGTTCATGACGTTTTTTAATATGTTCATGCCTTTAGCTATAGAAACTATACCCGCTATATTTTCCGTTCCCGCCCTTAAGCCGCGTTCCTGATGTCCGCCGTGAATAATAGGCTCTATATTTACCCCTTTTTTTACATAAAGAGCTCCGCATCCTTTTAAAGCGTAAAATTTGTGACCCGAAAAACTGCACATATCCAAAGGAACGTCTTTTAAGCTGAAATGCGCTTTGCCTATAACCTGGACTAAGTCGCTGTGGCATATAACGTCTTCCTTGATTTTTTTAACTTCTTCAAAAATTTGTTTAATAGGAAAGAGCGTGCCGGTTTCGTTATTTGCTCCCATAATAGAAACTAACAGCGTATTTTCCCTTATTGCTCCCGTTACTTCTTCGATATCGATCATGCCGAATTCGTTTACTCCGGCATAAGTAGTTTCTATGCCTATCGATTCTAAAAATTTAAAGGTGTTTAACACAGCATGGTGTTCGACTGCCGAGGTTATGATGTGCGGAACCCTTTTTTTGTTGTCTTTCATATAAGCGTAAACGCAGCCCGTTATCGCAAGATTAATCGATTCCGAACCCGAAGACGTAAAAATAACTTCTCCGGAATTTCCGGCATCCAGAAAAGATTTAACTAAATCTCTGGAGTCTTCTATTAATATTCTCGCGGCACGTCCTTCTTCATAAACAGAAGACGGATTACCCTGATAATTTTTAAGCGTATTGACTACTTCTTCCAAAACCGCAGGATCAACCGGAGTAGTCGCATTGTAGTCTAAATAAATTCTGGGCATATTCGTTTTTTATTTTCTAAATTAATGAAACTAATCTTTATTCAGCGATATCTGCTTCTGCTTATATTCGTCTATTACGTCTTGTATAGTTATAGAATTAAGCAATTCGGTTATTTTTTTCGATACGGAATTCCACATATCGAAAGCTAAACAGACCGATTTCCTGCCGCATTCTTTTTTTGCTTTAGATTTGCTTATACAGCTTGTAATTTCAATAGGCTCTACCGATTCTATTATATCTCCTATAAATAGCTCGGAAGGTTTTTTATTAAGCAGGTACCCGCCTTTTGGACCCCTTAAGCTTTTTACGATACCCGCTTTTTTTAAAGTAAAAAATATCTGCTCTAAATAGTGCAGGGATATGGATTCTCCGGCGGCAATTTCCTTTAAGCCCACAGGAACCGAGTTTTCCTTTGAATTATATGACAGATATATAAGCGCCCTCACGGCGTATTGACCTTTAGAAGAAAGTTTCATTTTTATTTTTTTGATGCCTCAATCTCTTTTATCCTGCTTTCAAGCTCCGATATTTTTGATTTTAAAAGCGATATCTCGTAAAAAGCAGGATCAAACAGCCTGTTATGCTCAAGGTCT
The DNA here is from genome assembly GCA_049965795.1 of Candidatus Acidulodesulfobacterium sp. Classification (GTDB taxonomy): domain Bacteria; phylum SZUA-79; class SZUA-79; order Acidulodesulfobacterales; family Acidulodesulfobacteraceae; genus Acidulodesulfobacterium_A. The sequence continues at coordinate 67,582 of JBMFVW010000004.1, forward strand.
ATATTGTCGTGAACTTCCGATTCGTCGCGTTTTGCAGATTTCGCAGGTATTCCGACGACCGTAGAATGAGCCGGAACTTCGCTGACTACTACCGAATTAGCCCCTACCTTAGAGTCGTGTCCGATAGTCAAAGGACCTAATATTTTTGCTCCGGTGCCTATTATTACCCTGTCCCCTATAGTAGGATGCCTTTTTTCTTTTTTCCAGCTCGTTCCGCCTAGCGTAACGCCGTGATAAATAGTAACGTCGTCTCCTATTTCCGCGGTTTCGCCTATTACGACCCCCATTCCGTGGTCTATGAAAAATCTTTTTCCTATTTTTGCGCCCGGATGAATTTCGATTCCCGTAAAAAATCTTCCAGTCTGGGAAACTAACCGTGCCAAAAGCCGAAATTTATGTTTCCATAAAAAATGAGAAACTTTATGAAAATACACAGCATGCAGCCCGGGATAGCAAAGCAAAACCTCCAGAGCATTTCTGGCGGCAGGGTCCCTTTCGTAAACCGAATTTATATTTTCCCTTAAAGTTTTAAACATCTTTTTATTAATTTATTCTATC
>JBMFVW010000004.1:68239-88369 GCA_049965795.1 Candidatus Acidulodesulfobacterium sp.
TAATATTCCCATTTCCTGTTATTTTATATTATTTATGACATAATTTAATTCTGTCCCCGTATTTATATTAATATAACAGAAATGTAAAAAATATGAAAGCGGACAGCCCTCAAAAAGGTGTCAGATTTATTTATTTGCTTGCTCCTGACTGTGTTTGACGGTTTAGAAGCTTTTTTTATTCGTATCTAAGGGCTTCTACGGGGTTCATTCTCGAGGCTTTAAAGGCTGGATAAAAACCGAAAAATATTCCTACGCACAGGGAAAATACGACGGAGATTATTATTGGTTCTGCGGTAACTACGGTTTTAAGGGGCGAAAAGGCGGAAATTGCGCTTGAAATTCCGAAGCCGAGACCGATGCCTAAAAGTCCGCCGAAAAGGCTTAAAACTGCCGATTCTATCAGGAACTGTTTAAGAATATCGGATTTTTTAGCGCCTATTGCCATTCTTATTCCTATTTCCTTAGTTCTTTCGGTGACGGAAACCAGCATTATGTTCATAATGCCTATGCCGCCTACCAGCAGAGAAACTGCCGCAATGCTTGCAAGAAGAATAGTAAACGTAGCAGCGCTAGAATTTGCCGCCTGAGCTATTTCGGTAAGGTTTCTGACGAAAAAATCGTTAGGTTTATTAAGCGGTATATGATGTCTTTGTCTTAAAAGAGCTGTAATTTGAGACTGCGCAAGAACGGTATCTTTCTGAGTTTTTGCCGAAACGGCTATTGCGTGCACCCAAGTCGTGCCGGCAATTTTTTCCATCATAGTAGTTACAGGTATAGCTACTATATCGTCCTGGTCCTGACCGAAAGCGTTAAATCCTTTAACCGAGAAAAGACCTATGACTGTAAACGGAACGCTGTGAATAATTATTATATGTCCGATAGGATTTATAAGTCCAAAAAGTTCCGTTGCCGCAGTATTTCCGATTACCGCTACGTTTGCGGCGGAAGCAACCTGCTGAGGAGTAAAAAATACCCCTTTTGCTACAGGCCATTTTCTTACTATTGGAAATGTAGAATTTGCACCCATTATTAATGTCGACCAGTTGTTTCCCCTCCATATTACCTGTTGCGACGTGCCGAGAATTGCCGTGTCGGTTTTGACGGAAGAAAGTTTTCTTATTGCGTAAACGTCGTTTAAAGTCAGCGTCGGCAGTACTCCGAATCCGCTGTTTATGCCGCCCAGCGACGAAGAACCTGGAAGTATGATCAGCATATTGGAACCCATCGAGTCAATGGAAGCCTGAATGGCTTTAGAGGCGCCCTGTCCTATCCCTATCGTTGCTATAACGGAACCTACGCCTATAATAATTCCGAGTATCGTCAAAAAAGACCTTATTTTATTGCGCAGCAGGGTTTTATATGCAGATTCCAAGTCGAGAAAAAAAGCAAATTTTACGCGTTTACGTTTCATATTTTTTTGACCGTTTCCGAAGATAAAATTATTCCGTCTTTTACCGTTATAAGCCTTTTTGCATAATCTGCCACGTGCTTATCGTGCGTTACCAAAATTATCGTTGCGCCTCTTTCTAAATTAATTTTTTCAAAAAAATTCATAACGTCCGCTCCCCTTACCGAGTCGAGATTACCCGTAGGTTCGTCCGCCATTATTATAGGGGCGTCGTTTACTATGGCTCTTGCTATTGCTACTCTTTGCTGCTCTCCGCCTGATATCTGATTAGGAAATTTATTTCCTTTATCCGAAAGATCTACGAGCTTTAATGCTTTTAGCGCCATTTCTTCAGAGTCTTTTGAATGATAGCCCGTATAATAAAGAGGCAGCATAACGTTTTCTAAAATTGAAAGCCTCTGTATAAGATTAAAGCCCTGAAATACAAAACCTATTTTTTTATTTCTTATTTCGGCAAGTTCGTCCGAAGTCAGTTTGGATACATCTTTTCCTTCGAGAAAATAGCTTCCCGACGTAGGCTTATCCAGACATCCCAGTATGTTCATAAGGGTAGATTTTCCGGAACCGGATGCGCCCATTATTGAAACGAATTCTCCGTTTTCTACGGTAAGGTTTATTCCTTTAAGAACTTCATATGAGATATCGCCTATTTTATAAACCATACCTATATTTTCTAATCTTATCAGCGGCACTGCGGAATAATTAACGCTCTTATAATCGCCGGCAACTATTTCTTCAACGTCGGTTTTATTCATATTATTCATATTAGAAGAACATTCTCCTTCCGGGAGCCGAGGCGGTATTATAAGAAGATTTAATACCCGTTATGATTTTAGTGCCGCTCTTAATATCTTTAGAGATAGCTTCGGTGTATTCGTCGTTATTTATGCCGAGTTTTACTATAATCGGTTTAGGAACGCCGTTTTTCAATAACCATACGACGCCTTCGCCGACTTTTAATTTTTTTGTTATATTATTTAAAACCTGTTTGTTTTCTCCTGCGGGAATAAATCTCAAAGCAGAATTGGGCACGCCGAGGACGCCTTTTTTTTCTGAAACGTAAATTTTAACGATAGCGGTCATTCCGGGAAGCACCTTTTCGTCGTCGTTATTAAAAAATATAGTGACGTTATAACTGACTACCCCCGAAACCGTAGTAGGATTAATTCTTATATTGTGAACAGTGCCCCATATAGTTTTATCCGGATACGCATATACGGTAAATGAAGCTTTGTCGCCTTTTTTAATGCCTCCAAGGTCTGCTTCGTTGGTAGTCGTATCTATTTCCATTTTTTTTATGTTTTCGCCTATTACGAAAAGGTTCGGCGTTTGAAAACTAGAGGCGACGGTTTGTCCGACTACTACGCCGACGTTAATTATAATGCCGTTAACGGGCGAATATATTTTTGTATAAGAAAGGTTTGTTTCGTCCTGCGCCAACTGCGCTTTAGCCGCATTTACCGCATTTTCCAAATATTTAAGCTGAGCCGTATCCTGAAGATAAACGCTGTAGGCGCTTTGTTCCGTCTGGTGCGCTATTAAGTTTTCTTTCCATAATTTTTTGTCCCTGATATAAGTAAGCCTGTCATAATATAATACGGCTCTTTGCTTAAGGACGTTTGCTTCGGCTGAAGCGAGATTCGCTTTATCCTGATCAACTCTTTGAATAAAAGGGGCAGGGTCTATCCGGGCGAGAAGCTCCCCTTTCTTGACGATAGAGTTATACCACACGTAAAGTTTTGTAAATATTCCGGATACCTGAGCGCCGACGTTTATAGTATTTATAGGATTAGCCGTTCCTGTAGTAGTAACGTATTTTTGTATGGTAATCGGCTTTACCGTATAAAGGTCGTAAGAAACTTTTTTCGTTTTTGATTTTATAATAAAATACGATGCGATAAAAATAATGAGTAAAATTATGAAGGCGGATATAATAATTTTTTTATTTTTTGTCATTTTTCATTTACCTTTATTTTTATTTTAGATAATGTTCCGGTATTAATCCGAGGTCGGAATACAATTTTGCTTTGAGATAAAAATATGTGTATCTGCCGTTTATATAGCTTGTCAATGCCGAAATATACTGGGCGTTTGCAGTTACGAGCTGAACCATGGAGCCTACGCCGACTTCGTAGCTTTTAAGTGCAAGCGTATAAGCAAGTCGTGATGCTTTTTCGGAAGATTTAAGCGCCTTAACCGTTAAATACTGGTTGTTTAAAGCGTAATAATCGCTTGATACGGCGTAAATCAAGTTGTTTTCCGTAAGCTTTTGATTCCAGATACTTCCGTTTAAAGCAGCTTTAGAATAATCTATTTTATTTTGCGTTAAAAATCCGTTAAAAATAGGTATGGAAACCGAAAGTCCCGCCGAATAATTTCTGTTAAGCGGAAAGGCGGAATTTTCTCCCGTATATGAAAAATTTGCGTTGAAAGTCGGGTAGTAACCGCTTACGGACTGTTTGACCGAAGCCTTTGCCGCTTTCACCGCATACAGCGCCTGTTTTAACTGTGGATTATTTTTAACCGCCGATTTAATAAGCCCTTTTAGTTTGCTTTTGAAAGTTTTAAATCTTAAAGTATTTACGAAAATGTAGTTATTCGAAGGCGGGAGTCCTATGGAATTTAACAGAGCAAGCTTTGCTATGCGGACGTTAAATATAGAATTTATATAAGCGGCCTTTGCGGTTTCCATGTTAGCTTTTGCCGTTTCCGCATCTAAAAGGTCTCCGGTTCCAATTTTGTAAAACGCCTTTGCGGCTTTATACTGCATTTCGTCGTTTTTAATGTTTTCTTTGTCCGCTTTCATTAATTCTTTGTCGGCAAAATATTCCGCAAAATTTAAAATAACGTTATATAAATCGCTGTTTACCGCATAATCATAACCTGCGCCGGCTCCTTTCGTCTGATATTTTGCGTTAAGATAATTGTAATAGCGGGAGCCGAAAGAGTAAAGCATATACGTAGCATTTAAAGACGCCGAATAGTCGTTTAAAGAATAGTTTATTCCCGGCTCGGTAATTATCCGTCCATTGGAAGTTACGGTATTATTGTCAACATTCATAAAAGAATTTTTAGAAAATCCCGCCGTTGCGGAAACTTGCGGGTAATACTGAGAGAGAGTTTCTTTTTTTGCATAGACGGACGAAAGATATGAATATTTAGAGGTTAATATTCCGGGATAATGTTTGACGGCAAGTCTAAGCGCATCTTTCAGCGTTATAGTTTTTTTAGTTACGCCGTAAGAATTTCTTAAGCCTATGAATAATATCGCAGCAGTAATCAAGCAAATAAACGGCAATATTATTTTTTTTATGGCTTTAATATTCATTTTAGATTATTATTATATTATACGGTTATTATATATCTTATTATATATCGATAATAAATTTTAAAAATATACCTATATATTATATTATAATTATAATGACGTATTGTTAATAAATAATTAATAAATAATAAATAAAACATAATATACAATCAATAGCTAAATAATAATAATCATAATGACTTTAAAGTCATTTGTCAATATAAATATTTATAGGTAAATGTCTTTAAGTTTTAATCTTATCAGTCTCGGATGTCCTAAAAATCAAGTAGATTCGGAAACGATGTTTACGCGTCTCAAAAATTCGGATATCAGGTTTACTTCCGACACGGACGGATGCGACGTCTGCGTAGTAAATACCTGCGGGTTTATTGAAGCGGCAAGAAAAGAATCTTTGGACGTAATTATGGAAGCCGTCGAGAAAAAAAAGTCCGGCGCAATAAAATATATCGCGGTTACCGGATGCATGGTAAACAACAACGTAGAAACACTTAAAAAAGAACTGCCCGAAGTCGATATTTTCCTTACTACTTTCGACGAAGAAAAAATAGTAGAAGAAATTGAATCGGCGACGGGAAAAAAAATATCCGGCAGGGGCATAGGGGCATCTTCAAAAAAATATAAAGAATTCGAAAGAGAACATTTTAACTTAAAAAGCACGGCATACCTTAAAATATCCGAAGGATGCAGCAGGTCTTGTTCTTTCTGCACCATACCTTCCATCAGAGGCGCATACAGTTCCAAATCTATAGAAGAGATTAAAAAGGAAGCCGCCTATTTAGCTTCGGTTGGAGTCGAAGAATTAATAATTGTTTCTCAGGATACATCCTATTACGGAATGGACGCCGGCGTTAAGAACGGTTTATTCGTTCTTTTAAAAGAGCTTATAAAAATAAAAGGCGTCAAATGGATAAGGTTAATGTATCTTTATCCTTCGGCAGCTTTGTTTAACGATGATTTAATAAGCTTATTCAATAATGAAGAAAAAATTTTGAAATATATCGATATGCCTGTCCAACATATAAGCGATGAGATTCTTAAACTTATGAAACGAGGAGAATCTAAAAAAGACATTTTAAAAATTATAGAAAAAATAAAAAATGAAATTCCCGATGCCGCATTGAGGACGTCTCTTATTACGGGTTTTCCAGGGGAAACCGATAAAGATTTCGAAGAATTATTAAAGTTTATTAAAGATGTAAAATTCGACAGTCTCGGAGTTTTTAAATACTCCGACGAAAGATCCGCCGGTTCATATAAATACAAACAAAAAGTAAGCGCAAAAATTAAGTCCGAAAGATATAAAATTTTAATGGAAACCCAAAAATCGCTTATCGGTCGCATAATGTCTAAACACATAGGGCGGACGTACGAAGCGGTGATCGACGAAATAAACAATAAAACGGTAAAGCTGAGAACTTACTTTCAATCTCCCGATATCGACGGATATACCTATACGTATTTAGAAGATTTAAAAAATAACCCCGATTATATTGCTAAAAAAAAATTTATCCCCGTAAATATCAATAAAATTAAGGATTACGACCTGTTATGCACGACCGAGGCTATATAATTATGAGTAAAAAATTCTTGACTTAAATTTAAATAAGGTCTATAATTTAAGAACGGCATTTTAAAATCGAATAAAAAAACAAAAATATACGATTTTCAATCCGCAATCAAAGAAAAAAATCAAAGAAAAATAAATTCAATTTTCAATTCAAGGACAATAGCTATGAAGACGGTTTTAAACGAACAAAACAGGCGTAATTTTGTCGCTCAGGTGGAGTCTATGCTGCACGACAAACTATCCAAGTGTTATCAGTGCGGAAAATGTTCGGCGGGATGCCCCGTTAATTTTGAAATGGATTATACTCCGAACCAGATAATAAAAATGACCGAACTTGGAATGGAGGATACCGTTTTAAATTCTAAGACTATTTGGCTTTGCGTTTCCTGCAATACCTGTTCGACCAGATGCCCGAAAGGATTTGAAGTTACCGGCATTATGGACGTCCTTAGGGAGATAGCCGAGAGAAAAGGAATAACTTCAAAAACTGAAAAAGAAGTTCAGATGTTTCACGAAGTATTTCTTGATAACGTCAAATCGCACGGAAGAATATTCGAACTTGAATTAGTCGGAAAGTATAAATTAAAAACAAAACATCTTTTCAGAGATATGTTTTTGGCTCCAAAAATGCTCGAAAAAGGAAAACTTAAAATGCACGGAGAAACAATTTCTAATTTAAATCAAATAGCAAAAATTTTTAAGGATTTCGAGTAAATAGTTAAAGGAGAAATTAAAAAATATGAAATTAGCATATTACCCCGGATGTTCGCTAAAAGGAACGTCTTTCGAATATGAAGTATCGTTGTTAAAAATTCTTGAAGCTATGGACATAGAGGTCAAGGAAATTCCCGACTGGAACTGCTGCGGCGCTTCGGCGGCCCACAGTATAAACCATAATCTTGCCATAGCTCTTCCGGCAAGAAATCTTGCGATAGCCGAAAAAGACGGCTTTGAATCCGTCCTTGCTCCGTGCGCCGCATGTTCTAACAGGCTCAAAAACGCCGATTATGAATTAAAAAGAGACGATATACTGAAGAAGAAAATAACCAATTCCTTGGAAATGCCTTACGACTCCGAAATGACCATAAATAATATGCTTGAATTTCTTATCGGAGTAGTCGGAAAAGAAAAGATAAAATCGATGGTTAAAAAACCGCTTGCCGGACTTAAAGTTGCATCTTATTACGGCTGCTTGTTAGTCAGGCCGCCTAAAGTTATGCAGTTCGACGACCCCGAAAATCCGGTTACCATGGACGAGCTGGTTTCTCTTACTGGAGCCGAGCCGGTTGACTATTCTTATAAAACCGAATGCTGCGGCGCGATTAATTCTCTTTCAAAACCGGACGTAGTTATGGCTTTAACGGGAAAAGTTTTGTACGACGCCAAAAATCACGGAGCCGACGTAGTAGTAGTTGCCTGCCCTCTTTGTCATTCTAATTTAGACGTCAGACAGAAGGAAATAGAAAGAAAATACGAAGAAAAAATAGGTCTGCCTATTTTGTTCATTACGGAACTTCTGGGTCTTTCTTTCGGAATTAACCCCAAAGATCTTGCTATAGACGGACATATGGTTGCGGCAGACAGGGTTTTGAAAAAAATTGAAGAATTTTCGAAATAATTAAGATACATACGAGAGGTAAAATATTATGTCAAGAATAGGCGTGTTTGTCTGCTGGTGCGGTTCTAATATAGCGAGCACCGTCGATGTAGAAAAAGTAAGAGAGGAAGCTGCAAAAATACCCGGAGTAGTCAGCGCCGTCGATTACAAATACATGTGCTCCGATCCAGGACAGAACAGCTTGAGGAACGTAATCAAAGAGAAAAATTTGACCGGCGTCGTTCTTGCCGCGTGTTCGCCGCATATGCACGAAAATACTTTCAGGAAAGCGGCGGTAAAAGAGGGATTAAATCCGTATTTCGTAGAAATTGCAAATATCAGGGAACAGGTTTCATGGGTTCACGAAGATAAAGAAAGAGCTACCGCAAAAGCCGTCGATTTAATGAAGATGATGGTAGAAAAGGTAAAAAGGGATAAACCTATAGAAGACGTCAGAGTTCCATTAAACAAAAAAGCGCTGGTTATAGGCGGAGGCATTTCGGGAATACAGGCTGCTTTAGATATCGCAAACGGCGGAGTAGAAGTTATATTAGTCGAGAAAGAACCGTCTATAGGCGGCAGAATGATACAGCTTGACGAAACTTTTCCGACGTTAGACTGTTCAAGCTGCATAATGACTCCGAAAATGGTCGAAGCAAATCAGCATCCGAATATTAAGTTATATACATATTCCGAAATAGAAGACGTTTCCGGTTATATCGGAAATTTCAAAATAAAAATAAAGAAAAAAGCAAGAAGTGTCGTCGAAAAAGACTGTACCGGTTGCGGCGAATGCTGGAATGCCTGCCCCATGCACAAAAACGTAAAAAGCGAATTCAATATAAATCTTTCTGAAAGAACTGCAATATATGTTCCGTTTCCTCAGGCTGTGCCTTTAGTGCCTGTCTTAGACCGTTCCGTCTGCCTTCATTTTAAAAAAGGCGGAAAATGCCAGAAATGTTTTGATGCCTGCGGACCTAAGTGCATTGATTTCAGCATGCAGGACGAAATAATAGAGGAAACCGTCGGCGCAATCGTAGCGGCAACCGGATACGACCTTATGGATACTTCCATGTACGGAGAATACGGCTACGGAAAATATAAAGACGTAGTTTCGGGATTGCAGTTTGAAAGGCTTCTTTCGGCTTCCGGTCCTACCGAAGGCGTAATAAAAAGACCTTCTGACGGAAAGACGCCTCAGACTATAGTGTTCGTTCAGTGCGTAGGTTCGAGGGATCCAGAAAAAGGAGTTCCTTATTGCTCAAAAGTCTGCTGTATGTACACCGCAAAGCATGCAAAACTCTTTGCCCATAAGGTACACGGCTCTCAAAGCTATGTTTTTTATATCGATATAAGATCTACAAGCAAGGGATACGAAGAGTTCGTCAGAGGAACTATGGAACAGGACGGAGCAGTTTATTTAAGGGGCAGAGTATCTAAAATATATGAAGATAACGGAAAACTTATAGTAAAAGGAGCCGATACCCTTTCGGGCAATCAGGTAGAAATAGCTGCCGATATGGTAGTGCTTGCAACGGGCGTAATTCCCAAAAAAGGTTCCGACAAACTTGCGCAAATGCTTGGAATATCATACGATAAATACGGATTCTTAACAGAGTCTCATCCTAAACTGAGACCCGCGGAATCTTCCACTGCCGGCATATATCTTGCCGGTATGGCGCAGGGACCCAGAGATATTCCCGAATCCGTCGTTTCCGGTTCTGCTGCGGCTTCAAAAATACTCGGCTTGTTTTCAAAAAGCGAGTATGAGGTCGAAGGAACCATATCAAGCGTTAACGAAGCGACCTGCGTCGCATGTTTCTACTGCCAGAGAGTATGCGCCTACAACGCTATAAGCAGAAAAGAAATTAAAGACAGAAACGGCAACGTCGTAAAAGTCGTCGCCAACGTGAATCCCGGACTATGCACAGGATGCGGAGCATGCGTGAACGCCTGCTTCTCTAAATCCATCGACGTCAAAGGCTTCATGGACGACCAGATCTATGCGGAAATAAAATCGTTGGCAGTATAACTAACTAAATTACGGCGGGGACGGAATTTAATTTTGTCCCGTCACAAAACGGAAAAAAAGGAGTCTTTCAGACATGGAAGATATGAAAGTAGAAAAAAATGAGCAAAAAGAAGGATCGGCGGCAGCTAATACGGGCAGTCAAAGCGATCCGAGATTAATAGCTTTCGTCTGCAACTGGTGTACCTACAACGGCGCCGATCTTGCCGGAACAAGCAGAATGAAATATTCAGACAACGTAAGGGTTATTAAACTGCCTTGTACCGGAAGAATAGATCCGCTTTTTATAGTAGAAGCTTTTAAAAAGGGAGCAAAAGGAGTTTTGGTTTCCGGATGCCACCCCGGCGACTGCCATTATACAAGCGGAAATTATCATTCGAGAAGAAAATATGCGGCATTTAGAGACTTACTCGGCTATCTCGGAGTAGATTTAAACAGGGTTGAATTTTCCTGGATAAGCGCATCGGAAGGAAACAAATGGGTTGCCGTAATTAACGAATTTACGGATAAAATTAAATCTCTGCCGGATAAAACGACGGATATATTTACAAAAAAATAAAGGATATATTTATGGCAAACACAAAAACCGACGAAAAACTGCAAAAAATAGCAAAAGATCTTCTCGAAAGCGGAGAAGTGAACCTTATAATCGGATATACAAATGGTTCTAATCCGCAAAGAATGAGACCCGTTTTTATAACAAAACCTGAGGAGGCGGAAAAGCTTTCGTTCAGCCGTAACGCCGTTCAGGATCTAGCCGTTTTTTTAAAAAAACAGGAAGTCAAGAAATACGGAAAAATAGGAATAACCGTTAAAGGATGCGACGAAAAAGCCGTTAACGCCTTAATTCAGGAGTATCAGCTATCAAGAGACAATGTAAAAATAATCGGTATGCAGTGCAACGGCGTAATAAAACAAAATCTTGCGGACAAAGGCGAAACGAATGTTTCGGAAACTACGGTTTACGATAAATGCCTCATATGTCAGGAGCACACTCCGGTACTTTACGATTTTCTCGTCGAAACCGAAGAACCGGAATTAAGCCTGTCGGGAAACGTTAAGCCTTATGCGGAGATAGAAAAATTAGACGCTTTGAGTACCGAAGAAAAAAACGCATACTGGGCAAAAGAGTTTGACAAATGCATTAAATGTTATGCATGCAGGCAGGCTTGCCCGCTTTGTTTCTGCTCAAGATGCATAGTAGAAAAAAATATGCCTCAGTGGATAGACACCAATTCCGAAGAACCAGGAAATGCACAGTGGAATCTCATAAGGGCATACCATCTTTCAGGCAGGTGTATAGGATGCGGCGAATGCGAAAGAGCATGCCCCGTTAATATTCCTTTAATGCTGATAAACGAAAAAATGGCAAGAGACGTATATAATCTTTTCGGCTACAAGTCAGGATTGGATATAAACGCTAAACCGGTTTTCGGCGTATTCAGCGAAAGCGATTTCAACGACTTTATAAAATAAGATAAGATATTGGAGACGGTTTATAATGGAAGAAAAATATTTTGAAATTTCCTCGGAAAACCTTAAAAAATTTGTTGACAGGATTATATCAGACAACTATGAGGTTATAGCGCCGACCGATAAAGACGGCGATACTTTTTACGGAAAAATAAACAAGTTTGAAGAAGCAAACTTAGATATTTTATTGCCTAAGATGTCTTATAAAGAATATCTTCTTCCTAAAACCGAAACGCTTTTCGAGTATTCCATTTCGGGAGTCGATACGGAAGTTAAAGATGGACTGCTGGGCATTACCGGCGCAAACGAAAAACGGGTTATTTTCGGAGGAAGACCTTGCGATGCCGGAGCCGGTCCCATAATGGAAAAGGTTTTTAACTGGGATTATAAAGACGAATTTTTTAACGAAAGATTTAAAAACTTGACGATAATTTCCATAGCCTGCGAAAAACCGGATAACTATTGTTTCTGCACCGAAATGCAGCTTTCTCCCGAAAGTTCTTACGGTTCCGACATTCTTCTTAAAAAATCCGGAGATAAATATTTTGCAATAGTTACCGGAGAAAAAGGTTTAAATCTTGTTAAAGCATATTCGGGTTTATTTGCCGAAACAACAAAAGAGAAAGTTCCGGCAGATAAAGACTGGAAAAAGATTTTTGAAATAGAAAAAACAAAAAGTTTCTTAGATAAAAATTTTGAGCATAGCTATTTTCAGGAAAGATTTTTATCTTGTATAGGATGCGGAGTCTGCACTTACACATGTCCGACATGCCACTGTTTCGATATTCAGGACGAAGGAAACCTTAAAGAAGGCAGAAGGATACGCAACTGGGATTCATGTCAGTTCGGAATATTTACCCTTCATACTTCGGGACATAATCCCAGGGTTACGCAGGGCGATAGATACAGACAGAGATTAATGCACAAATTTAAAATTTACAGCGAAAAATTCGATAAATATTTATGCGTAGGCTGCGGAAGATGTTCGAGAAACTGCCCCGAAGACATAGATATAAAAGAAGTTGCGAAAAATTTAGCCGAAATGGCATAAATAATCGTTTAAAATAATATAAATTAATATTAATATTATATAGCGGGAGCATATAGTTAATGGAAAATATCTATTTGCCTAAACTGGCGGAAATTAAAGAAATTATTCAGGAGACTGCGGACACCAAAACGATACGCCTTTCAATAGACGGAAAAAGCATAGATTTTCTTCCCGGTCAGTTCGGCGAATTTTCGCTGATAGGAGAAGGCGAATCTACCTTCGGTTTTTCTTCCTCTCCGTTAAGAAAAGAATATTTTGAATTCAGCTTCAGGACTTCCGGACGCGCTACGACAGGTATAAACGGATTAAACGAAGGCGATAAAATTGCTTTCAGAGGTCCTTACGGTAACTATTTCGATACATCGAAGATGCACGGAAAAGATATAATCTTCGTCGGCGGGGGCATAGGTATGGCTCCTGTTAAGTCTATTATGGAATACTGTCTCGACGAGCGGGATAAATACGGCAAAATTACTATATTATACGGTGCAAGAACGGTAGGCGATCTTTTATATAAAAACATTTTCGACGAATGGAAAAATCATAAAGATACCGAATTTGTCGTTACGGTAGATCCGGGCGGAGAAACTCCGGACTGGAAAGGGAAAGTAGGGTTCGTTCCTACTATTCTCGAACAACTGCCTCTTAAAGGCGAAAACAGCATAGCGGTAGTCTGCGGACCTCCTATAATGATTAAATTTGCCTTAAAAACGCTTGAAGAAAAAATGGGTTTCAGTAAAGAAAATATAATAACTACTCTTGAAAACAGAATGAAATGCGGACTCGGAAAATGCGGAAGATGCAACGTCGGAAGCGTTTATGTATGTAAAGACGGTCCCGTGTTTACGGCAAAAGAGCTTGAAAGCCTGCCGAACGACTTTTAATTCTAACGACTGAAACTAAAAATTTATGCAGCTATTAATAATTCATGCCGACGATTTTAACTATTCCTTGACCGGAAAAACTCCGGTCGCCGAAGAAATAGAAAAATCCGCCGTTAATGATTCCGGTAATTTTTTTGAAGAACCTTTAGTGGTTTTTTGCACCGTAGAAAAAAGCGACGCGAAAAACAACGCCGATATAGTTAGGCAGGCTTTTACCGAAATCAAAGAAATAGCAGACAAATTAAAACCCCGTATAATTATTGTATATCCCTATGCGCATCTTTCCAACAGCCTTGCCGAACCTCGTATTGCTGTTTCAACGCTGGAATCTTTAAAAAACGAAATAGCGGCTTTTTATCCGGTTTACAGAGCGCCTTTCGGCTGGTATAAAAGCTTTAAAATATCGTGCAAAGGCCATCCGTTAAGCGAATCTTCAAGGCATATTACCGATCTATCCGGCGAAAACTCTCCAAATTCTTCTCTAAACAAATCGCCTGCATCTAAAAAAACAAGAGAAGATGTAGTTAAGGACGTGGAAAGCGAATTTTTTATATTAAATTTCGACGGCAAAGAAACAAAAATAGATTTAAAAAACGAAAGCGTCTTAGACGATAAATCCCTTAAAGATTTTCCTTCGCTAAGAAAGGTGATAGCATACGAAGAATTTAAAATAAAAGAAGGAGAAACGCCGCCTTCGGTTTCCGCCATGAGGCGTCTTGAGATTGCCGACCACGAAGAAAATTCCGATTCAGGACATCTTCGCTTTTATCCTAAAGGAACTTTGCTCTTTAAACTTTTATCGGACTGGGCGGAAGATATAGCTTTAAACCGTTTAAACTGTATGGAAATAGAAACTCCGCTTATATACAACTGGAATAAGCCCGAGATAAAAGGTCAGGGTGAATCGTTTCACGAGCGGCACTATTCTATTTTAGTTCCGGACGAAAAATCGGAAACGGGCGGATTTGCGCCTAATAAAGAATTCGTATTAAGGTTTGCCGGAGATTTCGGTCTTTTTTCTATGCTTAAAGATACGAAAATGAGCTATAAACAGCTTCCTTTAAGATTTTACGAAATCTCAAAAAGTTTCAGATATGAAAAAAGCGGCGAATTGACCGGTTTAAGAAGGCTCAGGGGCTTTACTATGCCGGACATACACAGTTTCTGTCTTAATCTCGAAGAAGGTTTTAACGAATATCAGACGCTTTACAGGACTTACGCCGACCTTGCCGAAGGCACCGGTATCGAATATGCCGTAGTTTTTAGAATAGTCAAAGAATATTACGATAAATATAAAGATAAAATTGTAGAACTGTTAAAATACTCCAAAAAACCCGCGCTTATAGAAGTTTTATCTAAAATGAAGCATTACTGGGCACTTAAACACGAATTTCAGGGCGTGGACTCTGTAAACGGCTCCTGCCAGCTTTCTACCGTTCAGCTCGACGTGGAAGATGCAAAAAGATACGGTTTAAATTTTACTTCGGAAACCGGCGAAAAAGCCGGATGCATAATATGCCATTCTTCGGTCGGTGCTATTGAAAGGTGGATGTATCTAATAATAGAAGAAGCCCTTAAAAAAAATATTCCCGTCTTCCCCTTATGGCTTAGCCCGACTCAGGTCAGGATTATACCGGTATCGGAAAAGTTTATCGATGTTGCCGTTAAACTAAAAGAAGAAATTAGCGGCTCGGATATAAGGGCTGATATCGACGACAGGGATTTCAGCTTGGGTAAAAAAATAATGTTTGCCGAAGAAGAATGGGTTCCGTACATTGCGGTAGTCGGACAGAAAGAGGCTGAAAGCGGCGTTCTGTCGATTAGAAACAGATATAAAGAAAGAAAAAATTTTAGCATAGATAAAGCCGATTTCATAAAAGAAATTAAAGCAGAGACAAAGGGAATGCCCTACAGAAAACTTATATTGCCGGATATGCTTACAAAACGCCCGATATTTGTCGGATAGGAAAAGGTGTCGGATTTTTTTTCTGCATTCACCAAAAAAGTCAATTTTGAGACAGGTGACAGAATTGACTTCTGTCCCCTCTGTATTTATTAATGTATAAAGTTCATGCAGTATTTAATTTGAGAAAGGGACAGAAGTCAATTCTGTCCCTTGTATTTAGGTAATCTGACGCCTTTTCCTTACGGCAATTTTTGGGATAAATAATATAATCATGACAAATTTTTATAAATATAATATAATATACAAAAAATAAAATATAATTATTAAAACAGGAGAACATAGCAGGTTATGGATAATGCGTCGAACGAAATTGCTATAATAGACGAAACGTCGGTAAGAAAAAGCGTTAATTTAAAATTGGACGAAAACAGGACGCAGGAACTTTTGCAGAAAAAATTATTAGAAGCGGCTAAGAAAGCCAATATAAAAGGTTTTAGACCGGGCAAGGCGCCTATGTCTATAATAAAGAAATACTACGAAGCCGAACTTTTAGAAGAAGCGGCTGCGGAAATATTAAATCAGGATTTTAGAAAAATTATTTCGGAAAAAGGAATATACGTTATAGGAACGCCGGTGCTGGAAAAAAAGAACGAAGCGGAGTATTCCATATCGTTTGACGTAATGCCGGAAGTTAAAGACTTAAAATTAGACTTAAAAGTTAAAAAAATAGACAAAAGAGAAATTACCGATAAAATAATCGAAGAAGAAATAAGTTTTCTTTTAGAAAGGCTTGCCGACCAGGAAAAGCTTGACGATTCGGCGGTTATAGACGCGGACGGAAAATATTTTGCAAAGATAGATTATATCACTATAGACGAAAACGGCAAAGAAATAGACAGCGCAAAGGATTATACCATAAGTTTAAATTCAAGCATAATCGACAAGTCTTTTGAATCTGCATTTATAGGCAAGAAAAAAGGCGATGCATTCGAATACGACGACAAAGAAAGAAAAGTAACCGTCAAAGGTTTCGTTAGGGAAATCGACAGGAAAATACTCCCCGAACTTAATGAAGATACTATAAAAAATTTCGGAGACTTTAAAGACATCGAAGAATTTAAAAAATACGTCGAAAAGAGCCTTAACGAATACGAAGAAAAAAGATACAAAGATACCCTGAGAGCTTCTATCTCGGAAGAATTGATAAAACTAAACCCCGTCGAACTTCCCGAAAGCATAGTCGAAGAAGATGCCAAGTCAAGATTGGAAGAAATGAAAAAGGACGGCAAATATAAAAATATAGACGGAAAGTCCGAAGAATATATGGGAATTTTAAAAATAATGGCAAAACGCGATATAGCCCTATATCTTCTGCTTTCTGCCGTCGAAAAGCAGGAAAACATAACGGTGGCGGATTCCGACCTGGAAGATTTCTATAAAAATACTGCATTAATATCTAATATGAAAGAAGACGAGGTTAAAGGTTTTTATTCGTCGCCGGAAGCCCAGGAAAATTTGAAACATGCTCTTTTAGAAGACAAAACTTTCGATTTTCTTGCTCAAAATAAAGTAGAATATATTTAAGGAGAATAAAAATAAAATGTCGCTAGTACCTATAGTAGTAGAACAGACCCACAGGGGCGAAAGATCTTATGATATATATTCGCGCCTTTTAAAAGACAGAATTATATTTATAGGAGAGGCTATTGACGATACTTTTGCAAATCTCGTCATAGCGCAGCTTCTCTTTCTCGAATCCGAAGATCCGGAAAAAGACATAAACATATATATAAATTCCCCCGGAGGCGTAATAACCGCCGGACTTGCAATTTACGATACCATACAGTACATTAAGCCCGACGTATCTACTTTATGCATGGGACAGGCGGCAAGCATGGGAGCAGTTCTTCTTGCGGCGGGAGCTAAAGGAAAAAGATTTGCCCTGCCTCATTCCAGAATTATGATACATCAGCCGCTCGGCGGTTTTCAGGGACAAGCTACGGATATCGATATACAGGCAAGGGAGATTTTGAGGATGCGTGAAGAATTAAACCAGATACTTGCCGGACATACCGGACAGAATATCGATAAAATCAGGGAAGATACCGAAAGAGATTTTTTTATGAGCGGAACTCAGTCCGTAGAATACGGCATTATAGATAAAGTGGTAGAAAAAAAAGAGATTAAAGAAGCAAAATAGATTTAATATAATACTGAATAATACCGGGGATAATAAAATGGCTAAAAAAAATAACGGAAATAACAACGACGACGGCTACGAAAGAGAACTTTACTGTTCTTTCTGCGGAAAGTCGCAGGACGAGGTAAAGAAACTCGTTGCCGGACCTTCGGTATATATATGCGACGAATGCATAAGTCTCTGCAACGATATAATATCCGATGAAGTACAGCCTGTTCCCGCAGAGGTGAAAGTAGAAAATTATCTCTATAAACCGGCGGAAATCAAAGCTTTTTTGGATCAGTACGTTATAGGACAGGAGCGGGCTAAAAAAGTTCTTTCAGTTGCCGTTTATAATCACTATAAACGTTTAGAGCATAATCTTTCGTTTAAAAAAAACGATAAACCGAATCAGGGCAAATTCATCAAAAGCTCAAAAAACGAAGATGTTTTACGCGGCGTTAACGAAAGAAACAGCATAGGCGATGTCGAAATGCAGAAGAGCAACATTCTCATAATCGGTCCTACCGGAAGCGGCAAGACACTCCTTGCCCAGACTCTGGCGCGCATGCTCGACCTGCCGTTCGCCATAGCGGATGCCACGACGCTTACCGAAGCCGGCTATGTCGGGGAAGACGTAGAAAGCATTTTGCTTTCGCTTTTGCAGAATGCGGAATACGATGTTGAAAGAGCGCAGAAAGGTATAATCTACATAGACGAAATAGATAAAATAGCAAAGAAAACGGATAACGTTTCGATAACGAGGGACGTTTCGGGAGAAGGAGTCCAGCAGGCTCTTTTAAAAATTATAGAAGGAACCGTCGCAAACGTTCCGCCAAAAGGCGGCAGAAAACATCCGCATCAGGAATTCATAAGATTAGATACAAGCAATATTCTTTTTATTTGCGGAGGAGCTTTTAACGGACTTGAAAAAATTATAGAAAAAAGACTGCATAAACAGCCTATCGGCTTTAATGCTGCAATTGGTTCCGATAAGGCATCGAATCCATACGAAATAATGAAACAGACGGAAACCAAAGATCTGCTGAAATACGGTTTAATCCCTGAATTCATAGGAAGGCTGCCCGTGGTTGCTACCCTTGAAGAATTGGACGAAAAAGCTTTAGTCGACATTTTAACAAAGCCTAAAAATGCATTAATAAAGCAGTATCAAAAGCTTTTTGAACTTGAAAACGTATACTTGAGATTTACCGACTCGGCAATTAAGGAAATTACAAAAAAAGCCATAAAACACGGTTCAGGCGCAAGAGGACTGAGAACTATACTTGAAACCATAATGTTAGATGTTATGTATGAAATACCGACCGATCCGACTATTAAAGAATGCGTTATAAATGACGATGTTATAATTAACGGCGGTCAGCCTATTCTTCTTTACGAGACGGAATATGCTGCCAATTCAGGAAACTTAAGGGGTGAATAGATTTAAATACAAAAAAATATTATTAAATTATGCATTTTTTTGTTGACATACGGTTAAAAAACATATATATATTATATATGCTTTAATAAAGCGTCTTAAAACATATAGTTTTAAAGGCGCTTAACTAAAATTAAAAAATCTAAACCCTTAAATTCAAAGGAGGAAGTTGGTATGACAAAAGCAGAATTAGTAGATGCAATCGCAAAATCGTCAAAGCTTACTAAAGCCGACAGCGAAAAAGCCCTCACGGCTGCAATCAATGCGGTAATCACAGCTTTAAAAAAAGGCGACGCGGTAAGACTCGTCGGTTTTGGAACTTTTGAAGTAACTAAAAGGGCGGCAAGAAAAGGCAGAAATCCTCAGACCGGAAAAGAAATTCAGATTAAAGCCTCTAAGTCTCCTAAATTTAAAGCGGGTAAATCTTTCAAAGAAGCCGTCAATACAGGAAAGTAATTTATCTCATTAAATTTAATACCTCCATTTTATTATTAAACGCGCCTTTGTCGCTCTTATAAAATTTTTAAAAATGGGGGTACTTTTTTGGGCGGATAGCTCAGCCGGTTAGAGCATCGGCTTTACAAGCCGGGGGTCGCAGGTTCGAACCCTGCTCCGCCTACCATTCAAAGACGCAGTAAATAAGCACTTTCAAGCCTCTTGACATTCCGCACTAAACTTGTTAAAATCGCCGTAAATGACACAAGTTTGTATATTATTTGTCACAAATCCGTCACAATGGAAAAAGAGCGAGAATGTCAGATGACATAAGGCTGCGCGGTAAAATATGGCATTACGACATTATAATCGATAATATAAGGTATCGAGGCAGCTGTCAGACAGAAGACAAAAAAGAAGCCGAAAAGATTGCAAGCGCTATCAAAACCGATAATATCCGCAAAAAGTACGATATTCCTACCAAAATAAATTACAATGATTACGATTTCAACGAGCTGTGGGAGATTTATTTAAAATCTCAGCTGATAACTAAAAGAGCGGTAGAACGGAAAATAACGGCACGGAAACATTATGTCCAATTTGAAAATAAGCTTATTAGTAATATAACCCGGACGGATATCGAAAATTATCAGCTTAAGCGAAAATTAGAAATAATTGCAATGCCTCGGAATCAGAATAAGCGGGAGCAGGAAATATCTTTCCGGACAGTCAATATAGAAACCGCTATACTCCATAATTTCTTTGAATTTTGCATAAATAAAGGATTAATTGAAAAGAATCCGGCGGAAAAAATAAAACAACTAAACGAACT
>JBMFVW010000005.1:0-53291 GCA_049965795.1 Candidatus Acidulodesulfobacterium sp.
AAAGATCATCCAGTCCTATAAAACCGGTATCCGATTTATTTAATTTTTATCGATAATGTCGGCATGGTTTTTTGAAAGCATCGTTTTAAGAAAAATTTCAAGCTATTTTTATTTATTTTATAATGGTATAATTAAACTAAAAGTACTAATTTTTGCATAAAAGTATTAGATTCATATTAAGTTAAATTTAATATTAACAAATATACTGAGGATAAAAATGGAATTATCTGCTGTAATGGAATCAAGGCGCGCTTACAGGTCTTTGGAAAAAACTGAAATTACGGAAAATCTTATAAAGACTCTTGCCGAATCTGCATCTCTTTCGGCTTCATGTTACAATCATCAGCCGTGGAAATTTGTGTTTGTTTATGAAGATGCAGTTCTTAAAGAATTAAAAACCGCACTTGCCAAAGGTAATGCCTGGGCACAGAATGCATCTATGATAATAGCCGTTTTATCTAAAGAAACAGATGACTGCATCCTTGATTATAGAAAATATTATCTTTTCGACACCGGAATGGCTACTGCGTTTCTTATTCTTAAAGCTACCGAACTCGGCTACGTCGCTCATCCTATTGCAGGTTATAATCCTGAAATAGTTAAAGGAGTCATAAAATCTCCTGACGGTATGGAAGTCGTCACTCTTATTATATTCGGCAAGCACAAAGAAGATATAGATCCGGTTTTAAACGAAAAACAGCGAAACGACGAAATTAAACGTCCTCAGCGCAAATCTTTTGGCGAATATGCCTGTCTTAACAAATATTGTTTGTAACGTCGAGAATATGCCCGAGATAACGATAACGATCATAATAATTTAACAATTGTAAATTATTAATTGCAATAAACTTTATGCAAATACCTTAAATAATGTTTTCAGATTTCTATTTAAATATCGAGCTGTTTCATCCGGAAGCAGTAATGCCTAAAAGGGCTGTTCAAGGCGATGCGGGGTTAGATTTATTCTTGTGCGAAAAGACTATACTAAAACCGAATGTTTTAATTTCGGCTCATACCGGCATTAAAATTGAATTTCCCGCGGGATATGCCGCGATTATTAAAGAAAAATCAGGCTTGGCGTTAAAAGAAATAGAAATTAAGGCGGGAGTTATAGACCATGAATACAGGGGCGAAATAATCGTTTTAACGAAAAATATGTCTAAGGACGTTATTACGTTACTGCCTGGTCAAAAAATAGCTCAGATGTTAATAGCTCCGGTATGGACGGGAGAGCCCAATTTGGTTGCAAAAGTCGATGAAGATACGGTAAGGAAAGACGGCGGATTCGGTTCGACGGGGTTATAAATACGGTTAATTAAAAATTAAAATGAGGAAAAAACGCAGAAACGGGAAAGACGCAGGCGGTATTGAAAAAAACAGGACGACTTACCGCAATCTTTTTGAAAGAATAAAACCCGATGAAAAAGGAAAGATTATAGAAAAGATTGATAAAAAAGAAATAAGTAAGTATATAGAAGAAGAAAATTCCAAAAAAAAATAATATTTTGCATGCAAATCAAATTGCCGAAGTTTTTTAGAAGATTAGATAAATTCATACTATGCATAGCCGTTTCTACAAGCATAGTTGTTGCGGGAGTATCCGCCTATCTTTTGTCTAATTTCGGAAACAAAATAATTAAATATGAAAGCGATACGACTGCCGAATATATATCAAAGCAAACTTTCAATACTATGTTTCAGATAATGAAAAAGGGATGGAATGAAAAGCAGGTTATAGCTTTTATGAATGCGTTAAAAAAATCCTCTAAAAATAATAATATGGTTAAAACTTATATATTTAGAGGGGCTATAGTAGATAAACAGTTCGGTAAAATTCCCCAGAGCAAAGAAAATCTTATAGTTAAAAAAGTTTTCAGAACTAAACATCCTTTTCACGCTACGGTTAACGGAAATATCGTATATGTCTATCCTTTAAAAGACAAAAGCATGTGTTTAAAATGTCATACTATGGCAAAAATAGGCGACGTAAACGGAGTCATAGAGGTATCTTACAGCCCGTCGCTTTTGAGAAGCAAACTAGAAGGCTATTTTATACTTATTATATTTCTTATCTTTATCCTTCCCATAGCCGGAGGCGTTTTCGTAACCCTAATCTTAAGGCGTTCCATAAAAAACGGCATGGAAAGCATAAACGCGGCAGTTGAAAGCATTAAGAGCGTAAAAGATTTAAAAACTTTGGATACCAAGCTGATCGACTTAAAATTCGAAGAGTTCAATCATATATATCAAGGCTTAAGCGGGCTTTCCGAAAGATTAAGGGATATAGC
This sequence comes from Candidatus Acidulodesulfobacterium sp., assembly GCA_049965795.1. Classification (GTDB taxonomy): domain Bacteria; phylum SZUA-79; class SZUA-79; order Acidulodesulfobacterales; family Acidulodesulfobacteraceae; genus Acidulodesulfobacterium_A. The sequence continues at coordinate 2,289 of JBMFVW010000005.1, forward strand.
GGTAGATAAAGACGTTTTGGAATTTGAAATTAAACTGCTGGAGCGTTTCATTATTACCTCCGAAGTCGTTAAAGACTGGAAAGAACACGTCTTCAACATGCTTAGCGAAATGAATAAGATTATTAAGGTTTATAACGTTTTTTCCATATTTGTAGAGGATGAAAGATCTATTGAAATAGAAGTCTTCTGGAAAGGAGAGCCGACGGATAAAACAAAAAAAATTTTTGACGAACTTATTTACCAAAACATTTATCATAACGGACTAAACTCTTTTATCATACAGGGAATGGGGAAACACGAAATATTTCACAACGTATCGGATAAAAACGTTAAACTGCCGGATCTTAAAAAAGAAGACTTGATGGTGCAGACTAAAAAAATAATTCTTGAATCCCCTCATATCGGCGGAATTGTAGGTATAGGTGTCCAGTCCGAAGACGAAGTAGAAGGGGTAAAAGGACTAGTCATAAACAGCGTTCTTACGACATTATTGAACGTTATAGGTTCTATTAAAGCAATATATAAGTACACTAAAGATTTAGAATATTACGCGACCAGAGACGGACTGACCAATCTTTACAACCAGCGCGTTTTTATGGAGTTTTTGCACTATGAGGTAGAAAGGGCAAAGAGACATAATTCTGCTTTCGGCGTTGTATTTATAGACTTCGATAATTTTAAACTTATAAACGATATGTACGGACACAACTTCGGAGATAAATTCCTGAAAGGTATTGCCGATATCCTGGAAAAAGACAAAAGAAACGAAGATATAGCAGCAAGATACGGCGGAGACGAATTCGTAATGATTCTTCCAGGAGCAGGAGAAGAACAGTCTTATATGATAGCAAACAAGATAAGAGAAAATATAAAGATTTTTACGCTAAAAGACCCTATTACGGGAAAATTAGTCGCCGCTACGGTTTCTATAGGAATATCGATTTATCCCTATTCCGCCTCCGACGAAAAAGACCTGTTTTTATTGGCTGACAATATGATGTATAAGGCAAAAAAAGCCGGAAAAGATACCGTATATATAGCTAAAGAGGAAGACGCGGTCACTGCCTTTAAGGAAGCCTCCGAAAAAAGCAAAATGGTTATGGACGCTTTGGAAAAAGATATAATATTGCCGTATTTTCAGCCTATCGTTGATATTAAAACCGGAAAACCCGCGGCCCACGAACTGCTTATGAGAATAAAATTAGAGTCTATTTCTTCCGAGGGGAATGAATCCTCCAAGATAATATCAGCCGGCGAATTTATAGAAATAGCAGAAGGCATAGGAATAGCCCACAAATTGGATTTGATACTTCTCGAAAAAGCTTTTAAAAAAATTAAAGACGAAAATTATTCACTTGATATGTTCATCAATCTTTCCCCCAAATCTTTGATAGTTGCGGATTACGTCAAGACCGTAAAACAGCTGTCTTTAAAGTATAGGATAGATACTTCCAAAATAGTTTTCGAACTTACGGAAAGAGAGACGGTCAAAAATATCTCGCTTCTCGAAAAGTTCGTGGCAAATCTTAAATACGAAGGGTTTAGGTTTGCCGTGGACGATTTCGGTTCCGGTTTCAGTTCATTTATGTATCTTAAAAGATTTCCGATAGATTTTCTTAAGATAGACGGCGAATTTATAATGGGCATCTTTGAAGATAAGATGGACAGGGCGGTCGTCGTCAGCTCTATTTCTATCGCAAAAGAAATGGGCATAAAAACTATCGCCGAGTTTATCGAAACCAAAGAAGTTCTTGACGAACTTAAAGAACTTAAAGTCGATTACGCTCAGGGCTATTATACCGGAAAACCGGCGGAAAATTTTATGAAATAAAAAGTTGTCAAATATAATACTATTCGGTCTTTTTATCGATATGCAGGCCGTGCATTAATTCTGATTCCGCATTTAAACCTGCATTTAAATTTGTATTTAATTCGGAACTATCAGAATTTTCCAGTGATTTCCTCAATGCTTTTTGCCTTATATGTTCTTCGAGTATTTCTTCGTTTTTTTTCTTTATTTCCATATATTCGAGGACGTCTTCGGCGTTAAACACCCAGACTCTTCTTAAAAAATTTTCCATTTCGTGTCTTTCTTTGTGTATTAAGGTTATTTTATCCATAAATTCCTGATATCCCATTTTTTTCTTTTTAAGTCCCATTTTTTTCTTTTTGCGGATTTTTCTTCTATCCATAATAATTACCCCCTTTTTATTTTTTAATAAATATTATAAATTTAGGCGCATTTTTTATTTATATCATAAATTTAGTTAAAAAATTATGAAATTTTTGTTACAATTATGTTAAATTTTTGTTAAATTTATGTTACAAAATTCCTTGTAATATTCACATAATAAAGCGTTGGCAGTTTTTTTGCAGTCTGCGGTTTAAAACTTATTTTATTATTCTAAAAATAAGTGTATAATAAAAAAAATAATTAATATTATATATACGGTTAAAATTATGAATTTAAATTATCCTTTCGTAAGACCGCGAAGACTGCGCAACTCGCTTCAAATATTAAAATTAGTTCAAGAGACTAAATTAGACCCGTCAAAGTTTATTATGCCTTATTTCGTTTCCCACGGAAAAGAAATCAAAGAGCCTATAGGCACTATGCCGGATCAGTTCCGCTATTCGATTGACGAACTTTTAAAAGAACTAAAAAATGTCAAAAACTTAAACATAGGAGGCATACTTCTTTTCGGTATTCCTGAGCATAAAGACGAATTTGCGTCTGAGGCTTATTCGGATAACGGAATAATGCAGCAGACCTTGCAAGCTGTAAAAGACAGGTATCCCGATATTTTAATTATTAACGATGTATGTATGTGTGATTATACTTCGCACGGACATTGCGGAATAGTCGATGAAAAAGGTTACGTTAAAAATGACGAAACTTTAGAATACCTCGCAAAAATTAGCGTTTCCTACGCAAAAGCAGGCTCGGATATTATAGCTCCTTCCGATATGATGGACGGAAGGATAAGAAAAATAAGAGAATCTTTAGACGAAGAAGGATTTGTAAATATACCTATAATGTCTTATTCTTCAAAATATGCTTCCGCATTTTATTCGCCTTTTAGAGATGCCGCAGATTGTTTTCCTAAATTCGGCAACAGAAAATCATACCAAATGGATCCTGCGAATTCCGACGAAGCGTTGCTGGAAACCGAACTTGATTTAGAAGAAGGCGCGGACATCATCATGGTAAAACCTGCATTAAGTTATCTTGATATAATATACAAAATAAAACAGACTTTTAAAAGACCTCTTGCCGCTTATAACGTATCCGGAGAATATTCCATGATAAAGGCTGCCGCTAAGCTGGGTTATATCGACGAAGAACTTGCAGTTTTAGAAACGCTTACTTCTATGAAAAGGGCGGGCGCCGATATTATTATAACCTATTTTTCGCTGTATGCCGCAAAACTTATCGGATAAATTTCTATCCCAAAATTGTCGATAGAAAATTGAAAAGAAAAAGGCGTCAAATTCAAATATCCAATTTGAGACGTGGGCAGAATTGAATTCTGTCCCCCGTAATCTGACACCGTTTCCTTTACTTATCGGCAATTTTGGGTTATTTATAGATATATTAAAAAAATTAATTATAATATTGAAGGAGAAAACTAATCTATGAAAATATTGGTAACGGGCGGAGCGGGATTTATAGGCAGTCATATTGTCGATATGCTTGCCGATAATAATCATGAGGTTGCGATAATCGATAATCTTTCGAGCGGTTTCGAATATAACGTCAATAAGGCTGCAAAATTAATACGGTCGGATATTAACGATTTTAACGGCATTGAAAAAATATTTTTGGAAGAAAAGCCGGATATAGTATACCATTTAGCAGCTCAAATAGATGTAAGGAAGTCGGTTGCCGATCCTATTTTCGATGCTAAGACTAATATTATGGCGACTATTAATTTAATTAAACTTTCTAATGATTTTAAGATTAAAAAGTTTATTTTTTCTTCAACCGGCGGAGCTATATACGGAGATACCGACGACAGGCCTACAAAAGAAACCCATGCGGAATGGCCGCTTTCTCCTTACGGCATAGCAAAGCTTGCCGCCGATAAATTTTTAAATTTTTATTATGAAGTTTACGGATTGAAATATATTTCTCTGCGTTACGGCAATGTGTACGGTCCAAGGCAAAATCCACACGGCGAAGCGGGAGTAGTCGCTATTTTTTTAAATAAAATGCTGAATAACGACCAGCCCGTAATAAACGGAGACGGGGAGCAGACAAGGGATTACGTGTATGTTAAAGATGTTGCCGAAGCGAATATTTTAGCTCTTAAATTTATTGATAAAGTGGGCATATACAATGTCGGAACTTCGACAGAGATCAGTGTTAACGCTTTATTTGAAGAAATTAATAAAAATTTTAATAAAAGTTTTAAACAGGTTCACGGTCCTGCTAAGCAGGGGGAGCAGAAAACAAGCTGTTTAGATTTCGGAAAGATAGAAAAAGACCTTGGTTTTAAGCCTAAAGTAAATTTCGGCGAAGGTATTAAAATGACGTATGAATGGTTTAAACAAAAAAAATGTTGACAAATTATTTAAAATTTTGTTATTATTAAAGTTTCTAAATATGTGGAGTTTTGGGAATTTTTTTGACTTGCTGGCGTAGCTCAATGGTAGAGCAGCTGATTTGTAATCAGCAGGTTGCGGGTTCGATTCCCATCGCCAGCTCCATATAATTTTAGAAATAATTTTTTAAGACATTATTAAGATTTAAACAGATTTGAGAGTTAAGGAGAGGTGCCCGAGCGGCTAAAGGGAACAGACTGTAAATCTGTCGGCGCGAGTCTACGAAGGTTCGAATCCTTCCCTCTCCACCATTATAATATAAGTATAAAATGCAATATAAATATATTACAATATTCGGTAAATAATATTGAAATATAAAGTTAAGGTTTAAAATATTTTTTAATGCGGGAATAGCTCAGTTGGTAGAGCGTCAGCCTTCCAAGCTGAATGTCGCGGGTTCGAACCCCGTTTCCCGCTCCAATTTTAAGATATGTTTATGATGTATGCCCATGTAGCTCAGTGGTGGAGCACTTCCTTGGTAAGGAAGAGGCCATCGGTTCAATCCCGATCATGGGCTCCATAAAAATAAATAATTAAGAATATTTAAAAACGAATATTTTTTCATAGGAGGAGAACTAAATGTCCAAAGAGAAATTCGACAGATCAAAGCCTCACGTCAACATAGGAACCATAGGTCACGTTGACCACGGCAAAACTACTTTAACTGCCGCTATCACAAAAGTTCTTGCAAAAAAAGGACAGGCTACATTTAAATCATACGACCAGATAGACAATGCGCCGGAAGAAAAAGAAAGAGGTATTACTATCGCTACTTCCCACGTAGAATACTCAACCGATAAAAGGCACTATGCGCACGTGGACTGCCCGGGTCATGCCGACTATGTTAAGAATATGATAACCGGAGCCGCACAGATGGACGGAGCAATATTAGTCGTTTCAGCTGCCGACGGCCCCATGCCCCAGACCCGCGAACATATTCTTTTAGCCCGTCAGGTAGGCGTTCCCTACATAGTAGTATTTTTAAACAAAGTCGATATGGTTGACGATCCCGAACTTCTTGAGCTTGTCGAACTTGAAGTAAGAGAGCTTTTAACCTCCTATAATTTTCCCGGAGACAGCGTTCCCGTTATAAAAGGCTCCGCTCTTAAAGCTTTAGAGTCTGAAGGCGATAACGAATGGACTCAGAAAATAGTAGATCTTATGGATGCGGTAGATGAATACATTCCCGTCCCTAAAAGAGATATAGATAAACCTTTCCTTATGCCCGTAGAAGACGTATTTTCTATTTCAGGAAGAGGAACTGTCGCAACAGGCAGGGTAGAAAGAGGCATAGTAAAAGTCGGAGAAGAAGTAGAGCTCGTAGGAATACTTCCGACTTCAAAGACGGTCGTAACCGGCGTAGAAATGTTCAGAAAACTTCTTGACGAAGGTCAGGCCGGAGATAATATCGGAGTTCTTTTAAGAGGCAAAAAAAGAGAAGAAATAGAAAGAGGTATGGTTTTAGCCAAACCCGGTTCTATTACTCCCCATAAAAAATTTAAAGTCGAAGCATACATACTGACCAAAGAAGAAGGCGGACGCCATACCCCCTTCTTTAACGGATACCGTCCTCAGTTCTATTTTAGAACTACCGACGTTACCGGAGTCTGCACGCTGCCGGAAGGCATCGAAATGGTTATGCCGGGCGATAACGTCGCAATGACCGTAGAGCTTATCACTCCTATAGCCGCCGAAAAAGAATTGAGGTTTGCAATCAGGGAAGGCGGACATACCGTAGGCGCAGGCGTTATAACAGAGGTTATCGAATAAAGTAACGGATACAGTAATCTGGAAATATAACAAATAAAGTAAAGAGGAAATAAATATATAATGAGAGAGATAATAACCTTGGCGTGCAGTGAATGCAAGCAAAGAAACTATACCACCACTAAAAATAAAAAACTTTCTTCGGAAAAATTATCCGTAAAAAAATATTGCAAATTTTGTAAAACCCATACGGAGCACAAAGAAACAAAATAATATTCTATAAAGGCCAGTAGCTCTAACGGCTAGAGCATCGGACTCCAAATCCGAGGGCTGGGGGTTCGAATCCCTCCTGGCCTGCCATTAAATCGGCAAGCAAGTATAATTTAATTTTATAAAATAGAATAATCGGTGTATTAAATATGAAAAGCAATCCAGTTTCTGATTTCATAAAAAAAAGCAAACAATATATGCATGAAGTCAGAGCGGAATTAAGCAAGATAGTATGGCCGGAAAGAGATAAAGCGACTAAAACTACTTACGTCGTGTTAATTTTTATCGTACTCGTCACGGCTTTCCTCGGTTTAACCGATATATTTTTCTCAAAAATATTTTCGTATTTTTTTCAAATTTAATTAATCGTAAATATAAAAATAAAAATCAATGACTAAAGAAGAAAAGGAAATATCGGAAGGAAATACGGTAAACGAAACAGAAGAAAATACTGCAATTATCGAATCTGTCGAAGACGACTCCATTCCGAAAAAATGGTATGCCGTCCATACCTATTCGGGTTTTGAAGATAACGTTAAGCTGGCACTGGAAGAGAGAATCGTGTCGAGCGGTTTAAAAAAATATTTCGGCGACATAATAGTTCCAAAGGAAGATATAATCGAAAAAACAGCAAAAGGCGGAAAGAAAAAAATAAAAAGAAAATTTTTTCCCGGTTATATTTTTATAAAAATGAACGTTAATACGGATTCTTGGCACCTTTTAAAAGCGACGCCGAAAGTAACAGGTTTTGTTGGAGACCAGCTTAATCCTATGCCTGTGGACGAGTCAGAAATGGGGAAGATAGTCGCACAGATAACCGAAGGTGTCAAAAGACCTAAGGCAAAAATAGAGTTTTCCAAGGGGGACGGCGTTAAAATTACTGAAGGTCCTTTCTCTGGATTTAACGGCATAATTAATGAAATTAAACCCGATAAAAGCAAATTAGAAGTTCTTGTATCGATATTCGGCAGAGCAACGCCGGTAGAATTGGATTTTACCCAGGTAGAAAGAAATTAATTAAAATATAAACGAGGCGGATTTAATCCGTTTCTTAATAAAGAGGATAAATAATATGGCTGTAAAGAAAGTTCAAGCAATGGTAAAATTGCAGATTGTCGGTGGTAAGGCAAATCCAGCTCCTCCGGTAGGACCTGCTTTAGGACAGCACGGCGTTAACATAATGGAATTTTGTAAACAATTCAACGAACGCACTAAATCGCAGGAAGGGACAGTTATACCTGTAGTACTTACCGTTTATGCAGACAGATCATTCGATTTTATTTTAAAAACTCCTCCCGCTTCGGTAATGTTAAAACAGGCGGCAGGCATAGAAAAAGGTTCGAAAGAGCCTAATAAAAATAAGGTTGCGGTTCTTAAAAGAGCTAAAGTAATGGAAATAGCCAAAATAAAAATGCCCGACCTTAATGCAAACGACATAGCTCCGGCTATGAAGATTATTGAAGGAACTGCAAGAAGCATGGGAATAGATATTACCGATTAAAGATTTAATTCTATATCAAAGGAGACTATAAATATATGAAAAGAGGAAAAAAATATACGGACGCATTTAAAAAAGCCGATGCAGACAATAAATATCTTACGTTGGACGATGCCATAAAAATAGTGGTAGATTCGCATTATGCTAAATTTGACGAATCTGTGGATGTTGCAATAAATCTTGGAATAGACGTCAAGAAAAACGATCAGCAGGTTAGAGGAGCGGTTCTTTTGCCTCACGGAACAGGAAAGACGGTTAAAATTTTAGTTTTCGCCAAGGGTGAAAAAGAGCGCGAAGCTCAGTCCGCAGGTGCTGATTACGTAGGGCAGGACGATATGATAGCAAAAGTCCAGCAGGGCTTTATGGATTTCAACAGAGTCGTTGCAACGCCTGATATGATGGCAAGCGTCGGAAAACTTGGAAAAATATTGGGACCAAGAGGTTTAATGCCTAATCCTAAAGTCGGAACCGTAACTTTTGAAGTTGGTAAAATAGTTAAAGAATTAAAAGAAGGCAAAATAGAATTCAAAGCCGAAAAAAACGGCATAGTTCAGGCTTCTATAGGCAAAGTATCTTTCGGTGCCGATAAACTTAAAGAAAACTTTACGGCGCTCCTCGAGGTCGTTAACAGATTAAAACCGGCTTCAAGCAAAGGCGTGTACGTAAAAAAAGTTTCTTTATCTTCCACTATGGGTTTAGGAGTCGGTTTAGATACTTTAAAACTTAGAATGATTTAAACTAACAAAATAATAATTCAAAAAATTCTATATCGTCAATGACGGCAGGTAAAACAAATAAATCCTGCCCAGACATAAGAGCTAAATTTTCCTGATTTTCTTTTAAATCGCTCTTGGTTTGTTGACGTATTCAAGAAAATTTAAAAGAAAGGAGGGGAGAAAAAATTGAAAAAAGAAAGAAAGAGTCAAGAAATTGAATTTCTTAAGCAAAGCCTTGAATCTAACCAGGCGCTATTCATAGGAAAATATCAAGGTTTGACGGTAGAAAAATTTAGTTTTTTAAGAAAACAGACGCGAGAAGCCGGCGCAAAGCTCAAAGTTTTTAAAAATACGCTGAGCAAGATTGCATTTAAGGGAACGCACGTAGAATCTTTGTCTGAATTTTTAAACGGACCTAATTTTTTAATATTTACAAACGAACCGCTTGCAAGTTCAAAAGTTCTGTCGAAATTTGCCAAAGAAAATCCAGATAATATCGAGATTAAAGCCGGTTATTATCAAACTGTTCTTGATAAAGCCGCAATCGATACGCTTGCCACGCTGCCTTCCAAAGACGTATTAATCGGAAGATTCATTTCTATTATTAAGTCGCCGGAAGTACGCTTAGTATTTACGTTAAAAGCGCCTGTAGTGAATTTCGTAAGAACGCTGAAAGCGTTGGAAACAAAAAAAGCGGCTGCGTAAATGCAGTAAATTTTAAAATAATTAATTCATTTAATATTAAATAATTATCGGAGGATAAAAAGAATGGCCATAACTAAAGAAGATGTTTTAAACTATATCGAAAACGTATCGATAATCGAATTGAACGAACTTATTAAATCTATAGAAGAGAAATTCGGAGTAAAAGCCGATCAGTTTGCAATGGCTGCTCCCGCAGCGGGAGGCGCCGCCGCATCTGCCGCTACGGCACAGGCTGAAGAAAAAACTGAATTCGACGTCGTTCTTGCAAATGCCGGCGCTAATAAAATTCAGGTTATTAAAGTAGTCAGAGAGCTTACAAGCCTCGGATTAAAAGAAGCTAAAGATTTAGTAGACGGAGCTCCAAAACCCGTTAAAACCGGAGTAAATAAGGAAGATGCCCAAAAAATGAAGGCAAAATTAGAAGAAGTCGGCGCTACCGTTGAAGTGAAATAAATTAAAATATAGTCGTATTTAAGTTATAAAAAACGGGAGTTTAAATTTAAATGTCAAAAGCAAAATCCGAAATAAATATTGGAATAGGCAATCCCATAATATTAAGAAAAAATTTCTCTAAAATCAAGAAGGTTATAGATATACCAAGCCTTCTTGAGGTCCAGAGGAATTCATACGAAAGATTTTTACAAAAAGAACTCTCTCAAGATAAAAGGCTTAATTTCGGTCTTGAGGGAGTTTTTAAATCTGTATTTCCGATTGAAGGATTAAATAAAAATTTTTCGTTGGAATATAAGGGATATACTATAGGTGACCCGAAATACAGCGTATATGAATGCAAGCAAAAAAGCCTTACATACAGCGCTTCTTTAAAAGTCTTGTTTGATTTGGTTACATACGAAGTAGGAAACGGAACTGACGAGATCGACAACACACAAAGAGATATAAAAGATATTAAGGAGCAGGAAATATATTTCGGCGAAATTCCTTTAATGACAAATAACGGCTCATTTATTATTAACGGCATAGAAAGAGTTATAGTCAGCCAGCTGCAGAGATCTCCAGGTGTATTTTACGACAGCGATAAAATTAGGAGCCACGCTCAGGGCAAACCCTTTTATACCGCCAGAATTATACCTTACAGGGGTTCGTGGTTAGATTTTGAGTTCGATCAGAGAGATATGGTTTTTGTAAGGATAGATAGAAAAAGAAAACTTCCGGCAACAATACTTTTAAAAGCCGTAGGATATTCTAAAGAGGATATCTTGGCAAATTTTTACAAAATAGAAACTTTCAAAATTGAAGGCGGCAGATATTTCAAAAAGACGCCGAAAGATTTTCTTGTATCAGCTAGAGCTTACGACGATATTATCGATCCGAAAACGAATGAAACTATAATCAAAAAAAATAGAAGGATAACAAGGCAGTTAATTAATAAGCTCGAAGAATTGGGAATAGATTTTTTACCTTGCGACGAATCTGATATTATCGGCAAATATATTGCCGAAGATATAACGGACGGTAAGGAAATTATCGCTAAATCGGTACAGCCGGTAAATTCTGCGCTTTTAGAAACGTTAAAGAGCGTAGGAATCAATGAAATTAAAGTTTATTACATTGATAATATAAACGTTTCAGCTTCTATTCTAGAAACTTTACTGTCCGATAAAGTAAATACTAAAGATGAAGCTATAATAGATATATACAAAAGAATGAGGCCTGGAGAACCTCCTCATTTAACGTCCGCCGCTACATATTTTGAAAACTTGTTTTTTAATTCCGAAAGATACGATCTTTCGGAAGTCGGAAGGCTCAAAATCAATAATAAGCTAAATTTAAATAAAAGCCTAAACGACAGAGTTTTATCGCCGGACGATATATTAAACGTTTTAAAGTATTTAATGGAGCTTAAGGACGGAAGAGGATCCGTTGACGATATAGATCATCTCGGCAACAGAAGGGTCAAGTCCGTAGGCGAACTGTTAGAAAATCAATTCAGGATAGGCTTGGTAAGAATGGAAAGGGCTATAAAAGAGAGAATGACAGCCCAAAAATTAGATTCACTAATGCCTAACGACCTCATTAATCCAAAACCGGTCAATTCATTAATGAAGGAATTTTTCGGAAGAAGCCAACTGTCTCAATTTATGGACCAAACCAATCCTCTTTCCGAAGTAACGCATAAAAGACGACTTTCGGCACTAGGACCCGGAGGATTAACAAGAGAAAGGGCTGGATTTGAAGTCAGAGACGTTCATCCTACACATTACGGAAGAATATGTCCTATAGAAACTCCGGAAGGTCCGAATATAGGTCTAATAGCCTCGCTTTCTTCTTACGCAAGAGTAAATGAATACGGCTTTATCGAAACGCCGTATAGAAAAGTTAAAGTAACGGGAGACAAAGCTCAAGTAACGGACGAAGTACATTTTTTGACGGCTATGGAAGAAGAAAAATACGTCATAGCGCAGGCAAACGCAGAAATAGATAAAAACGGATATCTTAAGAACGAGTTGATTCCGGTAAGACATAGCGGAGAAACCGTCATGGTATATCCTAACGAGGTGGACTACATAGACGTTTCGCCAATGCAGCTTGTTTCCGTTGCTACTTCGCTGATACCTTTCCTGGAAAACGATGATGCAAACCGCGCCCTTATGGGTTCAAACATGCAAAGGCAGGCAGTTCCTTTATTAATGCCTGACCCGCCGATAGTAGGCACGGGTATAGAAAGAATAGTAGCCCAAGATTCGGGAGTAAGCATAACGGCTAATCAGCCCGGAAAGATAAGCTACGTTGATTCGACCAAGATAATAATAACGTCGGACGGAATCGGACAGGACGAGGAATTAAGCGCAGATTACGAATATGATCTCGTAAAATTTCAGAGGTCTAACCAAAATACATGTTTAAATCAGAGACCGCTTGTTAAATTAGGCGATAAAGTTGTTAAAGGACAGATAATAGCAGACGGAACTTCTACAAAAAACGGTGAGTTAGCTCTCGGACATAACGTTCTTGTAGCATTCATGCCGTGGAACGGTTATAATTTCGAAGATTCCATACTCGTAAGCGAAAAATTGCTGCATGAAGACGCTTTTACTTCAATCCACATAGAAGAATTTGAAGTTGCATGCAGAGAAACTAAATCGGGGAAAGAAGAAATTACCGCCGATATTCCTAACGTAAGCGAAGATGCGCTTAAAAATCTTGACGAAAACGGCATTATCAGGGTGGGAGCCGAAGTAAAATCCCAGGATATACTGGTAGGAAAAGTTACCCCTAAGGGAGAAACGGTTCTTACACCTGAAGAAAAATTGCTGCGCGCCATATTCGGAGAAAAAGCTAAGGAAGTAAAAGATACGTCTTTAAAAGTACCGCCCGGGGTTTCAGGAGTAGTAGTCGATATAAGAGTTTTCTCGAGGAAAGGCATAGAAAAAGACGTTAAAGAAAAAGAAATAGAAGATGTCGAAGTCGCAAATTTAAACAGAGAGATGGAATCAAAGCAAAAGTCCGTTTTAAATGAAGCGCTTCAAAAAATGAGGCATCTGATAATAAATAAAAAAGTTAAGTCGGCCGTTACGCTGCATACATCCGCTCATAAATCTGTTTCTTTGAAAAAGGGCGAAGCTATAACCGAGAACATAGCTGCTAAATTGACTAAAGACGATATTTTCAATATTGAATTTGAAGGCAATGCAAAAGGCGTTTACGACAGACTGAAAAAAATAGAAGACGATTCTCTTGAAGACGCCGATCTGCTTAAGTCTTATTACGACGAAAAAATAGAAAGACTTCAGAGAGGGGACGAACTCCCGCCCGGCGTATTAAAAACGATAAAAGTATATATAGCTATAAAAAGAAGATTGTCCGTAGGCGATAAGATGGCCGGAAGGCACGGAAATAAAGGCGTAGTTTCAAGAATACTGCCCCTTAACGATATGCCTTTTATGAAAGACGGCAGGATAGTCGATATGGTGCTAAATCCGCTCGGCGTTCCTTCCAGAATGAACGTAGGACAGGTTCTTGAGGTTCATCTCGGATGGGCTGCGCATAATTTGGGCGTTCAAATAAATAAACTGATTGAAGATAATTTTGGACCGGAAGCGGTGAGGCAAAAGCTTTTAGAAATATTTACAGAACCTACGATGTCTAATTTTATAAAAGGATTGAGCGACGAAGAAGTTATAGAAACGGCAAGAAAATATAAAAAAGGCGTATATATGGCTACTCCGGTTTTTGACGGAGCCAAGGAGAACGATATTAAAAATTATCTCAAAATATCCGGAGTGGACGAATCCGGACAGGTCGAGCTTTCCGACGGAAGAACGGGAGAGCCTTTCGACAGGAAGGTTACCGTAGGAATAATGTATATGCTTAAACTGCATCATTTGGTAGACGACAAAATACATGCAAGATCTACCGGACCGTATTCTTTAGTTACTCAGCAGCCGTTGGGCGGAAAGGCTCAATTTGGAGGTCAACGGCTCGGAGAAATGGAAGTGTGGGCAATGGAAGCATACGGCGCCGCACATACGCTGCAGGAATTTCTTACGGTGAAGTCTGATGATTCTGTCGGAAGAACAAGAATGTATGAAGCTATAGTTAAAGGCGATAATTCGTTTAAAGTCGGTTTGCCCGAATCTTTTAACGTTTTAATTAAAGAATTACAGAGCCTTTGCCTTAACGTAGAGCTATTAAAGGAGGGAGATAATGCAGTTTGATAAAGATATAGATAAATATCAGGATAATCCGACAGATGAAGATTTAACGGTGAGTCTTGACGATATTGACGAAGACGAAGAAGAAAATGCTGTTGTGAGCGAAAAAGATATAGATTTAAAGAAAATATTCGAAAAACCCGGTAAAAGAAATTTTTTTCTCAACGATGGCGAAGGAATGAGTGATCCTTTAAGTTTCAACGCAATAAAACTTGGAATTGCTTCTCCCGATACTATAAAAAAATGGTCTCACGGCGAGGTTAAAAAACCTGAAACCATAAATTACAGAACATTAAAGCCTGAAAGAGACGGACTTTTTTGCGCAAGAATTTTTGGACCTATTAAGGATTACGAGTGTAACTGCGGTAAATATAAAAGAATGAAACATCGCGGCATAGTCTGCGAAAAATGCGGCGTAGAGGTCATATCTTCAAAAGTTAGAAGAGAAAGATTGGGACATATAGAACTGGCTTCGCCTGTTGCCCATATTTGGTTTTTTAAAAGTTTGCCGTCAAGAATCGGCAGTATTCTCGATATGACCCTTAAAGATATCGAAAAGGTTCTATATTTTGAATCTTACGTTATATTGGAACCCGGAGATGCAACAAAATTAGGCTTGAAATATAAAGACTTAATAAACGAAGAGAATTATCAAAAGCTAAATAAAGAGGGTTATAATTTTAAAGCAGGTATAGGCGCCGAAGCATTAAAAACTTTACTTAGCAATATAGACCTTGAATCGCTGTCAAAAAGTTTAAAAGAAGAAATTGCCGAATTGCCTAACGGCATAAAAAAGAAAAAGCTTGCAAAACAGCTTAAATTAATCGAAGCTTTCAGGGTTTCCGGCAATAAACCGGAATGGATGATATTAGACGTTATTCCTGTAATTCCGCCTGATTTGCGACCGTTAGTACCTCTTGAAGGCGGAAGATTTGCCAGTTCCGATTTAAACGATTTGTACAGGAGAGTTATTAACAGGAATAATAGACTAAAAAAGCTGATGGAACTTTCGGCTCCAGAAATTATTATTAAAAATGAAAAAAGAATGCTTCAGGAAGCCGTCGATGCTCTATTCGACAACGGCAGGCGCGGACGCACTATAATGGGGTCAAACAGAAGGCCGTTGAAATCTTTAAGCGATATGCTGAAAGGAAAAACAGGAAGATTCAGGCTTAATCTTCTCGGAAAACGAGTCGATTATTCCGGAAGATCGGTTATCGTCGTCGGGCCGGAATTAAAACTTCATCAGTGCGGATTGCCTAAAAAAATGGCTATAGAGCTTTTCAAGCCTTTCATATTTAATAAACTGCTTCAAAGAGGTGTTACCGACACGCTTAAAACTACAAAGAAAATAGTTGACAGGGAAGCGCCTGAAGTTTTTGACGTATTAGAAGAGGTCATAAAAGAACATCCGGTTATGCTGAACAGAGCTCCAACCCTTCACAGGCTTGGAATTCAAGCATTTGAACCTATATTAGTCGAAGGCAAGGCTATACATTTGCATCCTCTTGTCTGTGCGGCTTTTAATGCGGATTTCGACGGCGACCAAATGGCCGTTCACGTTCCGCTGTCCATCGAAGCTCAAGTCGAAGCAAGAGTTTTAATGATGGCGACAAACAACATACTTTCGCCTGCAAGCGGAAAACCCATTATAGTTCCTTCGCAGGATATAGTGCTCGGACTTTATTATATGACGAGGGAAATGCCGTTTGTTAAAGGCGAAAATAAAATTTTTGCCGATCCTGACGAAGTAAAATTTGCTTACGACAACGGACATGTGAGCCTTCATGCTTCAATAAAAGTTAGAATAAATAATAAAATAGAAAGCACTACGGCAGGCAGGGTTATTCTGTTTGAAATAATTCCCGAGGAAATTCCTTTTGAATTAATTAATACCGTAATGACTAAAAAAGAGATTACGAATTTAATCGATTATGCATTCAGGGTATGCGGACCTAAGAAAACCGTTATTCTTGCCGACAGATTAAAATCTATGGGCTATGAATACTCGACTAAGTCCGGAATATCTATATGTATAAGCGATATGGAAGTTCCTGCAGAAAAGCACAAAATTATTAAAGATGCTACAAAAGCAGTAGAAGAAATAGAAAACAGCTATAAAGAAGGATTAATAACAAAAGGAGAAAGGTACAACAAAGTCGTAGATACTTGGGCGGGCGCAACAGATCAGATAGGCGGAGTTATGATGAATAAGCTCGGCATTCAGGAATATTCCGACAAAATAAATAATAAAAAAATACAGGGCAAAAGTTTTAATTCTATATATATAATGGCCGATTCCGGTTCAAGAGGTTCGGAAACTCAAATTAGGCAGTTGGCCGGAATGAGGGGGCTTATGGCAAAGCCCTCAGGAGAGATTATAGAGACGCCTATTACTGCAAATTTCAGGGAAGGTTTGACGGTTCTGCAGTATTTTATATCCACTCACGGAGCAAGAAAAGGTCTTGCGGATACCGCATTAAAGACGGCTAACTCAGGATATTTAACTAGAAGGCTTGTCGATGTTTCGCAGGATAACATTATTACCGAGGAAGATTGCGGCACTATGGACGGCATAATAGTTTCTACCTTAGTAGAAAGCGGAGAAACTATAGAGCCTATAGAAGAAAGAATACTCGGCAGAGTTGCGCTGGAAGATATAGTCGATCCGTTTTCGGGAGAACTTATCGTTAAAGCGAATGAAGAAATTACGGAATTTTATTCCAATAAAATAAGCAACGCTCATATAGAAAGCGTTAAAATAAGGTCCGTTTTGACATGCAAAACGAAAAGAGGCGTTTGCGTAAAATGTTACGGAAGGGACCTTGCAAGAGGACATTTGGTAAATATAGGCGAAGCAATAGGAATTATGGCGGCGCAGTCTATAGGAGAACCGGGCACTCAGCTTACTATGAGAACTTTCCATGTCGGAGGCACTGCTTCGAGAAGAACGGAGCAAACAAGCATAGAAAACAAATATGAAGGAAAGGTAAAATTTAATAATCTAAACGTTATTAAAAACAGAGATAATGAATACGTAGTAATGAATAAAAACGGCAATATAGTTATTTTAGACGAATTAGGAAGGGAGCTTGAAAAAATACAGCTGACTTACGGTTCTAAAATTAAAGTAGAGCCGGAGTCGTCAGTTAAGAAAAACACGCTTATTGCCGACTGGGATTCTTATATTAATCCGATAATTTCGGATATATCAGGTAAAATTAAATACGACGATATAAGAGAAAATGAGACTATGCAGGAGCAGGTCGACGAAACTACCGGATTATCCAGAAAGGTTATTATAGAATCAAGGGATCAGACATTAAGACCCAAGATAATAATTAAATCGGCTCAACAGGAAAAGTCTTATTTAATGCCTATCGGCGCACATCTTTCCGTTCAGGAAGGAGACGAAGTTTTTGCCGGTGATATAATAGCCAGAATTCCTAGAGAAACCACAAAAACCAAAGATATAACAGGCGGTTTGCCAAAAGTTGTAGAGCTTTTTGAGGCTAGGAAACCAAAAGAATGGGCAGTTATTACCGAGATAAACGGAAAAGTATCTTTCGGCCGCGATTTTAAGGGGAAAAGACGCGTTATTATTACTCCTCCGCACGGCGAACCGAGAGAATATCTTATACCTAAAGGAAAACTCGTCAGCGTACACGAAGGCGATTACGTAAACGCAGGAGAACCTCTTATGGACGGATCTCCAAATCCTCACGATATATTGAAGGTTCTCGGAGAGAAAGAACTTGCGAAATTTTTAGTCGATGAAATACAGGAAGTGTATAGGCTTCAAGGCGTTAAAATTAACGATAAGCATATAGAAGTTATAGTCAAACAGATGCTTAAAAACGTCAGGATTAAAAACCCCGGCGATTCTAAATTTCTCGAAGACGAAATCGTCGATAAAATCTTATTTGACACAGAAAACGAAAGGGTTATAAAAGAAGGAGGCATTCCGGCAATAGCCGAGCCTGAATTAATGGGTATTACAAAGTCGTCGCTGAGCACGGAAAGTTTTATTTCCGCCGCATCTTTCCAGGAGACAACCAAGGTGTTAACGGAAGCGGCTATACACTGCAAAGTCGATAATTTAAAGGGATTAAAAGAAAACGTGATTATGGGAAGACTCATTCCGGCTGGAACCGGATTTGAAAAATATTCATCTATCGATGTTGAGGTTGTATAAAGTTGTGACGGGGACAGAATTAAATTCTGTCCCCGTAAAAAAAAAGTAAAAAACATATTGACAAAAAATTTATTAAGTATTAAAATCAATAATTCCACTGTTAATAAATAATAAATTGACAAGGACGAAAGAAAATCATCGTTCTTTCATAATAACAAAGTAAAGGAGTAAAAGTGCCGACGATAAATCAGTTAATAAGGAATGCAAGAAAAAAATCGGTAAAAAAAACATCTTCACCGGCTTTGAAAGGTTCGCCTCAGAAAAGAGGAGTATGCGTAAGGGTATATACCACGACGCCTAAAAAACCAAATTCGGCGTTAAGAAAAGTCGCAAGAGTAAAGCTGACTAACGGTATGGAAGTTACTACTTATATTCCCGGCGAAGGACATAATTTACAGGAACATTCGGTTGTTTTAATAAGGGGCGGAAGGGTAAAAGATTTACCCGGCGTCAGGTATCATATAATCAGAGGAGCTCTCGACTGCGTCGGAGTTAACGGCAGAAAACAGAGCAGGTCTAAATACGGAACTAAAAGAGCTAAATAAATAATAAAAAGAAAACAGCGTTTTAGCGAAGGAGTGAAAAATTGTCTCGTAGAAAAAGAGCAGTTAAAAGGGTAGTTGAAGGCGATCCTAAATTTAACGATAAAGTAGTTCAAAAGTTTTTAAATAAGCTGATGTACGACGGAAAGAAAAGTATCAGCGAAAAAATTTTCTATAAATCGCTCGACATAATTTCGGAAAAAACCAAAGACGACGGTTTTAAAATTTTTAAGCAGGCTATCGAAAACGTTAAGCCGGTTTTAGAGGTAAAGGCCAGAAGAATTGGCGGTTCAAACTATCAGGTCCCCGTCGAGGTCAGACCAGACAGAAGATTATATCTGGCTATCAGATGGATAATCGGCTACGCAAGAATGAGAAGCGAAAAATCAATGGAAGAAAATCTTGCCCTTGAATTACTTGATGCGGCAAATAACAGAGGCAGTTCTATTAAAAAGAAAGAAGACACTTTCAAAATGGCCGAAGCAAACAAAGCTTTTGCCCATTTCAAATGGTAAGGGGTTAAAATAAATGGCAGATAAAATTTCGCTTGATAAAACAAGAAATATCGGTATAATGGCACATATAGACGCCGGAAAAACAACGACTACCGAAAGAATACTTTATTATACCGGCGTTAATTACAAGATAGGAGAGGTCCATGAAGGAACCGCTACTATGGACTGGATGGAGCAGGAGCAGGAAAGAGGAATAACTATTACGTCTGCCGCCACTACCTGTTTCTGGAAAAATTACAGAATTAACATTATAGATACCCCGGGACACGTCGATTTTACTATCGAAGTAGAAAGGTCGCTTAGAGTTTTAGACGGAGCGGTAGCGGTTTTTGACGGTGTCGCCGGCGTTGAACCTCAGTCGGAAACCGTCTGGAGGCAAGCCGATAAATATAAAGTTCCGAGGATATGCTTTGTAAATAAAATGGACAGAACCGGAGCCAATTTTTTTAGATGCGTAGATATGATTAGAACAAGGCTTAATGCAGTTCCCGTAGTTATGCAGATTCCTATGGGATTGGAAGAAAATTTTAAAGGTATTATAGATATCGCAAAAATGAAAGCTTATCTCTATAAAGACGAAACCTTAGGCGCCGAATACGACATAATCGAAATACCTGAAGAATATAAAGAAGAATCGAAAAAATATCATGACGAATTTATTGAAAAAGCCTGCGACTTTAACGATTCGTTAATGGAAAAATATCTTGCAGGCGAAGAAATTGACGTCGATACGGCAAAAAAAGCTATAAGACAAGGTTCATTAGAATTTAAAGTAGTGCCGGTTTTTTGCGGTTCTGCTTTTAAAAATAAAGGAGTTCAGCCTTTGCTCGACGCAGTAGTAGATTATCTGCCTTCACCGCTTGACGTTCCGCCGATGACGGGAATAAATCCTAAAACAGAAAAAGAAGAAATAAGGCGCCCTTCGGATGACGAGCCGTTTTCGGCATTAGCTTTTAAAATTGCCTCCGATCCTTATACCGGCCAATTAACATATATAAGAGTATATTCCGGAATTCTTACATCAGGTTCTTACGTATATAATTCCGTTAAAGATTCAAAAGAGAGAATCGGAAGGCTCTTAAAAATGCATGCAAATAAAAAAGAAGAAATAAAAGAGGTCCATGCCGGAGATATTGCAGCTGCAGTCGGATTGCGCAGTACGACCACAGGCGATACGCTTTGTGATGAATCCAGCATAATAGTTCTTGAATCCATGGAATTTCCGGATCCTGTTATCTCTGTAGCAATAGAGCCAAAAACTAAAGCGGATCAGGAAAAGCTCGGTCTGTCGCTTCAGAAACTTACGATCGAAGATCCTTCATTTAAAGTTAAAACAGACTTGGAAACAGGACAAACAATAATTTCGGGAATGGGAGAACTTCATCTCGAAATCATTGTTGACAGGTTGACGCGCGAATTTAAAGTCGATGCAAATGTAGGCAAACCTCAAGTTGCCTATAAAGAAACAATAAATAAAAAAGTAGAATCGGAAGGTAAGTTTATACGCCAATCGGGAGGCAGAGGCCAATACGGTCATGTTTGGCTTGAAATTGAACCGCTTGGAAAAGGTGCAGGATATGAATTTGAAAATAAAATTAAAGGCGGTGTTATTCCTGCCGAGTATATACCTGCAATTAATAAAGGCGTACAGGAAGCATTAACCACCGGAGTACTTGCAGGTTATCCCGTAGTCGACGTAAAAGTTGCAGTTTTCGACGGATCATTCCATGACGTCGATTCATCCGAAATGGCTTTTAAAATTGCAGCATCTATGGCCTTTAAAGACGGTGCAAAAAAAGCAAACCCAGCACTTCTTGAACCTATTATGAAGGTAGAAGTTTTAGTGCCGGAAGAGTTTATGGGAGACGTTATAGGAGATTTAAATTCAAGAAGGGGCAAAATATTAAATCTTGAAGCAAGAGCAGGAATTCAGGTCATAAATGCAGAAGTTCCTCTTGCTCAAATGTTCGGCTATTCTACAGATTTAAGATCTAAAACGCAGGGCAGGGCAAATTATACCATGGAATTTTTAAAATACGAACAAGTTCCGAAGGTTATATCGGAAGAAATCATTGCTAAATCACAAGGTAAATAGTTTAGGAGGAGAACTAAATGTCCAAAGAGAAATTCGACAGATCAAAGCCTCACGTCAACATAGGAACCATAGGTCACGTTGACCACGGCAAAACTACTTTAACTGCCGCTATCACAAAAGTTCTTGCAAAAAAAGGACAGGCTACATTTAAATCATACGACCAGATAGACAATGCGCCGGAAGAAAAAGAAAGAGGTATTACTATCGCTACTTCCCACGTAGAATACTCAACCGATAAAAGGCACTATGCGCACGTGGACTGCCCGGGTCATGCCGACTATGTTAAGAATATGATAACCGGAGCCGCACAGATGGACGGAGCAATATTAGTCGTTTCAGCTGCCGACGGCCCCATGCCCCAGACCCGCGAACATATTCTTTTAGCCCGTCAGGTAGGCGTTCCCTACATAGTAGTATTTTTAAACAAAGTCGATATGGTTGACGATCCCGAACTTCTTGAGCTTGTCGAACTTGAAGTAAGAGAGCTTTTAACCTCCTATAATTTTCCCGGAGACAGCGTTCCCGTTATAAAAGGCTCCGCTCTTAAAGCTTTAGAGTCTGAAGGCGATAACGAATGGACTCAGAAAATAGTAGATCTTATGGATGCGGTAGATGAATACATTCCCGTCCCTAAAAGAGATATAGATAAACCTTTCCTTATGCCCGTAGAAGACGTATTTTCTATTTCAGGAAGAGGAACTGTCGCAACAGGCAGGGTAGAAAGAGGCATAGTAAAAGTCGGAGAAGAAGTAGAGCTCGTAGGAATACTTCCGACTTCAAAGACGGTCGTAACCGGCGTAGAAATGTTCAGAAAACTTCTTGACGAAGGTCAGGCCGGAGATAATATCGGAGTTCTTTTAAGAGGCAAAAAAAGAGAAGAAATAGAAAGAGGTATGGTT
Source organism: Candidatus Acidulodesulfobacterium sp. (assembly GCA_049965795.1). Classification (GTDB taxonomy): domain Bacteria; phylum SZUA-79; class SZUA-79; order Acidulodesulfobacterales; family Acidulodesulfobacteraceae; genus Acidulodesulfobacterium_A. Next base: position 24,709 of record JBMFVW010000005.1, read on the forward strand.
TTAGCCAAACCCGGTTCTATTACTCCCCATAAAAAATTTAAAGTCGAAGCATACATACTGACCAAAGAAGAAGGCGGACGCCATACCCCCTTCTTTAACGGATACCGTCCTCAGTTCTATTTTAGAACTACCGACGTTACCGGAGTCTGCACGCTGCCGGAAGGCATCGAAATGGTTATGCCGGGCGATAACGTCGCAATGACCGTAGAGCTTATCACTCCTATAGCCGCCGAAAAAGAATTGAGGTTTGCAATCAGGGAAGGCGGACATACCGTAGGCGCAGGCGTTATAACAGAGGTTATCGAATAAAGTAACGGATACAGTAATCTGGAAATATAACAAATAAAGAGGAAATATAAGATTAACATGGAAATTCAAAAAATAAGAATAAGGCTTAAAGCATACGATCATCGTTTACTTGATCAATCCGTTTCGGAAATAGTGGAAACCGCTAAACAAACAGGTTCTAAAATCAGCGGACCAATACCTCTGCCGACAAAAATTAATAAATACTGCGTTCTTAGGTCGCCTCACGTTGATAAAAAATCAAGGGAAGAATTCGAAATGAGGACGCATAAAAGAATTATAGATCTGCTCGAACCGAATCAAGCGACGATCGATGCATTAATGAAATTAGATTTATCGTCGGGAATTGACGTCGATATTAAGCAGATATAATTGAATCTTGGAGTATTATAAAATGATAAAAGCGATAATTGGAAAAAAAATAGGAATGACCCAGATATTCGACCAGGACGGCATGATAGTTCCGGTAACGGTAATAGAAGCCGGTCCATGCACGGTGGTCGAAAAAAAAAATAAGCAGACGGACGGTTATGACGCTTTGCAGTTAGGTTACGGTGAAGCAAAATCGTTTAGGTTAAACAAGCCGGTTCTCGGTAAATTTACTAAAAATAATTTAACCCCTCTTAAAGTACTTAAAGAATTCAGGGGTTCTGAAATTGATGAAATTAAAATAGGCGATACTATCGATATATCCGTGTTTAACGACGTAAACAGCGTATCTATTACAGGCATTTCTAAAGGCAAAGGTTATCAGGGCGTTGTAAAAAGATGGGGTTTCGCCGGCGGAAAAGATACACACGGTTCTATGTTTCACAGAGCTCCGGGTTCTATAGGACAGTCTTCGTATCCGTCGAAGGTATTTAAAGGATTGAGAATGCCTGGACATATGGGTATGGCAAAAAATACTGTTTTGAATTTAAAATTAGTTAAGATAGACGGCGAACAAAATCTTATGTATGTTAAAGGCGCGGTTCCAGGTGCAAACAATAACATTATATATATATACGCGGCTGATAAGTCAGGCAGAAAATTAAATAAGTGAGAAAAAGGGGTTTATTATAATGGGTCAAAGCGCAAGTGTCGTAAATACAAGCAATAAACCGGCAGGTAATTTAGACTTAAACGAATCAGTTTACTTGTATCCGGTTAAAGAGCCTTTAATAAAAGAGTTTGTTTTGTTGACTTTAGCAAATAAAAGACTCGGTTTAGCTTCAACAAAAAACAGGAAAATAGTTTCAGGCGGCGGCATTAAGCCGTGGAAGCAAAAAGGAACAGGAAGAGCGAGAGCAGGTTCTACCAGATCGCCTATATGGAAAGGCGGCGGAACTGTTTTCGGACCGACAAATGAAGTAAATTATAAAAAAGATATGCCGAAAAAAGCAAGAAAGGCGGCTATAAAATCAGCTTTATCGCATCTTTTAAAAGAAGATAAAATAGTATTTATTGAAGATTTTGATTTGCCGGAGATAAAAACTAAAGAGATGGTAAATATTTTTAATAATCTCGGCGTAAAAAAAGGATTGCTTGTACTGCCTACTTCGAATAACGACTCTAAAATTATTAAATCTACGAGAAATCTTATGAACTATAAGGCTGTATTAGTAAATTTGCTAAATATTATAGACCTTTTAAAATACGAAAAAATCATAATCACCCTTAAAGCAAACGAGGAATTAGAGAGGAACCTTTCAATATGAAAGAATTAAGTTTAGTCGTTGAAAAAGCGGTTCAATCGGAAAAAAGCTTAAAGTTTAGAGAATTAAATAATACTTTTGTCTTTAACGTGAATAAATCCGCAAATAAAAAAGATATAAAAGATGCAATAGAAAAATATTTTAATGTAAAGGTAGAAGACGTTAATACCGTAATTACTAGAGGAAAGTTTCGCAGAGTAGGAAAGTATAACGGAAAACTTCCCAATACTAAGAAAGCCTATATAAAACTTAAAGAAGGGCAGAGAATATCTGCATTAGAAGTTTAATTCGGAGAATAATATGCCAATAAAAAAATACAAGCCTACTTCAAGCGCCAGAAGATTTCAAAGCGTATCCGATTTTTCTGAAATTACCAGGGATTTTCCGGAAAAGAGTCTTCTTGCTAAATATAAAAAAAATGCAGGAAGAAATAATTTCGGAAGAATTACCACGAGACATCAGGGCGGAGGACACAAAAGAAGATATAGAATTATAGACTTTAAAAGAGATAAAAGAGAAGTTCCGGCAAAAGTTATTGAAATAGAATACGATCCTAACAGGTCTGCAAGGATTGCCCTTCTTAGCTATATCGACGGAGAAAAAAGATATATTCTGTGTCCTGCCGGTTTAAAAAAAGGAGACACCGTAATATCATCGGAGAAGGCTGATATACAGCCCGGGAATTGCATACCTCTTTATAATATACCGGTTGGAACAATGATTCACAACATTGAAATGAAACCGAATAACGGCGGAAAACTTGTAAGAAGCGCAGGTGCATATGCCGAACTGCTTGGAAGAGATGCCGGCTACGCGCAGCTCAAAATGCCGTCAGGCGAATTCAGGATTGTTCCCGAAAAATGTTGTGCAACTATAGGACAGATTGGAAATATAGATCACGAAAATATAAGCATAGGTAAAGCCGGCAGATCAAGATGGCTTGGTATAAGGCCTTCAGTTAGAGGCGTAGCTATGAATCCTATCGACCATCCTCATGGCGGCGGTGAAGGAAAAACATCGGGCGGACGTCATCCTGTCACACCTTGGGGCGTCCCGACTAAAGGTTATAAAACCAGAAAAAATAAATCAACGGCTAAATATATAATTTCAAGAAGAAAAGGTAAATAAATTTAGCAATAAAAATAATTTATCAAGAGCATATTTTGAAAATATGCATCTAAATTAATAAAGGAGAATGAAAGTTGGCAAGGTCTATTAAAAAGGGTCCGTTTTCCGATAAATCGCTTTTAGAAAAAGTAGAAAAAGCATTTGACTCAAACGACAAAAAAATAATTAAAACATGGTCAAGAAGATCTACCATAATACCTTCCATGGTTGGTTTTACATTTGCGGTTCATAACGGAAAAAAATTTATTCCGGTTTTTGTAAGCGAGAATATGGTAGGGCATAAACTAGGCGAGTTCAGCGCTACAAGGACTTTTACCATGCATTCCGGCGATAGGAAGGCTAAAGTGAAAACCGGCGGCGGTTCTAAATAGACCATAAAAACAAAAATATAAGGGGTAGAAAATGCAGTTTAAAGCAGAGGCAAAATATATTAAAGTGTCTCCACAGAAAGCAAGATTAGTAGTGGATTTGATAAGAGGAAAAAAAGTTTACGATGCTATTAACGTTCTTAAATTTACCAAAAAGAAATCCGCCAACCCGGTATTGAAACTTTTAAATTCCGCCATAGCTAATGCTTCAACGACGGGAAGGGTAGATATAGATAATTTAATAGTATCTAAAATTAACGTGGATATGTCGTTATCTTTAAAAAGGTTGATGCCTAAGGCAATGGGACGCGGCGCAACCGTTAAAAAACGTATGAGCAATATAAAAATTGTTCTAGAAGAAATTTAAAACGGAGGTAGATTTTGGGGCAGAAAGTTAATCCGATAGGACTCAGGATAGGCATCAATAAAACGTGGGATTCTGGATGGTACAGCGACAGAAATTATGCAAAATTTTTGCATGCCGATTTAAAAACGAGAGATTTTTTAAAGAAAAAATTGTATTCGGCAGGTATATCTAAAATAAATATAGGAAGGAAAGCCGAAAAACTATTTATAGACGTATTTGCGGCCAGACCGGGTATTATATACGGAAAAAAAGGTTCCTCAGAATTTGACGCCATAAAAAAAGAGATTGCAGATATAAGTAAAATTAAAGCTAAAGATATCGAAATTAACGTTATCGAGGTAAAAAAACCGGAATTAGATTCAATTTTAGTCGCCGAAAGCATAGCCTCTCAGCTTGAAAAAAGGGTTGCATTTAAAAGAGCCATGAAAAAGAGCGTAACTATGGCATTGAAAAGCGGAGCAAAGGGAATAAAGATTACGTGCGGCGGAAGGCTTGCCGGAGCTGAAATAGCTAGAACGGAATGGTACAGAGAAGGAAGAGTACCGCTGCATACTTTAAGAGCGGATATAGATTACGGCACATGCGAAGCCAATACTACATACGGCAAAATAGGTATAAAAGTTTGGATTTATAAAAGAGACGTATTATAATAACAATAAAAGGTGATTAGATTATGTTAATGCCTGCTAAAACAAAATACAGGAAGCAGATGAAGGGTAGAATGAAAGGCAAGGCTACCAGAGGAAATTCATTAGCTTTCGGAGATTACGGCTTAAAAGTTACCGAATGCGGATATATTACCGCAAGGCAGATAGAAGCCGCAAGAATTGCAATGACGAGGTTTGTGAAAAGAGGCGGGAAGGTGTGGATAAGAATATTCCCTGATAAACCTATTACGAAAAAACCGGCAGAAACCAGAATGGGAAAAGGTAAAGGCTCGGTTGAAGAATGGGTCTGCGTAGCAAGGCCGGGTTTGGTACTCTACGAGATGGAAGGTATTCCTAAAGAAGTAGCGCAAGAAGCTCTCAGGCTTGCATCTCATAAGCTGCCGCTTAAAACTATATTTATAGAAAGAGGAGAATTTTAACATATTATGAAATTCAAAGAATTAAAAGCTATGAAAGACGATGAACTTAAGGTAAAAGAGTCCGACTTAAGAAAAGAAATATTCAATCTTGCAGTCCAAAAGTCGTTAGGAGCTTTAGAAAATCCGAAAAGAACAAAAGCGGTCAGAAAATCGATTGCCAGAATAAAAACTATTTTTAACGAAAGGAAGCAGGAGATATAAACATGAAAAAAACGTTAACGGGCATAGTTTCATCGGATAAAATGGATAAAACGAGAGTTGTAATAGTTTCGGACATAGTAAAACATCCGGTATATAAAAAATACGTAAAAAAAATTAAAAAATTTAAAATTCACGACGAAAACAATGTTTCGCATGAAGGCGATAAGGTATTATTTGAAGAAACAAGGCCGCTTTCAAAAGATAAAAGATGGAATCTTAAAAAAGTTATATAAAACTGCAATTTTATAATTACAATTTAATTACGAGGCAATAACAATGATTCAGATGCAGACGGTATTAAAATCGGCAGATAACTCCGGCGCTAAAAAATTAATGTGCATAAAGGTTCTTGGCGGATCCAAAAGAAAATACGCCGAGATAGGCGATATAATAGTAGTTTCCGTCAAAGAGGCAATTCCAAATTCAAAAGTAAAAAAAGGAGACGTTTCTAAGGCTGTTATAGTAAGGACGGTAAAAGAAGTAAAACGTCCGGACGGAAGCTATATAAGGTTCGACAATAACTCCGCAGTGTTAATAAATAACCAGAATGAACCTATCGGTACGCGTATTTTTGGTCCGGTAGCACGCGAATTAAGAGCAAAAAAATTTATGAGAATTATATCTTTAGCCCCAGAGGTCCTATAATATGACTATTAAACTAAAAAAGAACGATAACGTAACGGTTACCGCCGGCAAGGAAAAAGGAAAAACAGGTAAAATAATTCGTATAGATTCTGAAAAAAACAGGGTTTATATTGAAAAGATTAATATGATTAAAAGGCATATAAAGCCGAGAAGTGCACAGGAACCGGGAGGAATCGTAGATAAAGAAGCTCCCGTCAATATGTCCAACGTTCAGTTATACTGCCCAAAATGTAAAAAAGCCGTCAGGTTTTCCGTAAATATAGACGATAAAGGGAAAAAAGCAAGGATTTGTAAGAAATGCGGATCCGAAATATAATTTTGGAGGATTAAAAATTGTCATCAAGATATAAAGAATTTTACAAAAACTCGGTAGTTCCGAATCTGGTTAAAGAAACCGGCTATAAAAACATAAATCAGATACCCAAGCTGGTTAAAATTGTGATAAATATGGGACTTGGCGAGGCGACTTCAAACTCAAAAATTATCGAGCAGTCTTTAAACGAGTTAACAAAGATTGCAGGACAAAAGCCCGTAGTATCGAAAGCCAAAAAATCTATTGCGGCGTTCAAATTAAAAGAGAATCAGGAAATCGGCTGTTTTGTAACGCTAAGAAGCGACAAGATGTATGATTTTTTTGACAAACTTATAAATATATCGCTTCCAAGGGTAAGAGATTTTAAGGGGTTATCGAAAAAAGCCTTTGACGGCCGCGGCAATTATACCCTCGGGGTAAAAGAGCAGGTTATATTTCCTGAAATCAGCTATGAACTTATAGAAAAAATTAAAGGTATGAATATAACTATTGTTACGTCCGCAGAAAATAACGATGACGGATATAAACTTTTAAAAAGCTTTAACTTTCCTTTTAGAAATTAGGAGACAATAAATGGCTAAAAAATCGATGATAGTGAAAGCGCAGAGAGCGCCAAAATTTAAAGTAAGAGCGCATAACAGATGTCCTATTTGCGGTAGGCCGAGAGGATATTACAGAAAATTCGATATGTGCAGAATCTGTTTCAGGACAAATTCAAGCAAAGGATTAATTCCGGGAGTCACTAAATCCAGCTGGTAATAAAAATAATAATATTTATAAATATTTGCGAGAGGAAAAATAAATGAATTACCCAGTGTCAGATATGGTAGTAAGAATTAAAAACGCTTATAAGGCAGGAAAGGAAAACGTAACCATTCCTTATTCCGGATTAAAAGAAAATTTATGCGAAATTTTAAAGAATAAAGGATTCATTGAAGATTATTCGTTAGAAAATACCGAGTCTGTGTCTTTAAAGTCCATAAAAGTAAAATTAGCATATTTTGAAAGCAAAAAACCGACTATTATAGATATTAAAACGACGAGCACTCCGGGCATAAGATTTTATAAAAAAGTTAAAGATATAAGGTCATATAAAAACGGACTGGGTATAGAAGTTTTTTCCACATCTGCAGGAATATTATCGGATGCAGAGTGCAAAGAAAAAAATATCGGCGGACTTTCCTTATTGAAAGTTTTTTAATATAAATAGTATAATAACACGGGCAGGATGTAAATCGGATTAATAACGGGTATAGATTTAAACTATACTAAACTAAAAGGTAATAGGAATAATAAAATGTCAAGAATAGGAAAGAAAATTATCGAAGTTCCAAAAGAAGTTAAAATCGAGCTTAAGGACGGATTATTTACTTCATCCGGCCCTCTAGGAAAAGTTTCTAAAAGAATACCTGAAGGGATAGTATTAGAAATGACCGATTCAGCCGTTTCGGTTAAATTAAAAAACGATAATCCCGAATTCGAAAAATTCAGCGGATTAACCAGAACTATAATCGCTAATTCTGTTATAGGGGTTGTTAAAGGGTTTGTAAAGGATTTGGAAATCATAGGAGTAGGTTTCAGGGCTGAAGTAAAAAATAATATTTTAGTTTTAAATCTAGGTTTTTCGCATCAGGTAAATTTTGAAATACCCGACGGTATAAAAATCGCTGTAGAAAAAAATACTTTGCTGAAAATAAGCGGATTCGATAAAGAGCTTGTCGGTCTTGTCGCTGCAAGAATCAGGGAGCTTAAAAAACCCGAACCGTATAAAGGTAAAGGAATTAAATATTCGGATGAAGTTATTAAGCGGAAAGTAGGAAAGGCTTCCGGAAAATAATATAAAAAACAGAATAGAAAATAAGGAATAAAACATGAAAGATAAGATTGAAAAAAGAATTCGCAGAAAAGCGCATATTAAAACGGTAATGAAAAACAACACCAAACCGCGTTTGTGTATTTTTAAAAGTTTAAATAACATTTATGCTCAGGTTTTTTCATTCGACAATAAAGTTCTTGCGCAAGTTTCATCACTCAATGCCGCCGTTAAAGGCAAAATTAAAGGCCACAAAGGAAACGTAGAAACTGCCAAAGCAGTCGGGAAGGAAATTGCGGAATTGTGCCTGCAAAAGTCAATAACGGAAGTTGCATTCGACAGAAACGGATATATTTATCACGGCAGAGTCAAAGCCTTAGCCGACGCTGCAAGAGAAAGCGGTTTAAAATTTTAGATATATGAAAATTGGAGGATAATTTGGATAGGTTAAACGCTGAAGATTTAAATATTAAAGACAAAGTCATTCATATTTCAAGAGTAGCCAAGGTTGTTAAAGGCGGAAGAAGGTTTGGTTTTTCGGCTTTAGTGGTTGCAGGAGATCCAGATGCAAACTATGTCGGGATAGGACTGGGCAAGGCAAAGGAAGTGCCGGAAGCTATTAGAAAAGGAACCGAACAGGCAAAAAAAAATCTTATCCGCGTTAAGGTACATAAAAATTCCATACCTCACGAGCAATACGGAAAAAGCGGAGCGGGTTACGTATTTATGAAACCGGCGCCTGAGGGTACGGGAATTATAGCAGGCGGAGCAATGAGGGCTATTTTTGAACTTTCCGGAGTTAAAAACGTTTACGCAAAATCCATAGGATCTTCTAATCCGCATAACGTTGCGAACGCTACTTTAAAATGCATATCATCTTTTTTTTACAAAGGCGAACTAAACAAGAGAAGAAACAAACAATAATATTTACATTAAGAGGAATACACTATAATGATCAGTTTAAGCGAATTCGGCAGACATAATAATAAAAAAGTCAAAAGGCTCGGAAGAGGTGCAGGTTCCGGACACGGACAAACATCGGGCAAAGGAAACAAAGGTCAGAATGCAAGAGCGGGCGGAGGAGTAAGGCCGGGTTTTGAAGGCGGACAAATGCCGTACAGCAGGAGAGTACCTAAAAGAGGCTTTAACAATCCGCTGAAAGAAAACTATGCGGTAATTAACTTTTCTGCTATCGAAAATATAAAAACCGACGATATTACCATAGATACTTTAAAAGAAAACGGAATTCTTAAGAAAAACGAGAGCAAATTTAAAATGCTGGGAGCAGGAGAGATTAACAGAAAAATAAATATAGTGTGCAATAAAATATCAAAAAGCGCTAAAGAAAAAATTGAATCGCTCGGCGGAAGCGTAAGGATAATATAATAAATGGCACAGAGTTACGAAAATATCGGGAAAATACCGGAATTACGAAACAGAATACTATATACTCTTTTAATGTTTATAGTTTTCAGGGTGGGAGTGCATATTACTACACCCGGCGTAAATCCAATTGCTTTGTCCCAGTTTTTTAACGCAACAAACAGTAATTTGTTCGGACTTTTTAATATGTTTACGGGCGGAGCTTTAGCCCGTTTTTCTATATTTTCGCTCGGCATTATGCCATATATCAGTTCCTCGATTATTTTCCAGATGCTCCCGATGGTGGTTCCCTCGCTTGACAGACTCCAAAAAGAAGGCGAAGCCGGAAGAAAAAAATTCATGCAATACACAAGATACGGCACTGTTTTACTTTCTTTATTTCAGTCTATAGGTATAAGCTACGGGATTATGGCAATGAGAAGTCCCGACGGTATGCGCGTAGTTATGCATCCGGGCATAAGTTTTCTTATTATATCGGTTATTTCTCTAACGGCAGGAACAGTTTTTGTTATGTGGATTGGAGAAGAAATATCGGAACACGGCATCGGCAACGGAATATCCCTTATAATATTTGCCGGCATCGTAGCGGCTATCCCCGGAGCGTTTATGAATACGATAAAATTCGTTCAGACCGGTGAAATAAACATAATGCTGCTTATATTGATTGCAGCATTTATGATATTAGTTATCGGTTTTATAGTATTCGTAGAGTCTGCCCAGAGGAGAATTCCCATACAGTACGCAAAAAAAATGGTAGGAAGAAAACTGTATTCCGGACAGACAAGCTATCTTCCTTTAAAAATAAATACACCCGGAGTTATACCGCCTATATTTGCTATGTCGATACTTTTATTTCCCGCAACGATTGCAAATTTTATTAAAATTCCGTTTTTTGAAAAAATATCCGAATATCTTAATCCTAACGGATTGGTATACAATGTTTTTTTTGTTATTTTAATCTTTTTCTTCTGTTATTTTTATACTGCGATAACTTTTAAAGTTGACGATGTCGCTGACGATTTGCGCAAATACGGCGGCAATGTGCCGGGAATAAAACCGGGAAAATCTACGGCATCTTTTATAGACAAAATATTAAACAGAGTTACTTTTATCGGCGCAATATACGTTTCGCTGATATGTCTAATACCGACTATACTGATTAACAAGTTTCACGTTCCGTTTTATTTCGGCGGCACCGGACTGCTAATCGTCGTAGTAGTCGCGATGGATACTATCGTACAGATTCAGTCGCATCTGTTATATAGAAATTACGACAGTTTGTTAAAAAAAGCGTCAAAAAAATAACTATAATATAAATATAAAAAGGGGCAAGAAAAATGAAAAGCAAAATCTTTATTCTTATAGGACCTCCTGGAGCCGGAAAAGGCACCCAGGCTAAAAATATTGCCGTCACAAAAGATTTCGTACTCATATCTACGGGAGATTTATTAAGGGAAAACGTCGAAAAAAAGACCGAACTCGGACAAATAGCCAAATCATATATGGATAAAGGAGAATTTGTTCCCATCGAATTAGTCGCTAAAATAATAAAGACGAATATCCAGCAGAATTTAAACAAAAATGGTTTTTTGTTTGACGGATTTCCGAGAGATCTATCTCAGAACGTATTACTGGATGAGATGCTAAAAGAATTTAATCTTGAAGTCGATAAAGTAGTTTATATAGACGTTAAAGACGAAGCTATTTTGGACAGGCTGACAAACAGAAGAGTATGTCCGAAATGTAAAAAAGTATATCATATGAAATATAATAAGCCCAAGAACGACGAAACTTGCGACGATTGCGGCGTAGCATTAATAACAAGAGACGATGACAAACCGGAAGTCATCAAAAACAGATTAGCTACTTATCATAAGGTAACGCATCCTCTTGTAGAACATTTTGAAAAATTAGGCAAAGTAATAAGAGTAAACGGAGAGAAATCGCCGAAAGAGGTGGAAACCGAAATTCTTTCACTGATTTAACATTATAAATGATCAGTTTAAAAAATAAGACGGACATAGAGGGTATAAAAAAATCAGGACAAATTGTAAGAAAAGTATTAAACGAGCTGGCAGAAATAACTAAACCCGGCATAAGAACAATTGAATACGATACAGCAGCCGAGTATATTGCATTGTCGCTAAATGCAACACCCGCATTTAAGGGCTACGGCGGATTTCCTTATTCGGTTTGCGTATCCGTAAACGAAGAAGTTGTACACGGGTTTCCATCGCAGAGAAGGCTTAAAGAGGGCGATATAGTCAGTTTAGATTTCGGCATTTATTGTAACGGATATTATGCAGATGCCGCTATTACCGTGCCGGTAGGAAAGATAAGCGATAACGCATTAAAGCTGATTGAAGTTACAAAGGAGGCTTTAAACATGGGCATAACTAAGGCGGTAATAGGCAACAGAATAAACGATATATCAAAAGCCGTCGAAGAATATGCGGTTACGAATAAATTTTCGGTAGTAAGGGACTTCGTCGGACACGGCGTAGGTTTTAAACTTCACGAAGACCCTCAGGTTCCGAATTATTATATAGAATCGAACGACGTTTTGATTAACGAAGGATTGGTTATAGCGATAGAACCTATGATTAACGAGTCTTCGTATAAGGTTAAGATAAAGCAGAATAAATGGACTGTAACTACTAAAGACAGGAAATTGTCCGCTCATTTCGAGCATACAGTCGCAGTTACAAAAGAGGGTCCTCAAATACTTACATAAGGAATTTATGTCTAATAAAGAAGATTTAATAGAAGTAGAAGGAACCGTAGTAGAGCCGCTGCCCAATGCCATGTTCAGGGTTGAATTGGAGAACGGCTATAAAGTGCTGGCGCACATATCCGGAAAAATGCGGATGCATTATATAAAGATATTGGCAGGCGATAAAGTAACTGTTCAGCTCTCGCCTTACGATTTAACGAGAGGAAGAATTATTTTTAGAGGAAAGTAATAAATAAATTAAAAAGGAGTTTACAAGTGAAAGTAAGGTCGTCGGTTAAAAAAATTTGCGATAAATGCAAAGTTATTAAAAGAAAGGGAGTTATCAGGATTATATGCGAAAACCCTAAGCATAAACAGCGCCAAGGTTAATAACTAATTATAATAAAAAAGATTTAGATATAAACGTGAGGAGTAAAAAATTATGGCAAGAATTTCAGGAATAGATTTACCGAAAAATAAAAGGATAGAAATTGCGCTTACTTATATTTACGGAATAGGGCGCGCTTTATCCGTCAAAATTTTAAATAAAGCCGGAGTTTCCGTCGATACTAAAGTCAAGGATTTATCGGATGATCAGGTAAACGACATCAGGCAGTCTATAGAAGGGGAGCATAAGGTTGAAGGCGACTTGAGAAGAGAAGTGCAGATGAATATAAAGAGACTGATAGATATTAGTTCATACAGAGGATTAAGGCATAAAAAAGGCTTGCCGGTAAGAGGACAAAGAACAAAAACTAATGCCAGAACTAGAAAAGGCCCGAGAAAGTCAACTATAGCATCGGCTAAGGCAAAATAATTAATTAAAAGATAAATTAATAAAATGAGGTATCAATGGCTAATATAAAGAAAAACGCACCAAAAAAAAGAAAAGAGAAAAAAAATATTCAAAATGCCGTAGCCCATATAAAATCTACTTTTAATAATACTATAGTTAGTATTACCGATTTGAGCGGAAACGTTCTTGCATGGGCTAGTTCGGGAACGAGCGGGTTTAAGGGTTCAAGAAAAAGCACGCCGTATGCAGGACAGGTCGCAGCCGAACAAGCCGCTAAAAAAGTAGCCGATTACGGCGTATCTAATATCGAAGTTTATATTAAAGGGCCTGGCGGCGGCAGAGAATCTGCATTAAGGGCGCTTCAAAGCTCCGGATTTAATATTACCCTTATTAAAGATGTTACGCCGATACCCCACAACGGTTGCAGACCTCCAAAAAGAAGAAGGGTTTAAATTTTATAATATAAAAAATAAAGTAATATTGAAATTAAGAGGTGAAAATTGGCTAAATACAACGGACCTGTTTGTAAATTATGCAGGAGGGAAGGCGGTAAACTTTTTTTAAAAGGCGACAGATGCTTTTCGGATAAATGTGCGTACGACAAAAGAGAATATGCACCGGGCGAACATAAGGGCATTAGAAGAAAATTATCGGAATACGGAGAGCAGTTAAGAGAAAAGCAGAAATTGAAAAGAACATACGGCCTTATGGAAAAACAATTCAAAAAAACATATAAAACAGCCGAAAGAATGAAAGGGATTACCGGCGAGAATCTTCTTTCATTACTGGAAAGAAGGCTTGATAATGCCGTTTATACTATGGGTTTTGCGGTTTCTAGAAAGTCGGCCAGACTTTTGATTACCCACGGACATTTTTTAGTAAACGGAAAAAAAGTTAATATTCCGTCATATATACTTAAGCCGAGCGAAAAGATATCAGTTTCGGAAAACAGCAAAAAATTAGACGTTATAAAAAATTCAGTCGATTCGTCTGCGAGGAAAACACGTCCGGAATACTATGAAGTTATTACAGAAGAATTTAGCGGTAATTTAAAAAGCATTCCTTTAAGAGACGAAATTATATCTACGGCGAACGAAAAGCTTATAGTAGAGCTTTATTCTAAATAAGCTACAAATAAATTTTTTGGAGGAATTATGAAAAAAAATTGGCTTTCCCTTATTAAGCCAAAGAAAATAGAATTCGACAAAGATACATATACGGACTATTACGGAAAAATGATTGTAGAGCCATTAGAAAGAGGTTTCGGAACTACCATCGGAAATTCGTTAAGAAGAATACTATTATCTTCTATTATAGGCTATAAAATAGTTGAAATTAAGATAGAAGGAGTTTCCCATGAATTTTCATCCGTACCAGGCGTAGTAGAAGACGTTACCGAAATTATATTAAATTTAAAAGATATAGATTTCAACATGGATTCCGAGGAGCCGGAAACGGTGTATATCGACGTAGATAAAGAAGGAGAGGTATTTGCCTCCGATATTAAAACTCCGCACAATGTTCAGGTAGTCAACGGCGATAAAAAAATATTAACGATATCCAAAGGCGGACGCTTTCAAGCTCAAATGTTAGTTTCCGGCGGCAGAGGCTACGTTCCTAGCGAATTAAATTCACGCGAAGAAGCCCCTATAGGAACTATTTCTTTAGACGTATCTTTTTCGCCGGTTAAAAAAGTTACTATGGACGTTTCGTATGCAAGGGTCGGAGGAATTACCGATTACGATAAACTTATAATGGAAATATTTACGAACGGCTACATTACTCCGGAAGATGCGTTAAGGTCGGCAGCAACTATATTGCAGGACCAGATTTCCGTTTTTTCTTTATTCGGCGAGTTAGATCAGCAGCCGCATGAAAGAAAAATAGTGCCGGAGTCCGAAAAGATAAATGAGAGTAATTTAAACGAAAATCTTTTGAAATCCGTTGAAGAACTTGAGTTGTCGGTAAGATCCGCAAACTGTCTTAAAAATGCCAATATAAAAACTATAGGCGAACTTGTGCAAAAAACGGAAGGCGAAATGCTCAGGACAAAAAATTTCGGAAGAAAATCTCTTAACGAAATTAAAGAAGTTTTGTCCACAATGGGTTTGGGTTTCGGCATGAAGGTAGATATTCCTGCCAATATTGCAAAGAAAGACAAATAATTATAAAATATATAAAAAAAATATATAGAGGTTAAAATGCGCCACGGAAAAATAAAAACAAGATTAAACAGGACTTCTTCACACAGAGCGGCTCTTTTAAGAAACATGGCTTCTTCTCTTATTGAATACGAAAAAATCGAAACTACCCTGCCTAAAGCTAAAGTATTAAGAAGTTACGTAGAAAGACTTATTACTTTGGGAAAATCCGATAACGTCGCAAGACGCAGATTGGCTTTTGCAAGATTAAGAAGCAAAAAAGCGACGACCAAACTTTTTAAAGATCTTGGTCCAAGATTTATCGACAGGCCCGGAGGATACGTCAGAATAATAAAAACCGGTTACAGAGCCGGGGATGCCAGTCCTCTCGGCATAATAGAGTTTATTTCAAAAGACGATAAACAGTCATAATCCTTTAAGATTAAATATCGGCGCAAAATAAAATCGTATGGCTATTTTGTTTTCCGGCAAATAATTTTAAAGAATTAAAATATGCTATAATAATCATATTATGTCTATTAAGCCGGTATTAAGCTACGAAGATATATTAAAAACTCCGGAATCATACAACGTAATTCCGATTATAAAAGAAATAAGCGGCGATATGGATACTCCCGTATCTATATTTTCGTCTTTTAAAAACGAAAAATATTCTTTTTTATTTGAAAGTACGGAAGGCGTAGGAAGGTGGGGAAGGTATTCATTTATTTGCTTAAATCCTGCGTTCACCGTTCGTTTATATAATGGGGTGCTGAGCACGGATAATTTAACCGGCTTAGATTTAAACTATCCAGAAAATATAAAATTATACGATATAAAACAGGATATTTTTTCTTATATAAAAACAATCCTTTTAAAATTCGATATTTATAAAAATAATCTAATAGAAGGTTTTATAGGGGGCTTATTCGGTTATTTAGGATATGAAATAAGCGGACTTATAGAAAAACTCCCTCCCGATAAAAAAGACGTTACAGGCGTTTACGACCTGTTTTTCATGCTGCCGAAGGATGTCATAGTATATGACGGATTAGAACAGTCTATAAAAATAATATCGTTTATTTTTAAAGACCCAAAAAATATTGAAACTCTTAAAAAAGAATACGAATCCGCTCTTTCAAGATTAAATTACCTGTCCGATAAAATACAAAAAAGATATGCCGGAAAAAATGAATCTGCCGGCGACTATGAATCAAATTTTGAAATTATCGACGAAATAGAGTACGAAAAATTTAAAGATAAAGTTTTAGCGGCAAAGGAGTATATACTTCGCGGAGACATATTTCAGGTACAAATTTCAAGAAGAAAGAAAATAATAAACCCCCCTGCGCCTTTCCTTTTTTACAGAGCTCTAAGGCTCGTAAATCCCTCGCCTTATATGTTCTACCTAAAAATAGACGATTTCGTTATTACCGGATCATCACCGGAAAATTTAGTTAAATTGGACGGAGAAGCTATAGAGACCCGTCCTATAGCGGGAACTATAAAAAGAGGCGAAAACCCTGAAGAAGACGAATATTTCGCAGAAAAACTCCTTAAAGACCCTAAAGAAAGAGCCGAACACATAATGCTTGTCGACTTAAGCCGAAACGATATAGGCAGGGTTTCGGAAAAAGGTTCTGTAAAAATAGGCAATCTAATGTATATAGAAAAGTATTCCCATGTTCAGCATATAGTAACAAGCGTAGTTTCAAAGATAAAAAAAGGGATGGACGCCTTCGACCTTATAAAAGCGGCTTATCCTGCCGGAACTCTTACTGGAGCTCCCAAAGTTAGAGCAATGGAAATAATAAACGAATTAGAAGAGTCGAAAAGAGGAATTTACGGAGGCGGCATAGGTTATTTCGGTTTTTTAGAAGAAGGTTTATGCAAAAGGATGGAATTCTGCATAACTATAAGAACCGCCCTTTTTAAAAAAGATGCCGCTTATATACAGGCGGCAGGCGGTATAGTGTACGATTCCACGCCGGAAAACGAGTTTGCCGAGACGGAAAACAAATTGCGGCATTTAATAACTGCGTTAAATATGGTTGAAAAATTCAAATGATACTAATAATAGATAATTACGACTCTTTTACGTACAATATAGTGCAGTATATAGG
The DNA here is from genome assembly GCA_049965795.1 of Candidatus Acidulodesulfobacterium sp. Classification (GTDB taxonomy): domain Bacteria; phylum SZUA-79; class SZUA-79; order Acidulodesulfobacterales; family Acidulodesulfobacteraceae; genus Acidulodesulfobacterium_A. Next base: position 41,787 of record JBMFVW010000005.1, read on the forward strand.
CGAACTAAACTACGATACCGTCGTATTCAGGAACGACGCAATAGACGTTTCCGATATCGCAAAGATGAAGCCGGAAAAAATAGTTATTTCTCCAGGACCTAAATACCCTGAGTCTGCCGGAATTACGGTTGACGTTATTAAAAAATTCTATAAAGAAATACCGATACTTGGAATATGTTTGGGGCATCAGGCAATAGGGTATGCATTCGGCGGCGAAATAATACGCGCAGCAAACATAATGCACGGAAAAGTTTCCGCCATTAAACACGATTCTTCGATAATATACGGCGGAATACCCAGCCCTTTTCAAGCTACGAGGTATCACTCGCTTGTAATTAATAAAGAAAAAGTGCCCGAGGCTATAAAGGTTACCGCGGTAAGTTTAGACGATAACGAAATCATGGGAATTGAGTTAAAAGGATATAAAGTATTCGGTGTTCAATTTCATCCGGAATCAATTCTTACATCTCACGGAAAACATTTATTAAATAATTTTTTATCTGTTTAAAAAGATAATATATTAAAATTTTATGGAAGAAAAGTTAATAAAAGAAATATTGCTGAGAGCGGCTGCGGGCTATTCTTTAGACAGGGGAGAATCTTACGAAATATTCAACGCAATATTACAAGGCTTGCTTACGCAAGCGCAGATAGCGTCATTATTAACCTCTTTAAAAATAAAAGGCGAAACCGTTGAAGAAATTGCCGGAGCGGCTATCGCTATGAGAGAAAACGCTCTATCTTCATCTGCGTGCGTCGGCGAAGAATATAAAAAAAGCTTGGTGGATACGTGCGGAACGGGTGGAGATTCTAAAAATACGTTTAACATATCGACATGTTCCGCGTTTATTGCGGCAGGCGCAGGCGTAAAGATTGCAAAGCACGGCAATTATGCAGTTTCATCTAAGTCAGGGAGCGCGGATGTCCTTAAAGAACTCGGCGTCAATATATCTTTGGAAGCGGAACGGGTAATTAAGTCTATAGAGTATGCAAATATAGGCTTTTTATTTGCACCTAAATTTCATACGGCAATGAAATATGCTGCTCCGGTCAGAAAAGAACTGGGCTTTAAAACTATTTTTAATATACTCGGCCCTCTTACTAATCCATTCGGCGCAAAAAGACAGATAATGGGGGTATATTCGGCAGACCTGTCCAAAAAAGTCATAGAAGCTTTAAAACTTTTAAATCTCGATCGGGCATTCGTAGTTCACGGCAGAGACGGAATGGATGAAATAAGCCTGTCCGCCGTGACGGATATTTACAAATTAAACGATAAAGGAGAAGTGGAATATTTAGAGTTTAACCCGGAAGAATACGGTTTTGAATTATTCGGCGAAGAGCACTTTAAATCTTTATCTGTTGCCGAAAATTCAAAAATCTTATATGATATAATAACCGGCAAAAAAGGTCCTAAAACAGATATTGCGATTTTAAACGCAGGGTTTGCTATTATGGTTGCAGGTAAAGCGGATAATTTAAACGGGGCTTTTAAAGAGGCGAGAAATTCTATTGAATCCGGCAGGGCGTTAAAAGCTTTGCAAAATCTTATTGAAATAACCAATGCATAAATAATAGAATATGAAAATAAAAATCTAACTATGATATTAGACGACATATTAAAAGAAAAAAAGAAAGAAGTAGAAAAATTTAAGTCGTCCATAGACGAATCGGCTTATAAAAGCAAGGCCTTAAATTTTTTTAACGGCAGAAGGAGCTTGAAAGGCGCTTTAAAGCCAAGGTCTAACGGGGAAGCCGTTTCTTACAGAATTTGCAGTATCATAGCGGAGGTTAAAAAGGCATCTCCTTCAAAAGGGCTTCTTTCGGCAAATTATAAGCCGGAAGAGCTTGCATCGGTTTATGAGAAAGGAGGAGCAAGCGCTGTCTCCGTTCTTACGGACAAAAAATTTTTTATGGGCAGTCCGTCCGATATCGCAAAAGTAAGGGATAATGTAAGTCTTCCTGTTTTGAGAAAAGATTTTATTATAGACGAAATCCAGGTTTTTGAATCTAAAATAATCGGAGCGGACGCGATTTTATTGATTATTAAAGCTCTGAAAGAACCTGAATATAAAAAATTGCTTGATCTGGCAGGCGAACTTTCGTTAGACGTCCTAACCGAAATATCGGACGAAGAAGAGCTGGAAATTGCTTATAAGTATAATGCCGAAATTATAGGAATAAACAGCAGGGATTTAAGAACTTTTAAAACTGATTTATTTAAAACCGCTAATTTAGCCGAAAGAATACCGGTCGGAAAACTTATTGTAGCCGAAAGCGGAATTAACGGCAGGAACGACATAGAGATGCTTATGAAAAGAGGGGTGAACTCTTTTCTTGTCGGAGAAGCGCTGGTTACTTCTTCAAATGCCGCAGAAACGTTAAAAAATTTTCTGTCGCCGTATTCAATGGATAACGATTATATCCAGTAAATTAACATTATGAATTACGGGGATTATGTCTGATATTCCAAGAGTTAAAATATGCGGATTGACCAATGCGGCGGACGCCCGCGACGCATTAAGGCTGGGGGCGGATACCGTAGGTTTTATTTTTTACGATAAGTCGCCCAGGTACATACGGCCTGAAGATGCTAAATTTTTAATAGAAGATCTCAGGCTGAGCGAAAATGCCGTAAAAAAATTTTTATCGATTCAAAGAAACGTTATAGTTACCGGAGTTTTTGTCAACGAAGATCCTTTAAAGCTAAGAAAAATTATTGAAGACGCCGATATAGATCTGATTCAGCTGTCAGGAAACGAGCCGGTAGAATATATAGACAAACTCGGAATAGATAAAAAATTTATAATAAAAGCAGTGCGCGTTAAGACTGAAGACGACGTCTATAAAATTTTTTTATATAAAAAAGCCGGCGTTAACGTTCTGATAGATGCTTGTGCAGACGGCGGCGAGTTCGGCGGTACGGGTATAAGGGTAAATACGGATTTACTTAACGGTTTAAATATGAACGATATAATTTTAGCAGGCGGAATAGACGAAACAAACGTGAAAAGTATAATTAAGTCGGTTAAACCGTACGGTTTAGATCTTTCTTCAAAAATAGAATCTTTTCCCGGCAAAAAGAATATAGATAAAATGAGTTTATTTTTTCAAAACCTCAGGAGGGCGGCAAATGAAATTGCCTGACGACAACGGCCACTTCGGTGAATACGGCGGAAGATATATTTCCGAAACGTTGATGCCTGCCGTAATAGAACTTGAAAAGTTTTATAAAAAGATAAGAAACGATAAAGAATTTATAAAAGATTTTAAATATTACCTGAAAAATTACGTAGGAAGACCGAGCCCTCTTTATTTTGCGGAGAGACTGTCCAAGGTTTACGATGCCGAAATATTCCTTAAGCGTGAAGATTTAAATCATACCGGAGCCCATAAAATCAATAATACTATCGGACAGGCTCTTCTTGCCGTAAGAATGGGCAAAAAGCGTATTATTGCGGAAACCGGAGCGGGACAGCACGGCGTTGCTACAGCGACCGTATGCGCGTTATTCGGTTTAGACTGCGAAGTTTTTATGGGAAAAAAAGACGTGGAAAGGCAGAAGCAGAACGTTTTCAGGATGGAACTTCTCGGAGCAAAAGTAAATTCCGTAGAGGCGGGCTCGCAGACTTTAAAAGACGCTATGAACGAAGCTATCAGAGACTGGATAACCAATATCCACACGACCTATTATATGATAGGGACGGTTGCCGGACCTCACCCTTATCCTTTAATAGTAAGGGATTTTCAATCGGTCATCGGTAAAGAAGTATTAAAACAGCTGAATAAACTTCCCGATATTTTAATAGCCTGCGTCGGCGGAGGAAGCAACGCCATCGGGCTGTTCTATCCTTTTTTGAAATATGACGGAATTAAAATTTATGCGGTTGAAGCCGGAGGCTATGGAATAGAAACCGGAATGCACGCCGCTTCTATTACCGGAGGCAAGCCCGGGGTTCTTCACGGAAATAAAACTTATCTTCTTCAGGACGAATTCGGCAGGATTAAGGATGCCCATTCTATTGCTGCAGGACTAGATTATCCGGGCATAGGACCGGAACACAGCTATTTCGCCGACGAAAAAAGGATTATTTTCGACAGCGTTACCGACGAAGAGGCTGTTGAAGCTTTTCAGAAACTTTGCAAACTTGAAGGTATTATTCCGGCTTTAGAAAGTTCGCACGCGATTGCATATTTAGAAAAAATAAAAAAAGAAATAAAAGGAAAAACCTTAGTAATAAATCTTTCCGGCAGGGGCGACAAAGATATGCATACTATTTCGGAGTATCTTGCGGCGGCTCGGCAGGTAAAAGTTAAAAGCGGCGCGGAGGCAGGACGTAATTAAAATGCAGAACGAGAGAAAATTAAAACATAATAATAAAATAGACGCTGTATTTAAAAAATTAAAAGAAGAAAAAAGAAAAGCTTTTATACCTTTTATATCGATAGGAGATCCCGATATCGAAACGTCTTTCGATATAGCTAAAACTTTAGCCGAAAACGGAGCGGACATAATCGAACTCGGTTTTCCGTTTTCAGACCCTATGGCCGACGGCAAGGTTATACAGCGTTCATACGAAAGGGCGTTGAAGAATAAAATTTCCATGGAAGACGCATTCAATTTTATAAAACGCTTAAAGGCTTTCAGGGATATTCCCGTAGTGTTGTTTACATACTATAATCCGGTTTTCGTAATGGGCGAAAAATTTGCGGAAGGAGCCGAAGAAGCCGGAGTCGAAGGCGTTCTCGCAGTGGACTTGCCGCCCGAAGAGAGCGGGGAATTTACTAAATATATAAAAGATAAAAATATATACCAGATTTTTCTGCTTGCACCTACTACCGATAAAGACAGAATGAGTCTCGTGCTGTCGTACGCAAATGGTTTTGTATATTACGTCAGCGTAACCGGCGTTACGGGAGCTAGAAAAAATCTTCCGGAAACAGTCAGGTCAAATGTTGCCGAGATTAAAAAAATGACGGATCTTCCCGTCGGGGTCGGTTTCGGCATATCTTCGAAAGAGCAGGCAAAAGATATAGCGAAGTATTCCGATGCGATAATAATAGGTTCGCGCATAATTCAGTTTATAGAAGACAATATTAACGATAAAAAGCTTATATTAAAGAAAATAACGGAATTTTCCAAAGATATAAGGTCTGTTTTATAATCTATGCTTTTATTTAAATCTAAAAACGGTAAAAAAGAACAGAGCAAACCCGGCAAGGTGTCCGAGGGTCTGTGGATTAAATGTCCGAGCTGCAGCGAAATTATATATAAAAAAGAGCTGGAAAGAAATCTTGAAGTATGTCCCAAATGCAACTATCATTTCAGAATAGAAGCCGAAAAAAGAATAAAAATGATATTCGACGAGGGCAGTTTCGAGGAACTATTCGGCGATATCAAGCCGCAAGACCTTCTTAATTTCGTAGATACAAAAAAATACAAAGAAAGACTTAAGGAAGATACCGAAAAAACCGGCCTTTCGGATGCCGTCGTTTCCGGCGTGGGTAAAATATTAGGGATAACCGCCGCCGCTTCGGTATTCGATTTTAATTTTATGGGCGGTTCAATGGGTAGGGTCGCCGGCGAAAAAATTGCAGGAACGTTTAGGTATGCCATAGAGAACAAACTTCCCGTAATAATATTTACTTCTTCCGGCGGCGCAAGAATGCAGGAAGGCATTTATTCCCTTATGCAGATGTCGAAAACCGTGGCTTTGGTTTCGGAATTTAACAGGACGGGCATGCCTTATATTTCCGTCCTTACCGACCCTACTACAGGCGGAGTATCCGCAAGTTTTGCGACTATAGGAGACGTCATAATAGCAGAGCCTAAAGCTTTAATAGGATTTGCCGGTCCAAGGGTCATAGAAAAAACTATCCATCAAAGCCTTCCGGAAGGATTTCAAAGGTCGGAATACCTTCTTGAACACGGCATGATAGATATGATAGTGGAAAGAAAAAACTTACGCGAAGTCTTAAAAAAATTGTTGACGCTTCTCATAAATGAATAGTTTAGACAAAGCTTATAAGTTAGACGGTTTTTTTATGAATTTCGGCTTGGAAAGAATAGAAGCGTTAATGCACTTTGCAGGTAATCCTCAAAACAATCTAAAAATCATACATGTAGCGGGAACAAACGGGAAAGGCTCTACCTGCAGGTTTTTATACTACATTTTTAAAGAACACGGTTTAAAAACAGGTTTATATGCATCTCCTCATCTTTATAAATTTAATGAAAGGATAGTAGTCGGCGATGATACCATAAGCGATTCGGATATTACTAGACTTAATGATTTTTTTAGTGAAATAGCGGACAGAGAAAATATTTTTAAAAAGATCGGCAAGCCGACTTTTTTTGAGCTAACGACGGCTATATGTTTTAAGTATTTTTTTGAAAAAAAAGTGGAAATTGCAGTTATAGAAACAGGTCTCGGCGGAAGATTGGATGCAACAAATATTTTTAACAAGCCGCTTATATCGGTTATTACCAATATATCCGCCGACCATAAAGATATACTCGGCAATTCCCTCAAAAAAATTGCCCTTGAAAAAGCAGGAATTATAAAAAAAAAATCAATTGCCGTCTGCGGAGAAAAAAATAAAAAAATCAGGGAAATTATTAATAATTACGCATTAAGCATGAATGCTTTATTTTACTCGCCTGATACCGTAAAATTAATAAAAAAAAGTTTTTTTTATGAATATAAAGGGTTAGATATAGATATAAAAAAAATCAAAAATCCTAATTTACCTTTATATCAGAAAGATAATCTCAAATTGGCTATTTTTACGGCCGAGATCGTATCTAAATATTATTCTAAGGTTCTTAAATTTAATTTAAATGGAGAACAATTAAAGAGTGCCGTACTTAAATTTAAGAATGAAGGGCGTTTTGAGGCAATAAAATATAAAAATAACGATATTATTTTAGACGGAGCTCATAATCCGGACGGAATTAAAAAACTCATTATTTCTTTAAAGAAAATTTTCCCCAAAAACGGTTTTGTAATTATTTTTGCAGTTATGAAAGACAAAGATTATAATATGATTTTAAAAAAACTGTCTATACTGAGCGGGAAAATTATATTTACAGGTTTGCATAACAATGAAAGAGCGCTCGATGTTAAAAAATTAAAAAAAATTTCCGAAGATAATAAATTTTTTAAAGAAATATTTATTTCAGGAAATATAGAAGAATCTCTTAAAAAAGCCTTAGAAATTAAAAGCACCGACGATATTATATTGGTATGCGGTTCTCTTTATTTAATAGGAGAATTTAAAAAATTTATAAAAGGCTCGGAAAATAAATGAAAAAAACAGTATTCGCCCTATATTTTTTTATTACGTTTTTTATAATTGTTTTTGCTTTAAGCATTAATAATTCCGATGCTATTAACAGCAAAGCAGTTCCTATTTACATAAAGTCCGATAAGGTGGTTTATAATAAAAAAAATCATACATATACATTTACCGGCAACGTTATAATAACAAGAAAAAAATTTATTCTTAAGGCGGAAAAAGTAGTTTATTATTTTAAAACCGGTTACGCCGTAGCCGCCGGACGAGTCGTAGTAAATTCAAAAGGAACGATTACAAGGGCTAATAAATTAAAAGTTTATTTAAAAAGCCGCATAGGAACTATTTATAATACCCATATACATTACATAGACAAAAATATTTACGTTTACGGCAAAAAAATTTACCATAAAGGTAAAGGTTTTTATCAGGTCGAAGACGGATATTTAACTTCATGCAAAATGCATCCGCCTTCATGGAAACTTTATTCGTCTTTTTCCGATATTTACGAGGGCAGCTACGCATATTCTTATAATTCGATATTTTATATTCACAACATCCCTATTCTATATTTCCCTTTTATGGTTACTCCTATTAAAACAAAAAAATCTTCGGGGCTTTTAATACCTACGGCCGGATACAGCTCTCTTACCGGCTATCAGGCAGGAGAAGGTTATTATTTTGACCTCGGACGTTCGCAGGATTTAACTTACGAACTTAACTATTACAGCTATTTAGGATTCGGAAACTCTTTGAAATACAGATACAGCTTAAATCCTTATTCGCACGGTTCTGTTTACGGTTTTTATATGCACGAGAACGACAATTCGAAAAGCCTCTCTATGTCACAAAACTTAACGCGCTATCTCCTTTTTTCGCATAATATTGATTTTTTAGGAAAACTCGCGTTAAAGACAAATTTAAATATTCCTTCCGACAATTCATTTTATTCCGATTTTTCTACAAGCGTTTATCAGATGACTAAAAATAGGTTATCGTCTAATTTTTCGGCTACTTACGATTTTCAAAGTTATTCGGCGAGAATGAATTTTCTGAGGCTCGATAACCTGTTTATTCCAAACTATACTACGGTAGACGAGTATCCGGCTTTTTCTTTAGACGGACAGTCAGAACTCGGCAAATTTTTTAATAATCCTCTGTATTTTAATCTTCATTCTTCTTTCGATGTTTTTAGGAGTCCGGCATATTTAAACGACGATAGGTTAGATATTTACCCTTCGGTTTATATGCCTATAAATATTATAAACGGCGTTCATATAAATCCGAGAATAGGTATAAGGGACACGGGTTATTTTAATATAGCGGACGGCTATAACGGCGTTTCTTCGACGGATAAAAACAGGCAGATTTATTATGCTTCAATAGACGGCAATACCACTTTTTTTAATAATTACCCGACTTTTGCCAAAAACAACGCAGGTTATTTAGCTTTTTTGACCCCGTATTTAAATTATAATCTCGTAAAACCCGTTAATCAGTCGGAGCTTCCCTTGATAGACCAGACGGATTATATTCCCAGCGAAAGCGCTATTAAATACGGACTTAATTTTAATTTAGAAGGATATAGCGATAAAGGTATAAATAATCTCCTCAGGTTAAGTTTATACCAGTATCATTCGATTTCCGGCAATTTTATAAATCCGGTTAATTATTTTAATTACGATAATGAAGATTCCGATATTATAACGAGAATTAAAGTGCATCCTATTTCAAATCTGTATTTTTTCGGCAACGCAAGTTACGACGATTACAACTACATATTTCACGATTATAATATAAATTCGCAGATTACCGATTTCAGAAAAGATTCTTTCGGCATAGGTTACACGGAAATAAACGACGTTCAGGGGTATATATCGGCGTTAAATATGTTTAATTCGACTAACGCAAATCTTTTTCCGCAGACGACGTCGGCTATAACCGACCTGAACACTTTATCTTACGCCAGTTTGTCCGCTAATTTAAATATAGCAGGAGGTTTCAGCGTTAATACGACGGAAAATATAGATTTGACGGTGCATAAAGATATATCTAATTCTATAGGCGTCTTATATCAGACCGGATGCATAGGTTTTATAGCAAATTATATGAACCTGCCTTATTTTCACCAGTGGGCTTTTTCTTTCGGTTTAATTTTAAGGGGAATAGGCACTTACGGTTTCGGCAATATGATTTCGCCTGGAGCCGCTTCTTCCGGATTATCTATGAGCGGTCCGGGATTCAGCAACGGTTTTTAAAAATTTATAAAAGGAGGAAGTTGAATTTAATGAAGACGTATCTCGTAACCGGCGGTTTAGGATTTATAGGAGCTAATTTCATACGCTATATTTTGGACAATCGAAAAGACGTCAATATTATAAACATAGACAGTATAACATATGCGGCAAATCCGGAAAACCTCGCGGGTTATTCTGAAAACTACAGGTTTTACAAGGCGGATATTGCCGATAAACAGTCTTTGTCTAAAATTTTTAACGAAAATAGAGTTGACTGCATAATAAATTTTGCGGCTGAATCTCACGTGGACAGGTCTATCCTTGAACCTTCCGTCTTTATCGGGACTAATGTTGCGGGAACGCTTAATTTGCTGGAGCTGTCTTTGAAGCATAAAGTAGAGAAATTTCTTCAGATTTCTACCGACGAGGTTTACGGATCGCTTGGAGACACCGGAAAATTCAGCGAAGAAACTCCTTTGTCCCCAAGAAGCCCTTATTCGGCTTCAAAAGCTTCTGCCGATATGCTTGTCATGTCGTTTTTTCACACTTACGGAATGCCTGTTTTAATTACAAGGTGTTCGAATAATTATGGTCAGTACCAGTTTCCGGAAAAATTAATACCGTTAACCATTATAAACGCCTTAAATGATAAAGAAATTCCTCTTTACGGCGACGGTAAAAACGTAAGAGACTGGATACACGTTTTAGACCACGTAAAAGGAATTTGCTTAGTTTTAGAAAAAGGAAAATTAGGAGAAGTTTATAATATAGGCGGTAATGCCGAAACGAAAAATATTGATATAATTATATATATACTTGATAAACTTAATAAACCGCATTCTTTAATAAAATACGTCAAAGACAGACCCGGACACGACAGAAGATATGCCATGGATTTTTCAAAAATAAATAAAACTATGGGTTTTTTGCCCCAGTATGTTTTAGAAAGAGGTCTTGACGATACAATAGACTGGTATATTAATAATGAAAGCTGGTGGCGTAAAATATTATCCGGTGATTATAAAAAATATTATAAAACAATGTATGAAAACAGATGAGGTTTAATTATGCTTAAAATTGCCCTGATCGGTTCGACCGGCATGCTTGGTATCGATGTAAATGCCGCTTTAAAAGGCGTTAACTTTTTAATCAAAAATTTTAACTCAAAAAATTTGGATATTGCAAATGCTGAAGCAGTTAATTCGGCTATCGAAAATTTAAAGCCGGATTATATCGTTAATTGCGCTGCTTATACAAACGTCGACGGCGCCGAAAAGGACAAAGTTCAGGCAGATGCGGTTAACAATATCGGCGTTCAGAATTTAGCCGATGCAGCTTTAAACACCGGTGCCAGAATAATTCATATAAGTACCGATTATGTTTTTGACGGTTCAAAAAGAACGCCTTATAACGAAGACGACGAGACGAATCCAATCAACGAATACGGTTTGTCTAAACTAAGAGGGGAAGAAGCATTAAAAAATTCCGGCGCAAGCTATATAATATTACGCACTTCATGGCTTTACGGAAAAAACGGGAAAAATTTCGTAAATACTATTCTTAAATTGGCAGACAGTCAGAAAAAAATAGAAGTAGTGGATGACCAGTTCGGAAGTCCGACTTACACTAAAGACATAGCTTATGCGATATCGGAAATAATTATAAAGGACAACTCTAAAAACGAAATATATCATTTGACTAATTCAAGCGACGGACATACGACATGGTATAAGTTTGCACTTGAAATAGTAAACGTCTTTAAAAGGACTAACTGCGAAATTATTCCCGTAAGTTCCGGTAAATCGGTCAGAGACGCCAAAAGACCCGTTTACAGCGTGCTTGATAACGCTAAAATTAAAGAAGATTACGGAATTGAATTAAGGTCGTGGAAAGACGCTTTAAAAAAATACTGCAACGATATAGGCTACTTTATTGTTTGAAAAATATAAATTAAGATATATAATATATATGA
>JBMFVW010000005.1:53391-64115 GCA_049965795.1 Candidatus Acidulodesulfobacterium sp.
CAGGGCAAAAAATTATTTTATTCTAAAAGTATCGGAACAAACGGTTTTTCATGTGCAACCTGCCACGTTTACAGTGCAGGCACATATATAAACCTGCACGGCAAAAGTATGGTTATAAGACCTATTAAAAATGCTGCAGAAATGGTAGCAAAATTTGATAAGATGCATCACATGAAAATGACACTTAGAGATAAAATTAATATGTGTGATAAATTTGCCCTTAAAGGGCATCTAACTAAAAATCAGCTTGATGCTTTGACTGCCTACGTCAATTCATTAAGGTAATTTTTTTATTAGGATAAATTAAGGAAAAGGTGCCAGATTTTATTTTCCGTGCATTTAAAAGTCAATTAATAAAAAATATGTTTGCGGAAAAATTAATCTGACGCCTTTTCCTTTTAGAAATAAATATTATAAATATACATTAATCCTGCAATAGAAAATATTTATGCATTTCTTTGTTCGGTTAAGGAAAATAAATAGACAACTTTTTATTGCAGGATTAAGGATATAAAACTAATGGGTAAAACTTTTTTGTCTAAAATAAGAAGCAGGTTTCTTGCCGGATTAACGGTAGTAATCCCCGGAGCTTTGACTATTTTTATAATAGTCTGGCTTTTAAAAGAAATAAACCTCATTTTTAATCCGTTTTCCGTTTTCCTTGAAAATTATATTCATATTTATATTCCGGACGCCGGTTTGATACTTCTGCTTATTTTAATTTTAGTTTCAGGCTACCTCATTACTAATTTGGCTGGAAGATCTATTATAAACTTCTACGAAAACGTAATGCTGAAGATTCCTTTAGTCAATTTGCTTTATAAATCTACTAAACAATGGGTAGATATATTTTCCCCGGGCAAGAGTTCATTTAAAAAATTCGTTCTGGTAAAATATAACGACGATAAGTTTATATACGGTTTTTTAACTTCCGCTACCGGAATAAAAACCGGCGGGAAAGACGAATATGCAGTAGTATATATACCCACCAATCATCTGTATATAGGAATGAATATTATAGCTAAAAAAGAAGACGTGATAGATACCGGATTAAAAGTAGAACAGGGTATCCAGATAGTTCTTTCTGCCGGAATAGCATTTCCGGATAGTCTATAAAACTTTTTTTACTGGAAATGCATAACAGATTTTTTATCGAAGAAAAAATAGAAACTGCCGGCAAAATTGCAGGAAAAAAAATAGTTTTAGAGTCTGTAACATCGCATATTAAAGCCTTTAGAAAACAACCCGGTTCAAAAATTTTGCTTTACGACGGCGCAGGAACTGTATTTTCCGCCATAATTACCGATATTTCCAAAAGAAGCACGGCTTTAGAACTCTTGTCGGCAGATATATATATAGAAGACACACGGAAAATAAACGTTTTTTTGCCTTTAATTACTTCGCACGTTATGGATCAATTGATTGCCAGGCTTTGCGAGCTTGAAATAACATCCGTTATTCCTATTATAACCGAAAGGTCTATAGTTTTAAAAAATAGGAAAGAGATAGATTCAAAAATGTCTAAATGGGATAAAATTTCTAAAGGCGCTATGATAATTGCAGGAAAAAATTTTTCAACGGTAATAAAAGAGCCGATGCTTTTGGAAGAAGCTTTTAAATCGGTATACAATTACGCCGTTAAACTTATAGCCGTTACGAATGCGGATTTGTATCTAAAAAAATATTTAGAAAGTTTTAATTTTAGCAAAAAAGATATTTCTATAGGAATTTTTATAGGTCCGGAAGGCGATTTTTCCCAATCGGAATTAGAAAGGTCAAAAAAATACGGATTGACTCATGTTAAGTTGACGGATTATATTATGAGCACTTTTACGGCTTCTATTTATTCGGTTTCAAATCTTATATGCTATTTATATTAAAAAATTTGATATTTAATATTTTATGTATCTTAAATATATAGAACTTTTCGGTTTTAAAACATTTCCAGATAAAATAAGAATACCGTTTGACAAAAGTATAAACGTTATAGTGGGACCCAACGGATGCGGAAAAACAAATATCGTCGATGCAATTAGATTTATTCTCGGAGAGCAGAACCTTAAAGAGCTAAGATTAAAAAACATGAACGATATAATATTCCACGGCTCGAATATAAGAAACGGCTCGTCCGTTGCCTTATGCAGGGGCGTTTTTGAAAACGACGGAGGAGGAAGTTTCAGATATAAAGATTTTTCGGAAGTAATGGTTGAAAGGAGGCACTTTAAAAACAAGGAGACTGAATATAAAATAAACGGAATTTCCGTACCGTACAGGGAATATTTAGATTTTTTCAACGAAAGCGGCTTATCGAAGCATTATTCCATAATAGATTCCTATAAAATTAACGCTTTGCTAAATTTCAAACCAACCGAATTGCGTTTATTTTTTGAAGAAGCTTCGGGAATTACCAAATATAAGATTCAGAAAAAATCTGCTTCTAAAAAACTTGAGGCTGCAGTCAACAATCTTTTAAGAATAGGCGATCTGCTCGGCGAAGTCGAAAGCCGCCTCGAAGATCTTGAAAAATCGGCTAAAAAATTAGAAGAATACCGGTTTGTAGAAACTGAAAAGAATCGCTATGAATACGTATTACATTTAAGATTGAGAAATAAAATAATTTCCGATATAGACAAATATAAATCCGAGCTTGAAATTTATTCGGCGCAGCTTTCGGAAGCGGGCGCACGCATCGCTTCTCTGCTGGAAATATTAACCGACGCTAAAACTTCGTTCGACGATATAGAAAAAACCTATAAAACTGCGACAAACAGAAAAAACAGCCGATTAATAGAACTTGCAAAGTTTGGCTCCGATATAGAATATTTAGAAATAAAAATTAAAGATATGGAGTCCGAAATAACAAAAAAAACCAAAGAAGCTGACGAGCAGGACGAATCGCGGAAAAGAAACGCCGAAAAATTAGCAGGGTTAAAGGAAAAACTTTCGGCAGACGAATCTAATTTTAAAAATCTTACCGAAAAATTAAATATAACGGCAAAATTGCTTTCCGAAAAAAAAGAGCTTATGCTGAGAGCCAAAAGTATCCTTACGGATATCGAAGACGAAATTTTAGATATAGTCGAAAAATCTCAAAACGGAAAAAACAAAATTATTTTTATAGATAAAAATATAAAAAACATAGAGGCAAAAATTATAGAAACGCAGTATAATGCCGGCAAAATTTCGACAGAGCTGGAAGAAGCGGAAGTTTCTTCTAATCAAAAAACCGGAGAGTTAAAAGAGAACTATTTGTCTGCCGAAACCGTTAAAAAGAATTATTCGGATAACGAAACCGAAATTGCATTGCTAGATAAAAAATTCAATGAATATTTTTCGCAAAAAAATGCCTTAGAAAAAGAGCTTATAAAAATTAATCTTGAAATAACCAAACTTAAAGAATTTATCGGAAACAGGGAAGGATTTTCGGAAGGCGTCAAAGATTTTATCAAATCAAAAAAAGATTACGAAGCATTGCCTTTATCAGACGCCGTAGAAATAGAATCCGGTTTTGAAAATCAGGCGGCGGCGGCTTTTGGAGACGTCTTGGAAACCGTTGTATTGGAAGATATAGATTATGCAAGAAAAGCAATTGAATATATCAATGCCGATAAAAGAGGGAAAATTAAAATCTTTATTCCCGGAAAAAATAAAAATAAAAAAGACGCTAAAAACGGCGGACCGGAATACGAAGTTTGCAGGGAGTTAAACCTTATACCCATAAAAGAAAAAATTAAATTGAATTATAAAAATATATCATTGGAAGATATAGGAAAAGATTTTTATTACTGCGGAGACAAAAATAAAATTTTAGATTATATAGAACGCAATAATTTTTTTCCCGAAGTCAATATTATAACCGAAGACGGTTCGATATTTATGCCGTACGGTTTTATAGCCGCAGGAAAGGATAAAGACGACGACGGAGCAAATCTTTTTATAAACAAGAATAAGCTGTCCGAATATTCGGCATTAGAATCTAATAAAAGAGAAGAACTTCAAAGGTTAGAATCTTCTTTGGACGGAGTTCAATCTAAAATTAAGGAACATAAAGAAATAAGGGAAAAGATAAGCGGTGAAATCAGAACTTTGGAAATGGCAAGGCTTACGCTCGAAAACGACCTTAAGCATATTAAAAACATAATAGAAAAATCAAAAGAAAGACGCAATATATTAATAAGGGAATCTTCAAACTTAGAAAAAGAAAAACAGAGTGAATATAACGAAAAAGAAGAATTGCAGGACGAAATAGTTTTGCTTGAAAACGAATATAAATTAAAAAACGCAGCAAAAAACGAAGAAGAGCAAAAGTTAGCTGCGGCGGAAAAAGATCTGGAAAAAATCAAAGAGGAAGAAACCGCCTTAAGGATAGAAATTAATTCGGCAGGGCAGAATATTAATTTTTTAAAAAAGCAGATAAAAGACATGGAATACAACCTGTCTAATTACGACAAGAGGATAAACTCCTTACTGGAGCAGAAAGAAAAATATGCGCAGGATATTAAAGCGGCATCGGAGGACTTATCTGCAAAAAGAAAAAGCATAGAAGCCCTTAATTTATCGCTTAAAGAGTCCGAGTCTGCCATTAAAGAGTCCGAGGTTAAATTAGAATCTTTAAAAGAAAAGATTACGGAAACCGAAAAAGATATTGGAAGAGCGAACGAACGTAAATCCGACATCGAAAAAAAACAAAACTCTTTACAGGCATATATAAATATAAATAGCGAAAAATTAGTCGAAATTGACTCAAATAGCCCTTCAGTCCTTTTATCCGCCGGACTTTCGGAGGAAGATAAAATTTTTATAGACGGCATTTCCGATTTAAGCGATAATAATATTAAAAAAAGAATAGAAGACCTTTCGTTAAAAATTAAAGAAATCGGCAACGTAAATATGAATGCCGTCGAAGAATATAAGGCGGCGCTTGAACGCTCCGATTTTCTGGGAAAGCAGAAAAAAGATTTGGAAACTTCCATAGAAACGCTTAACGGCATTATTAAAAAATTAGACGCCGTATCAAAAGAGAAATTTAAATCAAGCATGAACGATATAAGGCAAAAATTTAAAGAACTTTTCGTTTTTTTGTTCGGAGGCGGCAATGCGGACATAGTAAACATCGTTTCGAAGGTTTCGGAAGAATTGGAATTCGATGCCGTCCAAAAACCTGAATTGAATGAAAAAGAGACGGATACCGAAGAAACGCAGGGAATGGAAATAAACGTCCAGATACCGGGAAAAAAATTTACCGGAATTAATATTTTATCGCAGGGAGAAAGGGTTCTGGTCGCGGTAAGTCTTTTATTCGCTATTTTTTTAACTAAAAAAACTCCGTTCTGCGTTATAGACGAGGTTGACGCTCCGTTAGATTTTGCCAACAACGCAAGGTATAATAAATTAATCGAGGAGATTTCCAATTATTCCCAGATAATTATGATAACCCATAATAAAAAAACGATGGAAGCAGGCAGAAATATATTCGGTGTAACTTCTAAGCATCCGGGTATTTCGGGAATAGTATCGGTTGCGATGAATTGAAATTTTTACAATTAAAGAGTAGAAGGGGGATTTATGAAAATATTCGAAAAATTTAAAAATTTAGGGGAAAGCCTTAAAAAAACAAAACAGGAATTAACAAATAAAATAAGTTCCATTTTTGGCTCAGGCAAAATAGACGCCGCCGATATTGAAAAAATAGAAGAAGCTTTAGTTTTGTCGGATATTTCATATAAAACAGCCGAAGAATTAATCGAAGGCGTTAAAAAAAGAACTGCAAAAGATAAAGAATTAACTTCGGAAGCTATAAAACAGGCGCTAAAAGACGAAATAGGCGATAAGATATCGGTTAATTTTCCCGAAATTAAAGACCGCGCAGATAAAAGTATTTTTATAATAGTCGGCGTTAACGGAGTAGGAAAAACAACGACGGTAGGCAAACTCGGAAAGTATTACGCAGATAGGGGCAAAAAAGTTATTATAGCGGCTTGCGACACTTTCAGGGCTGCCGGCAAAGAGCAGATAGAGGTCTGGGGGCAGAGAACCGGAATAGAAGTCGTGTCCGGCAAAGAAAATCAAGACCCTGCGTCCGTCGCTCACGATGCCGTCCAAAAATTTAAAGAAAAAGATTATAATATCTTGCTTATAGACACGGCGGGAAGACTTCACAATAAAAAACATCTTATGGAAGAACTCGCCAAAATAAAAAGAGTAATATCAAAATCTTACGGCAGCGAACCTGACGAAATTTTTATAGTTATAGACGCCGGTTTAGGGCAGAATTCTTTGGTGCAGGTAGAACAGTTTAAGGAAATAGTGGATATTACCGGAGTAATAGTCACGAAATTAGACGGTTCAGCAAAAGGCGGCATTATAATAGACGTAATAAGCAAAATGAATCTGCCGGTAAGGTTTATAGGAACGGGGGAATCTCCCGAATCTATATCGGAATTTTCCCCCGAAATTTTCACGGATAATCTACTTTAACGGTCTATTTATTACGCAGATATATTTTTATTTAATCTCTATTTTTTTGGGGGACATAGCCTTGCTCTTTTTCAGTGTAACTTCAAGCACCCCGTTTTTAAGTTCTGCGTTTGCATTTTCTTTGTCCACTTCCGACGGAAGATCTATAATTCTGTAAAAAGAACCGTACTGTATCTCCTGCCGGTAGAAATTTTCCTTTTTCTCTTCCCTTTCCTGTTTGTGTTCGCCCTTTATCGTCAACTGGTCTCCGTTAACTTCTATCGCTATATTTTCTTTCGGTATTCCCGGAACTTGCGCTTTTACTATAATGTTTTCGTCCTGTTCAACGACATCCACTGCCGGCTCTATATAACCGGCGGTATTTCTAACGACCGGACTGAAAAAGTCGAAAAAGCTTTTTTCGATTTCATTCCTAATAGGATAAAAAGGATCAAACTTAACAAGTTTTTTCATAATTTAAACCTCCTTATTCTTCTATAAACAAGTATTTTTACTTCCTGTTTAAAATATATCATAAAATTTTTTTTTTTCAAGCTATATTAAATTGAATATTTTATTTTATTTATATATAATCAATTCCTATATATAATTTAATTAAAATACTCCGGTAATTAGCAAATGGGAACGATAATAAACCACGCAGCCAAGACAAAAAAATTAGGCGAAGTTTTAATAGACGCAGGACTTTTGAATCCTACCAATCTTGAAAATGCCCTTGCGGAAGCCAAAAAACGGAACATAAGACTGGGTAACGCTTTGGTTTCTTTGGGGATACTTTCCGAAGATAAGATTTTAGACGCTCTTTCGTCGCAGCTTTCTTTAAGAAAGATAGATTTATCTAAAACTATTGTAGATCCTGCAATAGGCAAATTACTGCCTGAAAGACTTGCAAGACAGTTTAAGATGGTGCCCGTGACCATGGTCGGCGACGTTTTGACCGTTGCGCTGTCGGATCCTTTAAACGTTTTTGCTTTGGACGCGCTTAAAAGAGACGTTAACGCAAATATCGAAGTAGCTCTTTCAAACGAAAAAGATATCTTGAGAGCTATAGATTATGTCTGGACAGCAAAAGAAGTTTCCAAAGCAGCCGCAGGTCAGACGGTAGTAGCAAGCGATGCTTTTAATTTCGGCGCAGGCGGAGGCCGGCAGAATGTGCCTGAAGGAGGGCAGCAGGGTTCTTTTGCTTCGCCGGCATCTGCAGGAACGGCGCAAAAAGGAGAATCTGCAGACGACGTAAATATAATAAAATTGGTAAACTTAATTATTTTTTCAGGCGCTAAAAACAGGGCTTCGGATATACACATTGAACCTTTGGAAGACGAGATAATTGTCAGGGAAAGAATAGACGGCGATCTTATCAAAACAAAAGAAATGCCGATACAATTGCTGAACTCGATAATAGCAAGGATTAAAATAATGGCTAATATGGATATCGCCGAAAAAAGAAATCCGCAGGATTCAAGATTCGATATAAACGTCGGCGAAAAAAATTTAGACGTAAGAGTTTCGGTAGTACCGACAATAAACGGCGAAAAAGTAGTTTTCAGACTTTTAGACAAATCTTCCAAAGTTGCCAAGGTTTCAGAATCTTCTATGGATAAAAACGACAAAGAAAAAATTCTTAAAATTATTTATAAAAAATACGGACTTTTTTTAATAAGCGGACCGACGGGATCCGGTAAGACGACCGCCGCTTATTCCGTTATATCGGAATTAAACAATATCAATAAAAATATTATCACTGTAGAAGATCCGGTAGAATATAAGATGCGCTACGTTAACCAGATAGAAGTCAACCAGAAAGGAGGAATAGGCTTTGCAGACGCTTTAAGAGCTGTTTTAAGGCAGGATCCCGATATTATTTTAGTAGGCGAAATAAGAGACGAAGAAACTGCAAGGATTGCCATTCAGGCAGCTTTGACAGGTCATTTCGTAGTATCTACCATTCACACTCAGGATGCTTCGAGCGCGGTATCCAGACTTATAGATATGGGCATAGAACCTTTTTTGGTCTCTTCTTCTATTGCCGGAATTATAGGGCAAAGATTGATAAAAAAACTTTGCGACAGCTGCAAAAAACCTTATACGCCCGAGCCCGAACTGTTAAAAGAGCTCGGCATTAATCCTGCCGGCAAATATACTTTTTATAAAGAAACCGGATGCGATTTATGCAGCGATACCGGTTTTCACGGAAGACTCAGCATTCAGGAGATACTTGTTCCTACTAAAAATATACAGAAACTTATAATAGAAAAAGCGGATTCTACGCAAATAAGATCGCAGGCTATAAAAGAAGGTTTTATACCGTTGCGCATAGCCGGATTAAAAAAACTTATCGAAGGCGTTACTACTTTAGAAGAGGTTTTGCAGGCAACTCAGGATATATAAGATATATTACAAATTTGCCGATAGAAAATTAATGTTTGATAAAATAAACCGATGAATGAAATATTTCAATTAACAAGGAATATAGTGGCGGGAACAGAATTGAGTTCTGTCCCCGTATTTAGCTAATCTTACACCTTTCCCCCGGGGGAAATATGGCTCAATATACTTATAAAGCAAGAGATAAATACGGAAAGCTTTTAAAAGGCAATATAGAAGCCGCTTCTCCGATAGCGGCGGAACAGCAGATTGAAAAGCTGGGACTTATACCCATAAATATAGACGAAGCCCCTGCCGGTTTTTCTTTGGAAGGATTACTGCCGGATATATCGCTATTCGGCGGCATTTCAAAAAAAGACGTAATAGTTTTTTCAAGGCAGCTTGCGACGCTTTACCAGTCCGGCGTTCCTTTCAGCAAAAGCATAGACTCCCTTATGGAATTTTCGAGAAATAAAGCATTTAAGAATGTCCTTTCCGAGATAAAAAAAGACGTAGAAGGCGGGCAAACCCTTTCAAGCAGTCTTGCCAAACATCCAAAAGTTTTTTCGGAAATTTACGTAAATATGGTAGCGGTCGGCGAAACCACAGGACTTTTATACGATATCTTAATGCGTATGGCTACTATTCTTGAAAAACAGGAAACTTTGAAAGCCAAGGTTAAGAGCGCTACTTTTTATCCTAAAATCGTCATATCTGCTATTATTATCGCTATAGTTATTTTGGTAGGATTCGTAATACCCAAATTTGCAATGCTTTATAAAAGTTTTAACGTCCCTCTTCCTTTGGAAACCAGAATTTTAGTTGCAATATCGAACTATTTTACGGCTTACTGGTATATTTTTTTGATATCTGCAATAGTTTTAGTCTTCGGCGTCAGATTTTATCTTAATACTAATTCCGGACGGCTTTGGTGGGACCGCAATAAGCTTAAAATTCCGATATTCGGCGGTATTTTTTACAAATCTATGATGAGTCAGTTTACAAGAATTTTCGGTCTTTTATTTCAAAGCGGTATGCCCGTAAACAGAGCTTTCGAACTTATGCGCAACGCCGTAAACAACAAATATTTTACGACTAAAATAGACGAGATACATGAAAATATTACAAAAGGGCAGTCAATAACCGACAGTTTTAAAAACTCTAAAATATTTTCGGGCATAGTTATCCAGATGGTAAGCGTAGGCGAAGAAACGGGACATATAGACGAAATGCTGTCTAAAGTTTCCGATTATTTAGACGAAGACCTCGACAGGCAGCTGAATACCTTGCAGGCAAGCATAGAGCCTATTCTTTTAACTATAATTTTCGGCATGGTTCTTTTTTTGGCACTTGCAATCTATCTGCCTATAATAGACGTAATAAATTTTGCAAAGAAGGGGTAACGGGAAATAAAATCTGATGCCTTTTCCGCCGCCGCAAATTTGCAAAAGATAATGTAAAAAATATGGATATGAATCAAAAGATAAAACGACAAATTAAGCTTTTTGAGCTTTTAAACGACGACAGGGGTATTTCCATAATACTTGCTATTATCATTATAATAGTCCTCGGTCTTGCCGGCTCTATATTTGCCTATCTAATTTCGAGCGGCGGCATTAATTCGCGTGCCGATTTATTAAGTGCCGAAGCCAAATATGCCGCAAAGTCTGGAGTAGAGTTGACGCTGTATGAGCTGGAACAAAATCCGCCGCCAACAATTTTTGCAAACAATCCGCCTTCCGGCGCAGGCTGTCCTGCAAGTCCTATTATACCGCCCGGAGTTACAGGAAATCTTAATACGTCTTATTATTATCTTTCAGGCAATTTGCAGGGTAATTTACAGCAACCAGTAGTAAATTTTACTCCGACTTTTTGTGCGGTAG
>JBMFVW010000006.1:0-48649 GCA_049965795.1 Candidatus Acidulodesulfobacterium sp.
TAAAGATAGAACGGTAAATAAAGCGCCTACTATGAAAAGAACTACATAAATAAATATAAAATATCCAAAAATAAGGGTTGCATGCTTTTTATAAATTTTAAAAGCTTTAACTATTATTTCTTTAACGTTATTACCCTCAAATACCATAGGAGCTATCATAAAACTTATCATTAGAATAGCAAAGAAAATAAGCGCAAATATTATGGTAAAAGCAGGTATGCCTATGAAAGCTAAAAGTTTGCCGAGATCAGGTATTTTAGCTATAAAAAAATATACAAGCGAGATAATTGCAATTATAATCGGAATAATTGCAAGTATAATTCCTACGATTATAAAACGGTAAAAAGAAAACAAGGAAAATATTATCGAATCTATTACCGGAATTGAAATTCTGTTTTTGGCATATTCCATCAAAATCTTTCCGGATGCCGTATATCCTATCAGGAAAATAATACCGCTTATTATAAAGCCTACAAAGACTATAAATCCGACTGCTACGAAAGATCCACGAAGAGCAAAATGTTTTGATAATGATAGTGTACCATAAAACACTGCTCCCGTAATTATGAATGTTGCAAGCAAAAGAATTATTGCTTTAAGGCGCTGAAAGGCTTCGAAAGATTTTATTAAAATTCCAAATTTAAAGAAAGATTCTTTCTCGGTTGTTTCCATAACTCCTCCTAAAGAATTAATATTTATAGTTATAATTATTAAATATAAAGTTTAATATAAAGTTAAAAAATTAATTTATTAAGCATAAATTATTTATTTCACCTTAATGTAAGCAGCCGGAGATTCTTCAATCGTTGCCGGAGAAGTTACCGTAATAGTATAGGTGTAAGTCCCTGTTGGAAAATTAGAAGGAATTTTTACTGCAAGATTAACCGAATAAATTCCTGGTTTATCTATATTGACGTAAGAAGTGTTGTATGCCGTAAGACCGTTTCCGTAAACTTCATATGTCAGTTTTACACTCTGGGATGACGGATTTGAAGGTGTAGCCGCATAAAACTTTGAAGGGATATTTATTGTATCTCCAGGAGAAGCATTGATGTTTTGAGACATAACGTTTGAAATTATCACCGCAGGTGCATCTTCGGCAGAACTGCCAAGTGGCGCAACATTGGTTATATTGGCACTCGCCGAACTAAGATAAGTTTTAAAAGCTGAAAATCCGCTTACCTTGCTATACCGGTTTGAATTATTATTAGTATAAACATACGCAGGAGCAGTAACGGCAGAAGTAGCAGGAGAGCTTGCCTGCGATGTATTCGAAGTATTGGCATTAGAAGAATTTGATTTATTTTTTGTATTTTTCTTTTTTTTGTTTTTGCTTGAAGATTTGACCTTATGATTGTGTTTGTGCTTATTATTGCTTTTGGAACTATTTTTTTTAATGTGTAGAACTTTTTCTATTTTTTTTTCTATTGTTTTAAGTTTTCCGGTTTTAAACAAATAAAACAAAGTACCTGCCGTCCCTATTAACAATACAGCCAAAATAATCAATAAAATTAATAATCCTTTTCCTTTTTTACCGCCGTTTTGACGAGAAATTTTAGGTATGTTTGGAGTGACAGATTTAATGGAACTTTCCGACTTACTGCCGGTTATTGCATCGTTTTTGTTAATATTGGTGTTTTTTTCATTAGTTTGAACTTGGAAAGGTTGGGAGGGCGAAGCATTGGCGTTTTTTAATGGGCTTGGATTAATTGTTTGAGGTTTAGGCGACTCTTGCTTAGGTTCAAATTTTTGTCCGCATTTAGGACAAAATTTAGCGTTATCGTTTTCTATCTTAGCGCCGCAATTTTTGCAAAAAAACATCGTATCTCCTCTACCCCAAATTTGTCGATAGGAAAAGGTGCCGACTTATTTTATCGAACCTTACTATTTTTTATCGGTAAATTTTGTTCTAAAGCATACCTTAAAAATTATGAACAATATATTTATTTTATATAATAATCTAAAATTTATAATAACTATATTTTTTTTTAAAAATTTTGTCAAGATTTTTTTACTCTTTGTTATAAAATTATTTTAAGTGCGGATATTTTTTTTTGTAAATTGCGGCGGCTCATGCCGATAACTTGGGCAGTTTTAGTAACGTTATTACCGTTTTCCTTTAATTTGCGAATCAGGTATGCTCTTTCAAAATTTTCTTTCGCATGATGAAATAAATCGGCAGACATAATGTTTTCTATTTCGTTTATGTTTTCAAAGGGCAATATATTTTCGCCGGATGAATAATTGGAGGGAGATTGCTTCGCTTCACTCGCAATGACGTCATTGCTTGCAGCAGACTTAAAACCGCCTGCATTTTCGCTTGCAATGAAGCTTTCCGGTTCCGCAATAACCTTGCCGTTATTCTCCGCTACAGCGGGATATTTAATTTTTAATTCTACGGCAGCATCTTGCGCCGTTATTTTATTATGTAAATTCAAAATAGAAAATCTTTCTATGATATTTTTAAGTTCCCTTACGTTTCCCGGCCAACTGTAATTTTGCATTAAATCCAATGCCGAAGGGTCTATCTCTAATTTACCCGTTTTTCCGCTAAAAATTTTAACAAAATAATTCACTAAAAGCGGTATATCGCTTTTTCTTTCCCTAAGCGGCGGTATATAAAGCGGAATAACGTTTAATCTAAAAAACAAATCGCTTCTAAATCTGCCTGATTTAATTTCTTCTTCGAGATCTTTATTTGTAGCGGCAATAACTCTAACGTCGGACTCAATTTCGCTGTCTCCGCCTACCCTTTGAAATTTTCCTTCCTGCAAAACTCTTAATATCTTAGACTGCATCCTCAGACTCATATCGCCTATCTCGTCTAAAAAAAGAGTTCCTCCTTCGGCTAACTCGAACTTTCCTTTTTTTCTAGCAGCCGCTCCCGTAAAAGCTCCTTTTTCGTAGCCGAATATTTCGCTTTCTATAAGCTCTTCCGGTATAGCAGCACAGTTAATAGCTATAAAAGGCTCGCTGCTTCTTAAACTGTTAAGATGAACGGCTCTTGCCGCAATCTCTTTGCCTGTGCCGTTTTCTCCGGTTATAAGAACGGGAGCCGAAGAAGGTGCCGCCTTATATATCTTTTCCTTTAAATTTTTAATAGATTCCGATTCACCTATAAGTTCAAAACTTTCAGGCAGACTTTCCGCCAAAATAGCTTTTTTTTCGTTTAAACTGTTATATTTTAAAGCATTTTCTACCGTGATAATGAGTCTATCCAAAGAAAGCGGCTTCTCTATAAAATCGTAAGCTCCTATTTTTATAGTTTTAATTGCCGTATCTATATCCGAATGACCCGAAATCATAATTACCGGAATATTTTTGTTAATATTTATCATTTCGCGCAAAATATCCGAACCGTCGGAATCGGAAAGCCACACGTCCAATAATACTACATTAGGCGATTTTTCTACAAACGCTTTTAATCCGGCTTTTCCTCCTGCCTCGGTTATAACCGAGTATCCTTCATCTTTAAGAATCCCGGAAAGAGAACTTCTTATGCTTTCTTCATCGTCTACTATCAATATAAGCTTCATTATTACCTCATTTATAAATAAATAAATATTATAAAATCTGCGCCGCCTCTTGCATTATTTTCTACTTGAATCTGAGCATTATTTTCCATTAAAATATTTTTAGTAATAGCCAGTCCGAGACCTGTCCCGCCCTGCTTAGTTGAAAAATAAGGCTCGTATATATTCTGGATTATTTCATCGTTTATTCCAGTTCCGTTGTCGGAAAAAGATATTTTTAATGCAAGCTTTTCATTCCGGCTTTCTTTATCCTCCTGCTCTGCTAACTCAGTAAAAATTCTTATTTCCGGCTCGTATTTTTCTGCTGTTTTTTCTAATTTTTTTAAATTAACGCTATATACGGCATTTTCCATTATATTCATAAATGCTCGTTTCATTTGTCTGTAATCTATAGAAACCTTAGGCAAAGCATCCTGTAAATGTTCGATAAATTTAATATCTCTGTGCGCATTTTTATACAAACCAACCACTTCTCCTATTAAAACGTTTATATCGGCAGGTTCCAAATTTGCTTTGGGAAGTCTTGCATAAAGCGAAAATTCATCTACCAAACTTTTTAAGTCGTCGACTTCTTTTATAATCGTGCTTATCAGTTCACCGAAAGTATTTTCTTCTGAAGATATTTTGTCTCCATATTTTCTTTTTAATCTTTCGGCAGAAAGACGAATAGGGGTAAGCGGATTTTTTATTTCATGGGACATTCTTTTTGCCACTTCTTCCCATGCCGCAACACGCTGAGCTTTCATCATATCTGTAGTATCGTTTAATACTACTATAAAACCTATATAATTTCCCGCTTCGTCTTTCATAGTGGTAATATTGACTATATAAACCTTCAAGGCACCGTCTATATTCAATTTTATTTCTTTGGTAAGATTTTCTTTGCCTGTTTTTGCAAGTTCTTTTATAATGCCTCTAATATCAGAAAATACGTCTTTTGCAAATACATCCTTATAATTTTTACCCAGCGCATCTTTATATTTTATTCCAAACATATCTTCCGCAGCATTATTTATGCTTCGCACCTTGCCGGTAGAATCTATTCCGATAACGCCTGCATGTATATTTTTAAGTATAACCTCCATAAATTTTCTTCTTCTTTCGATTTCTTCATTTACATTCTTTAAATGCAGATTTGCTTTTTCTATCTCTTCTTTATTCTTTTTTAGATCTAGAGCCATCAAATTAAAAGAATTAATAAGCATACCTATCTCGTCGTCGCTTTCCTTAGAAACATTAATATCAAGGTTTCCAGATGCTACCTTTTTTGTTCCTTCTACAAGATCGATAATAGGCTTAGTCAATTTTTTAGAGAGGTAAAAACCTACCCATGATGAAATAAAAAGAACTATAAGGGTAAATATGGAAAAGAAAATAAGATAAGTGGTTTCCATAGGATTTTTTATAAATCTTATCTGCGAATATTCCCTGTAAAAATGTTCAAGCCATTCAATTTTACGGTTTACCGAAGCATCTTTTGAGCTTCTAATTAAAGCGCTCTTATGCCTTATTATAGCGGAAGTATAATCCATAGCTTTTTCCAACCTGGAGGTATACCATTTGTTTATAATGTTTGCTGCAAAACCGGTGGCAATCATTACGACAAACATAAACAGTGAAGGAACCACGCTTACTATTACAAATAATCCGACTAATTTAGTTCTAAGTTTTGCGCCTATTACCCCTCTTTTTCTTTCCACTATTAATTTTATAACGTTTCGCAACACAAGAAACGCCATGAGTAAAAAAAGCACTATCGTAATATTTATATAAGCATAAACGATAATTTTAGACGTTACCGAAATATTTGAAAAAGATATCATGCGCAGTTCTTCAAAAGTTGAAAAAACAACAAGCGCGAAAATTATAGCCGCAAAAATAATTTCTCTTTTTACCTTAACTTTTTCGGAATTTTTTTTATCCATTTTTTATTACCTTATTTGCTTTAACTTATGTTTTATTGTATCATAAAAATATATGAAAATTTTAGTCCTCGGCTGCGGCACATCGACGGGTGTACCTTTAATAGGTTGCCGATGTAAAGTTTGTGCTTCCGAAAATCCTAAAAACAAACGTCTTAGACCTTCTATTCTCGTATCCGAAAATAATTTCGACATCTTAATAGATACAGCACCGGATTTAAGAACGCAGGCATTGAAATTCAATATCGTCAATATAGATGCCGTATTATATACTCATACGCATGCCGACCATATCTTCGGCATTGACGATCTTAGAATGTTTAATTACCTAAAAAAGCATGATAACAGATTTATACCTATTTATGCCTCGGAAACGGCTATAAATTTTATTAAAGATAAATTTGATTATATCTTTAAAGAAAAAACGGAATCGAGCAAACCTTATCTAATCCCTAATATTATAAAAGAACCCTTTGAAATCAAACCCGGATTATTTATAGCACCTGTTCCGGTATATCACGGCAAAAATTTAATAAACGGATACAGAATAAACGACTTTGCCTATATTACTGATGTATCTTCTATGCCGGAATATTCTTTAGGCTTGCTCAAAGGGATAAAAGTGTTAATGATAGATGCTCTTAGGTTTGATTCCCATAAAACACACTTTAGCGTAGATGAAGCAATTATGTTTGCAGAAAAAATAAACCCGTCCAGAACTTATTTCACACACATGGGGCATAATATAGATTACGACGAAATAAAAGAAATATGCTCATGTAAATCCGAAAAACTGATACCTTCCTACGACGGATTAAGCATCGAACTGTAATGCAAATCGGATTTGCTTTTAATTTCCTGCCGGATTAATCAATACCGGCTATAAGATATACGGCAAACGACAAAAAAATTATGTCGGCCATAAAAGCTGCAAGAAAAGGATTTAATTGCGCCGATTCGCCCAGGGACAATGCTATTGAATTTATAACCCACCATGTAAAAGCAAATACGATACTTATGCCTATAGAAACCGGCGAATTGCCCTTTTTGCCGAGCATAAGTCCTATCGATATACCTATAAGTATTAGAATTAAATTTATCATGGGAAACGACAGTTTAGAATAATAGCTCGTAAGAACATAACTTAAACCGGATTCGGATTTTTTTGCCACGGCAACCATTTTTGAAAGATTTATTATAGACAAAAACTCCGGCCTAAGAGTATTTGACCTGAAAAAATTTAAATTCAGGTAAATAGGGATTTGAACGGCTTTAAAATATTTTTGCTCAAATCCGCCGCTTTTGTTTTTCATATTGAAACCGTCAACCTGTCCGGCGCTTAATTCAAGGCCTTTATTGCCGAAACGCCCCGACTTTGCGATATATCTTTTTAAAAGAACGAATTTGTCGTTAAAAACATAAACATTTACGCCTTTTATAGTTTTGTCGGACGGATCCATAATCTCCGCAGTAACTATGCATTTTTTGTAATGAATTAAAATATTTTTGGTAGTATATTTATAAACCGATTTTTCGTTGAAAGATTTGTTTTTATTGATATCTCTCTGCATGACTACTCTTCTTAAAACATTTGTGTGCACGGCTATGAAGTTTGAAAGCAGAAATGATGCAGCCGATATAACGAGACCGAGCGCTATCAGCGGAGCAAAAAACTTCAGCATACTGAGCCCCGACGATTTCACGGCGGTAATCTCGTTGTTTTTATTGAAGGCGGAAATAGATAAAAGTGTCGATAAAAGAATGGAAAGCGGCAATACCCTGTATATTATTTCGGGAAGTTTATATAAATAATAAATTATAATATACTGAAATTCGGGAGAGTGTTTGGTAAATGCTCCGATGTTTGAAATAAAATCTATAGTTATGTAAAAAAATATCAGGCTTATTATAGCTGCGGTAAAATATTTTAAAAATTCGTTTAAAAGGTATTTTTGGAGTATTTTCATAATTATTTTAATGAGGCCTTAATATAAAGCACGAAACCGGAAACGGCAAGAAATAAATCGGCGCCGCAAACTCCTATAAAAGGATTAATCTTATTGCCCAAAGACATATAAAAACCTGAAGTAAATAAAACATAATAAATAACGACAAATATTATAGTATATGAGATGGCTAAGAATAAACTTCTTTTTTCGAGAAGGGTCCCCAGCGGCATTCCTATAAATATAAAAAGCAGGGTTGCGGCCGGTATAGCTATTTTTTTATAAAGATAGGACAGATAAATATTTTTCATCGCCGGACTTTTCTGAATGACGTATTTACGTAAAAGTTTAGAAAACGTCAAAAAATGAATAGAACTGTTTTTCCCGGGTATAGAAAGTCCGCTAAGCTTAACGTTAATTTTATAAGTTTTAAAATGCATAATCCAAAAATTTTTAGAATCAGGCTCCTGATTCTGTATAGTGCCGTTTCTCAAGTAAAAAGACAGCGTATTAAGTTTCCTGTCGTATTTAATATCGCCGCTTTTTGCAATTAATGTTTCAGGATTGTTTCGAACTTTATTTAATATAAAAATGCCTTTCAGGGTAGATTTTTGCGTATTTACGCTTTTAACGAAAATTTTAAGCCCGCCGAACCTGTTTGTAAATGAATTTTTTTTCAATGCGGAAAGGGCGGCTTTTTTAACTTCTTTAACCGCAAGCACCCTAAAAAAAAAATTAAACCTTGGGGCTATATAAAACGAAAAAAGTATAGAAAAAACAAGCGGTATAAGAGAAAATAAAATTGCCGGCTTAGTCAGCCTGAAGATGCTGACCCCCGATGCGCGTAACGCAGTAATTTCGTTATCCTGCGTCATCTTGCCGAAAACCGCAAGCAATGCAAGCAAAAAAGATACCGGCAATGTTATTATCATAAAATCGGGTATCGTCAGGCTTGCAAGTTTTAAAACGGCAGATATGCTGATGCCTTTATTTAAAACCATCTGCGTCAGCAAAAGAATGCGGTTTATCGTAACGCTGAAAGTGAAAATAATCAGTCCGAAAATAAACGGAAAGATCATCTGCTTAAAAATATATTTATCTATAGTTGACATATTATCTTATATATCTTATTATTTTAAAAATTGCTTTAAAATTATTGACTATATTATTTAAAAATATTAAAATTAATCTAAGCTTTATTTTATATATAGCAATTTTATATTGTATCAAAAATTATAAATATTTTAAAGATGACGGAGGTTGTTATGTCGTATAATATAATTTTTATAGACGAAAGCGAATCGATGCAAAGAGCTATAAGTGCGATATTTCAGGACAATCCGGAATTCAACCTTAATATTATTAAAGAACCTTCGTCTATTTACAAAACGGCAAAAAATTTTAAGCCCGATATTATAGTACTTAGCTATAATACGATAGACACCGATTTAAAGAAAAGCATAACCGAACTTAAAACAAGTAAGGAATTTTCAGAAACATATCTCCTTCTGTTAGTTCCTTCAGATCTGTCCGATAAGGAAAGAGACGTCCTTATTAAATTAAAAACCGACGGCTTTATATACAGGCCTTTCGACAAAGATACGTTTATTTTAAAAGTAAAAAAAGCTCTGTCTATTCCGGTCGAAGATAAATCCGGAAAAATTTCGGAAGATGCAGCCGCCGAAAACAAAAAAAACGACTTAAGCGAAATCAAATATGCAACTGAAAATAATGCGATCAAAAGCGATAAAATATTCGACATTTCAGATTTTGAAACTAAAAAACATAACGAAAACTTAGCCTTTCAAAACATATCAAACGCAGTACCGCCGAAGGAAGATAATAATAATGAATACGGCAGCGGAAATACGGCAGCGCATACCGGAAATTCAGATATTGAATCCGCAGAACTCAGTCAGGCGTTTGAAAATTTATTTAAAGACGATGCCATATTCAAAGAATTCCAAGAGTTGAATAAGAAAGACGATATGCCCTCAGCAGGAGAAAATTCTTACGATATTAAAACCGCTACGGAGACTGAAACGGAGGCGGGAGCAGCCCTAATAAGGGAAATTGAAACAAAATCAGCGTATGATATAACGCAAACCGGCGAAGAAAAAAATGAGCCTGCATCGGTTATGGAAACCAGAAATAAATTAGAAACGGAAACGCTTTACGATATTAAAAATACGGAAGAACCGACAGATAACGCTGGCACGGAAATAAAAAGTCCTGAAACGTTTTCATCCGAAAAGATTCAGGAGACGCCGACGGAATTCGCAATTCAACCGCCTAATCCTATTAACGAAGAAAATAAAAAGGAACCTGAAGAAATTGAAAAATCTGCCGATTCTTTATGGAGTATCGAATCTACAGATTCTTTCGAGTCTAATCCGCTTAATGAATTAATGTCTTCGCTAAATGTAAATCAGGCATCTCTGAGCGTTAATAATGCAGATAATGCAAATAAAGATATTTTTGACCTGAGCGCTCCGGAAAGCGGACTCGAAATCAAAGCCGATTCGTTAAAAACAGCCGAAGAAATGCCTGAACAAGTAATCGACACGGAGCAAAATAATTTAACGGGTCAGTCGTCAAATGAAAATCTAATATCCTTAGGCGTTAATATTAGTAATAATGCAGATGATGCAAATAAAGATATTTTTGACCTGAGCGCTCCGGAAAGCGGACTCGAAATCAAAGCCGATTCGTTAAAAACAGCCGAAGAAATGCCTGAACTGCATCCGGCTGCCGGAGATAAAACGCCGCCGAATAATCAGGATTTCAATGAACCTTTTGCCGGGTTCAATATCTCATTAAGCGAAGAAAAAACTTCAACGGAAGAAAAAGGAGAATTAAAATTGAATATTTTAAACGAACAGAACCTTGCCGACATGGATTCTTATCTTAAAAATGCCATCGAATCAGCTGTTAGCGAAATTAAACCAGATATTGTCGAAGCAGTGAAAAATATGCTTCCGGACATAATTGAAAAAATAGTAAAAGACGAAATAGAAAAAATTAAACAGTCTTAAATAAATGCAGATATTAGACTTCCAAATAATACCCCTTATACATAATGCTTTAAACGAAGATATAAAAGGAGGCGATATAACGACGGATGCCGTCGTGTCGGAAAATAATAATCCGGTTATGAACTGCGAGGTTACGGCAAAAAGAGCCTGCACGGTATGCGGGCTTGATATATTTTCAAAAGTTTTTGATATTGTTACAAAAAACGATTATGTTATAGATTTTTATTGCAGAGAAGGCGAAAAGGTCGATGCAATGCAGAAAATTTTAAGTCTTAAAGCAAAGGCAGGCGATATTCTCTACGGCGAAAGAACGGCGCTTAATTTTCTTCAGCATATGTCGGGAATCGCAACTGCTTCAAGCATTGCTTCGCACGAATTATGCGGTTTAAAAACTAAAATTTTAGACACAAGAAAGACTATACCTGGTTTAAGATTACTGCAAAAATATGCCGTTAAAATCGGAGGAGGAGAAAATCACAGATTCGATTTGTCTTCAGGGATACTTATTAAAGATAACCACATTAAACTTGCCGGCGGCGTGAATGAAGCAATATACGCCGTAAAAAAAAATTATTCCGGTTTCAACTTTAAAATAGAGATAGAAACCTCTTGTCTTGCGGAAGTAAACGAAGCTGTTGCAGCAGGGGCAGACATAATTATGCTTGACAATATGAATATAGATATGATGAAAAAAGCGGTTAAAATTATAGATGATGCCGCTCTCACCGAAGCGTCCGGCAATATGACCGTCGAGAAATTGCGCGATATAGCCGTAAAAACGGGCGTGGATTATATTTCTATGGGTTCCCTTACTAATTCCGTTATACCGGCCGATTTTTCCCTGAATTTCGTTCTTTAAATTTATCTTAATTTTTTAATAGAAATATTATAAAATATATATTATATATTACATAGACAGAATTCAATTCAGTCCCTGTAACAAATTATCTAAATAGAAATTTATCTTTTAAATGAGGGGTTTTTAATGGATGAAATAAATTATATCGATATTTTTGAAATCAAAAAAAAATTAAAAGGTTCTTTTATAGGCAAAAATTTATACTACGAACAAAAAGTTGATTCCACCAATACATTAGCAAGAGATCTTGCTTCTAAAGGCGTAAAAAACGGCAGCGTCGTAATAGCCGATTTTCAAGAAAAAGGCAGGGGCAGGAACGGAAAATTCTGGACGTCCCCATGTGCTTGCAATATATATATGTCTATAATATTAAAACCTAAGATAACTCCGGAAAATGCTCAGGGTATGACTATATTGGCAGCGGTATCGGCAGCCGACGCCATAGTAGAAACTGCTTCATTAAACCCTCAAATTAAATGGCCTAACGATCTGCTTATTAATTCAAAAAAAGTCTGCGGTATTTTAACGGAAATGGCTACTCAAAATATGACCATAGAATATATAATAGTTGGAATCGGAATGAACGTAAATATTGCGGAAAGCGATATGGACGACAATATTAAAGATATTGCTACGTCTCTTTTGATAGAATCAAAAAAAAATAACGGTTCTATCGCACTAATAGATAGAAATACTCTTATAGCTTCTATACTTAACAAGTTCGATAAATATTATGAAATGTTTTTATCTACAGGACTATCTCCTATTTTAACAAGCTATCAAAAATATTTCGGCATGATGGGCAAGACGGTAGAAATAAACGTTAAAGACAAAAAAGTATCGGGGCAAGTTGTTGGAATAGATTCTAAGGGAGCACTTCTGCTAAAAACCGGAGAAAACGAATTGGAAAAAATAGTATCCGGCGAAATATATATATAATTTTATTTTATGATATTATCTTGCGATATAGGCAACTCATCGTCGTCATTCGGAATATTCGAAGATGCAAAATATTATCCCGTAGAAACATTCAGAATAGACACGGAAAAAATTTCTACTGAGCAGGATTTAAAGAAGTTTTTGTCGAAAAATACCGCCTTAAAAAAATTGTCGGGAGTCTGCGTTTCTTCGGTAGTGCCTTCGGCAAACCCTATTTACGAGAACTTTTTTAACAAAATAAAGTTAAAACCTTTTTTTATCTTGCCGGAAATAAAGTTAAATATAACTCTTTGCATTGAAAATTTTGCCAAACTTGGTTCGGACAGGATAGCAAACGCCTGCTGGTCTCATTTTTATAATCAAAATTCGCCGCATAAAAAATTCCAGATAATAATAGATATCGGCACCGCCGTAACCATAGATTCGGTAAATAAAAACGGGGATTTCCTCGGAGGCATCATATATCCGGGAATAAATTCCCTTGCAAAATGCCTATATGAATCTACAGAAAAACTGCCTTTAATAAAAATAAATAAACCTAAAAATTTAATCGGTACAAATACCGAATCGGCAATTAAATCCGGCATTTATAACGGAAGTTTATATTTAATAAAAGGCTTCGTAAGCGATATATGTCATTTTTACGGCAATTGCGGCAGTAAAAATATACGGCTTATATTCACGGGCGGACAATCTTCGCTGATTTTTAACGACTTAAATATCGAAGCAGAAAATATAATCGATGAATTTTGTACTCTTAAGGGCATAAAATATCTGTACGATATGAACAAATAGCTTATCCCAAAATTGCCGATTTATTATTTTATCGCAATTTACAATTTTCTATCGGCAAATTTTAGTTTATGTTCCTTCTTGCCACGATTTCAAATACTTTATCTGTTCTTTCGTCAGTTTATCAATCTCTACATCCATAGACTTAAGTTTTAATGAAGCTATTCTTTCGTCTATTTCTTTAGGAACATCGTAAACGCCCGGAAGCATCGTTTTTCCAAGAACGGCAAATTCTGCCGAAAGAGCCTGGACGCAAAAACTCATATCCATAACGCTTGCCGGATGCCCGTGCGCGCTTGCAAGATTTATAAGCCTGCCTTCAGCAAGCAAATATATTCTTTTGCCGTCTTTCATGGTATATTCTTCAACAAAATCTTTTACTGTTTTTACCGATTTAGCTATTTTTTTTAATCCTTTAATATTGATTTCTACGTCAAAATGTCCCGAATTACAAACTATAGCGCCGTCCTTCATGTTTTCAAAGTGCTCTACATCTATAACGTTTATATCGCCTGTAACTGTGCAAAAAATATCGCCTATTTTTGCCGCCTCGGTTCCCTTCATTACTCTGAAACCATCCATTACCGCTTCCAGCGCTTTTACCGGATCGACTTCCGTCACTATTACGTTAGAGCCAATTCCTCTTGCTCTAAGCGCAAGCCCTTTGCCGCACCAGCCGTAACCCAAAACTACAAAGTTTTTACCCGCAAGCAGTTTATCCGTAGCCCTTATTATACCGTCTATAGTTGACTGTCCGGTACCGTATCTGTTGTCGAAAAGATGCTTCGCATCTGCATCGTTGACGGCTATAACCGGTATTTTAAGCTCTCCGGCTTCCTGCATAGAACGCAGCCTGATTACGCCTGTAGTAGTCTCTTCCATTGAGGCTTTTATATTTTTTATCAGTTTTTTATGTTTTTTATGTATTACAGATATTAAGTCTGCTCCGTCGTCTAAAGTTACGTTAGGTTCTTTACTTAGAACGCTTTCTATATGGCTGTAATAAGTGTCGGAATCTTCCCCTTTTATGGCATAAACTTCTATTCCAAAATCTTTTGTAAGAGAAGCTGCTACGTCGTCCTGTGTAGAAAGAGGATTTGATGCGCAAAGATATATTTCGGCGCCGCCTTCTTTTAAAGTTCTGGCTAAATTAGCCGTTTCCGCCGTTACATGAAGACATAAACCCATTTTTAATCCTTTAAATGGTTTATTGTCCGCAAACTGTTCTTTTATTAAACCTAAAACGGGCATATCCTGTTCCGCCCATAAAATTCTTTCTTTCCCTTCTTTTGCAAGTTTAATATCTTTTATATCAGACATCCAGCCTCCATATTATATTGTATTATTTATACATACTCTTTAATTTTGCTTAAATTAGCCGATTCTTCTTTAATTTCCTCAATTTTAAGAAGTTTTTCCCAGGCGAAATCGTCGTCGAATCTGCCAAAATGACCATAGTTAGATGTTTTGGCATAAATAGGCCTTAAAAGATCTAACGTCTTAACTATATTATAAGGTTTTAAACTGAAAACTTTGGATATAGCATCTGAAATTGCTTCATCGGGATACATGCCTGTACCGAAAGTATTTGCCATTATTGAAACAGGTTCCGCTACTCCTATAGCGTATGCTATTTGAACTTCGCATTTTTTTGCTATTCCGCTTCCGACAATATTTTTGGCTATATATCTTGCCATATACGAACCGCTTCTGTCCACTTTGGAAGGGTCTTTGCCGGAAAAAGCGCCTCCTCCGTGCCTTCCCATTCCGCCGTAAGTATCAACTATTATCTTTCTTCCGGTTAAACCGGTATCTCCGTTTGGTCCGCCTATAACAAAACGGCCTGTAGGATTAATAAAAAAATTCGTATCTTTATCCATTAGGTCTGAGGGTATGGTTTTATTTATAACTTCTTCAATAACAGCCTCTTTAAGTTTTTCTTGGGATATAGATTCGGTGTGCTGGGTAGAAAGGACTATTGAAGTTATTTTTTCCGGCTCTCCGTTAACATACCTGACTGAAACCTGCGATTTGCCGTCAGGTCTTATGAAATCAAGAACTCCGGTTTTTCTGACTTCCGAAAGTCTTTTAGTTAATTTGTGCGCATAATAAATAGGCGCCGGCATAAAATCTTCCGTTTCCGAAGTTGCATATCCAAACATCAAGCCCTGATCGCCGGCACCCTGATCTTCGTCTTTTTCACGCACGACACCCATTCTAATATCTGATGACTGCTTTCCTACGGCAGCAATTATACCGCAGCTTTTATAATCAAAACCGATAGATGAATCATCATAACCTATTTCTTTTATAACGTTTCTTATTATATCCTGATAATTTACCGTTCCGTTTGACGTTACTTCACCGGCAATTGCAACAAGACCCGTAGTCACCATTGTTTCTAAAGCAACCTTTGAATGTTTGTCCTGCTCTATAAAAGCATCTAAAATAGAATCGGATATTTTGTCGCAAATTTTATCGGGATGACCTTCCGTGACTGATTCCGAAGTAAAAATAAAACTAGATTTTTTATTTTTCATAATAAACCACCTTTAATTTAATGTTTAAAAAATAGTGCTGAAAACTTAACCTATATTTTATATAACTATATGATAATATCATATAATAAATATATAATAAAATCAATAAATTTTACTTTTTATAGTTTTACCTCTTTTGAACGTCTCTGTGGTAAAAAGTAATTCCGTAATCTTCGCTAACGGCGGCAAGTCTTTTTTTTAATTCTTCTACTATAAATACCGACCTGTGAACGCCTCCGGTACATCCTACAGCTGCGGTAAAATAAGATTTATTTTCTTTTTTATAAAGCGGAAGAGTAAAAGTTAGAAAATCAGATATACGTGTTATAAACTCATCGGCTTCTTTAAACGACATCATATATTCAGCTATTTCCGAATCGAAACCGGTAAAATTTTTTAGATTAGGCAGAAAAAAAGGATTAGGCAGAAACCTTGCGTCAAAAAGGGTATCCGCGGAAAGCGGAATGCCGTATTTAAAACCGAAAGATATTATTTTAACCGAAAATGATGCGGAAGATAAAAGTCCGTCGAGATGAGCAGACAGGATACCGTCTAAATCGTGTATTTTAATATCGGAAGTATCAATTACTGCGTCCGCATTTCCTTTTGCATTATTGAGCAGTCTGCGTTCTTTTTTAATAGCCGTAGCTATATCGCTTTCGGAGAGAGGATGCTTCCTTCTTGTTTCGGAATATCTCCTTATTACTACATCGTCTCTAGCATCTAAAAAAATAAATTTAAAAAAACATGCCCGTCTTTTTAAAAATTTGATATAGTCTTCAAACTCTTTTAAAAAACTTTTTTCTCTTATATCTATAACAAAAAGTATATTTTTAAGACGGGCTGCCAACCCTAATTCAAAAAATTTAGGCAGCAAAATCATCGGCATATTATCTACGCAAAAAAAACCTCTGTCTTCAAGAATTTTTAAAGCCGACGACTTGCCGGAACCGGAAATACCGCTTATTATAACTATATTTGGCTTTTCCATATTTTCTGATTCCGATTGATAAATAGACACGTCGATTATATACTATATTTAACTTATATTCTTAATCCTGCAATAGAAAGTTATCTACTCGGAAAAGGTGTCAGATTAATTTTTTTGCAAATATTTTCTACTGCGGGATTAATGTATATGTTTACACTTTCAACGGTGGCGGAATTAAATTCTGTCCCCTTATATAATTAATTAAAACTCCGGCGTTATCATAGAAATTTCGCCGTCATCGCCGCGAAAAACAAAAGATACTTTAGATGATACTTTGTCTTTGAAAATTATAAAATCTCTGTTTCTTTTTTCTAATTTATGCACGGCCTCTTTGACGGTTAACGGCTGTCTTTCATAATCGTCTTTTATTGCAATATCTAAATCTGAATCGCCCTCTCCTTCTGAAAATAAGCCGGCTCCTTCCTCTGCGTGATCTTTTCTTCTCATCTTCTCCTTATGCTTTTTAATCTGCGATTCGACTTTTTCCAGCAAAAGATCTATTGCGCTGTATATGTCTGCAGACTTTTCTTCCGCATTTACGGTTAGGTTTTTTGCCGTTAATTTAATCTGCGCCACTCCCGATTCTTTATGGTCGACGCGTTCAACGCTTAGGGTTATATGCGCATCCATGATATTGCTTAAATACTTTTCCAATTTTTGGAATTTTGATTCGGCATACTGCCTTACAGCATCACTGGAATCAATATGCTTAAACGTAACTGCAATGTTCATTTTCTTGGTCTCCTTTTTGTTAATGTATTGGTTTTAATATAAGATTTTTATGTCTTATGCTTGAAGGCGGTATATTCATAATATCTCTATATTTTGCAATAGTCCTTCTTGCTATATTTATGCCCTGTTTTTTTAAAATATCGGCTATTTCTACGTCTTTATAAACTTTGCCGCTAAAATGTTCCGAATCTATTATGGATTTAATTCTCGTCATAACGTTGTCGGATGAAGATCCTCCGTATGAAGCTCCGGTAAAAAAACTTTTAAGCTCAAACACTCCTATATGGGTGCTTAAATATTTATTGGCGGTAGCCCTTGAGACGGTAGATTCATGTATATTAAGCTCTTCCGATATGTCTTTTAAAATCAAAGGTTTCAGATTGCCGCCGCCTTTATCGAAATAATCATACTGTTTATCGACTATTTTCTGCGCAATATTTAAAATAGTTTCTTTCCTCGTATTTATACTTTTCATTAACCACATAGCTGATTTAAATCTTTCTTCCGCATAATTTTTAATATCCGGCGATACGGCTATTTCACCGCTGATAACTTTTTTATAATACGAATTTACTTTTATTTCCGGAATAGAATCGTCCTGTATATATACTACATAACGATCATTCTCTTTTTTTAGGAAAAGGTCCGGGACAATGTAACGCGGGGGTTCTTTGCTGAAATTAGCCGCCGGATTAGGATTTAATTTTTTTAAATTTTCTATGGAAAACAAAACTTCTTCTAAACTTGTTTTCGTTTCTTTACATATTTTCTGATAGTTTTTAGCGGCTACTTCTTTTAAATACTTATTTATTATATCCTTCAGCAGAACATCGCCCTTGAAATAAAAATCAGCCTGAATAGCGAGGCTCGATATTACATTATCGGCGGCTAATCCTACGGGTTCTAATATATTAATTTTACAAAGAGTGTCCGCTATAAACATAGCGTCTATATTTTGTGAAATATTTTTTTTTGCAAAATATTCAAGGTCTTCCGTCGAAACCGCAAGAAATCCTTTAGAGTCTAAATTACCGGCAATATATTCGGCAAGTATAATTTCATCTTCTGAAAAATTACCGGTTCTTACCTGCTCCATAATATGTTCGTAAAGCGTTTCCCCTCTATAAAAACTGCTCTCTAATTTATATTCTAAATAATTATTATCCCCGGCACCTAAAATACCGTCGTTTCTTGATAAATCGACAAACTGTTCGTTATAGTTCACTAAATACTGCGCAATTTCATTAAAACCTTGTTCCGACTCGGAATCTACTTCAACCGGAATAATAGACGAAACCGTCCCGTCGGGTTTATAATTTTCGCCTTCGCTTTCAATTTCGTCTTCATTTTTCTCGCCTTCGGATTCAGTATCAAGGATAGGGTTTTCCAATATTTCTTGTTTAACCATATCGGAAAGTTCGATATTATTAAGAGTCAGCATCTTAATCGCAAGCTGCAGCTGGGGGGTCATTACCAACTGTTGGGACAGCTTAAGATTTTGCCTCAGTTCCATACCGCTCATAAAAAAACTCCTGCGGAAAAGGCGTCAGATTAATTTTCCGCCGACAACTTTCTATGTTAATTAA
The DNA here is from genome assembly GCA_049965795.1 of Candidatus Acidulodesulfobacterium sp. Taxonomy (GTDB): domain Bacteria; phylum SZUA-79; class SZUA-79; order Acidulodesulfobacterales; family Acidulodesulfobacteraceae; genus Acidulodesulfobacterium_A. Next base: position 18,876 of record JBMFVW010000006.1, read on the forward strand.
CTTTTATCATGCGGGAAATAAAATCCGACACCTTTTCCAAATCAACGTAAAGCTATATAATTCAATTATATTATATAGTTATTTTATTATTTATTATAAAGTTTATTATATATTAATTATATAACATTCAAATCTAAATACCCAAATTAAACTTTTCTCCGAGGAAAAATCTTTTAACGATTGAGCTGGAAATAATGTAGGAGGGAGAACCTTTTTCTATTATTTTTCCGTCATTTATTATATAAGCGCTGCTGCATATTCTTAAAGCTTCCCTTACGTTATGGTCGGTTATTAAAATGCCGATAGAATCCTTCTTTAAACCTATAAGAATATCCTGCATATCCTCTACGGCAATAGGGTCTATGCCGGAAAAAGGCTCGTCTAAAAGTATAAACTTTGGGGAAAGTATAAGCGATCTGGCAACTTCCACTCTCCTTCTTTCTCCTCCGGATAAACTCATAACAGAAGATTTTCTTACTTTCTCGAGTCCGAATTTTTCTATTAATTCATTAAGTCTTTGATTTTTTTCTTTTTCGGATATTTTTAAAAGTTCGAAAATAGCCGTAAGATTCTCTTCCGCTGTTAGCTTCCTGAATACCGAAGTTTCCTGCGGTAAATAGCCTATACCTAACCTCGCACGTTTATACATAGGCAGTTTAGTAATTTCGACTTCGTCCAAAAATATAGAACCGCCGTCCGGCCTAAGCATACCCGAAATCATATTAAAAGTAGTCGTCTTGCCTGCACCGTTAGGCCCTAAAAGACCCGTTATCTCTCCGGGCTTAATTTCAAGGCAAACTTCATTTACTACAGTCCTCTTTTTAAATTTTTTAATTAAGTTTACGGCTTTTATCATCGTTATTTCTTTGTTTTTACATTATTTTTTTTTACGCCTATAGACTTTTTTGAATAAACTACGGCATTAACACGTTTTGGACCGCCGATTACGGTAGAAATGCCGGTTTTAAAATTAATTATTATTTTCTTTCCGGCTATTCTGTTTTTCCCTTCATATGCCACCGGATTTTCCGTTATTACCGCAATTTTCTTTTTGTCGTAATAAACGGCTTTGCCTCCGGTGATATTATCTTTGCCTTTTATAATATGCACGTTTCCCGTAGCGATAAGTATTTTAATTTTATTTTTTTTAGTATATATAATTTTAAGTACCGACGACAGTATCTTCAGTTTTCCCTTAAGAGCCACCACGTGCCCCGTAAATACCGCAATATGAGTTTTATTGTCGACCGTTAAAGAATCGGACTTTATATCGGTTTTACTACGGGTATTTTCCGCATTATTTAAATTATTACGAATTGCAGCGCCGAACGATAAATTATTTTGAAATAGTAAAAATATCGGCAAAAAAATAAAAACGATAAAAAAATAAAATTTAATTTTCATTTAGACAACCTTCGCATATTAGCGTTATTTAGATAAAAAATGAACGTTTTTCCTTAAAACGAATAATTTCTTTTTTACGTAATAGATAAATCCTTCTCCTGAAATAAAATAATTTTTGCTTTTAATTTTCATGCCGTCCGGAGCCGCTATTTCGTCTTTTTTAGCAAAATAATCTATTACGTCGGTTCTAATCAACATACCGTTAGTTCCTTTTATCGACACTCCGCCTGAGATTACTACGTTTTTAGAAACGGTATTAAGTTTTCCGGTTTCCCCGTTTATTATATAAGCCGGTTTTTTATTTTTGCCGTAAATATAAATCTTAACGGCGTTTAATTTTATTATATTTTTCTTTTTAGACTGATAATTTAAACTTTTAGCAAAAATTTCATAAGCAAGAATCCCTTTTTTATAAAATTTATAATCCACTTTTTTAAGGCTTATGTATCCTTTAGATATCTTGAAATTGAAAAGCCCTCTATTTCCGCGAAGATAATGGAGTATAAGAAAAACTGCCAGAACAGCGATAAAGCATAAAGACGTTATGAGCGCAATTATTCTTATAGTTTTCCGGTCTAAGGACATATAATTTAATTAAAACGAATTTAAAAATTTTGAAAGAAATCCCTTTTCTTTTAAAATTATATCGCAAATCTCCCTCACCGCACCGCACCCGCCGATTTTAGACGTAACGATATCAGCGCAATCTTTTATGTATTCGGGCGCATTAGGAACAGTAGCCGAAATTGCGGCTAATTTTAAAAGTTCTATATCTACAATATCGTCCCCCATGTAAAATAAATTTTTAACGTCAATTTTAAACTCTTTTAATATCGGTTTCAGTGCTTTATACTTATCCTTGCATCCCTCGATATAAAAATCCACTTCAAGCTCCTTGGCCCTAAAAGAAGCTGCATGGCTTGTTCTTGCGGAAATCATGCCGACTTTTAATCCTGATTTTTTAGCCAGCTTCATACCCGCTCCGTCATGGGCAAAAAAAGTTTTTGTTTCAACTCCGTTTTCGGATAAATATATTTTTCCGTCCGTCAAGATGCCGTCCACATCAAAAACTAAAATTTCTATATCCGAAAAGTTTAATTTTTTAGTCATATTTATATTATTCCAGCTTTTATTATATCGTGTATATGAATAACTCCTGCCGGAGTTTTATCGTCGTCCGATTCTACTACAAACAATGAAGTAATTTTCGATTCCTCCATTTTTTGCAGAGCGTTAACGGCAAGAGCATTCTTAAGTATAGTTTTAGGATTTTTAGTCATTATGCTTTTTACGGGTTCGTTTATTATATCTGTCGGGGAAAGCATTGCCCTCCTCAAATCTCCGTCAACTATTATCCCGCATAGAAAGTTATTCCCGTCTATAACTCCGGTAAGCCCTAATCTTTTAGAATTCATTTCTAAAATAGCGTCTTTTAATAAAACCGTATCCCTGACCAAAGGCATTTCTTCGCTCTTATGCATTAACTCAGACACTTTTATAAATTTTTTGCCTATAGAACCTCCCGGATGAAGTTTTGCAAAATCTTCTTCCAAAAAGTTGCGTTCTTTTAAAAGCGCAACTGCAAGAGCATCGCCGATTGCAAGCTGAGCCGTCGTGCTGGCGGTAGGGGCTATATTATAGGGACATGCTTCTTGAGCTACGGATACGTCGAAAAAATAATCGGACAATTCAAATAAGCGCGAACGCTTATTGCCTGAAAATCCGATAATTTTAGCACCTATAAGCTTTATTGCCGGCAGTATCGAAACTATTTCTTTGGTATTTCCGCTGTTAGACAAAACAATTACCGCATCGTTTTTAGAAATAACTCCAAGATCGCCGTGAGAAGCTTCCGCAGGATGCATAAAAAAAGAAGGAGTACCTGTGCTTGCAAGGGTAGAAGATATCTTTCTGGCGATAATACCTGATTTTCCCATTCCGGTTAAAATAACTTTGCCTTTAATCTCTATAAGACAATGCACCATTTTTTCGAAATTATCGTCAAGCCTGCTTATAAGGGCAGACACCGAATCGGATTCTATTTTTAAAACGCTTTCTGCCGTTTTTAATATATTATGCTGCGTCATTTTTCGTTTTATATTTTACTATATTTAGATATTTCTAAGATATTTTTTAAATTTTCTTTAAATGAGCTTAAATAGAAGGAATTTGCGGAATCGCTTAAAGCTCTCGGAGGGTCTGTATGAACTTCAAAAAATAAACCGTCGATTCCTACCGCTGCTGCCGCCCTTGCAAGCGGCATAACGTATTCCCTGTTTCCGGATGAAACCGCACCCCCTCCTCCTGGAAGTTGTACGCTGTGCGTAGCATCGAAAACTACAAGAGCTCCCGTTTCTTTCATTACAGGAATAGACCTGAAATCGACGACAAGATTATTATAGCCGAAACTTACCCCTCTTTCGGTCAAAATCACCTTATAATTTTCTGCCGACGCAATTTTTTCTACTATAAATTTAGTGTCCCACGGTGCCATAAACTGGCCTTTCTTAACGTTAATTACTTTTCCGGTTTTTGCCGATTCCAAAATAATATCGGTTTGACGGCACAAAAAAGCCGGTATCTGTATAACATCGAGAACGCCGCCGGCAATTTCGGCTTCTCTTGCGCTATGAACGTCGCTTAATATCGGAACGTCGTATTTTGCTTTAATGCCGCTTAATATTTTTAAACCTTTATCTATGCCCGGACCCCGGAAAGAGTTAACCGAAGTTCTGTTTGCCTTATCGTAAGAAGCCTTAAATATAAGATTAAAATTTAGCTCTTCGGAATATTCCTTCAGCGTCGAAACTATATCATCCATAACGGCGGCGTCCTCTATTGCGCATGGACCGGCAATTACAAAAGGATAGTCGTTATTAAATTTAAATTTTAATTCCGACGCTAAATCTTCTTTTGTAAAAATATTTATTTTTTTCATATTGTTTAATTTTAATTTGTGCGAAATGCAGGAAAAATTTAAATATTATTTTAAACTGGGACGGTTTTGCTTTTTCTTTTATGTTTATTTACTTTATCGGCGGCTTTAGCAGTATTCTTAGTTTTAAGATTAGCTTTAAACTTAGGCTGAACCGATAATAAATTATTCGAATATTTAACTGCAGCCGCAATAAATTCCCTGAACAGCGGATGAGGATAAAGCGGGGAAGATTTAAATTCCGGATGAAACTGGCACCCTATATACCATGGATGGTCTTTAATCTCGCAAATCTCTATAAGTTTATCATCCGGAGACGTACCAGAAAAAACAAAACCGGAAGTTTTAAATTTTTCTCTGTATTTATTGTTAAATTCAAATCTGTGTCTGTGTCTTTCGCTTATAATAATGTTTCCGTCATGATTCAACTTTACGCAGTTTTTATTATTAGCCGGATGTTTTTTATTGTTTTTATAATAAATTTGATAAGCAAGCGTATTTTTAGATATTACGCATGGATATGCTCCTAATCTCATAGTTCCGCCCATATTGCCGATGTCTTTCTGATCGTCCATTATGCTGATTACCGGATCCGGCGTAATTTCATCGAATTCGTAAGAATTAGCGTCTTTCAACCCCAGAACGTTTCTTGCATATTCTACAGTCATAAGCTGCATTCCGAGACATATTCCGAAATAAGGGATATTGTTAGTCCTGGCATAATTGATTGCCCTGAGCATGCCGCTAATGCCGCGGGAACCAAAACCGCCCGGAACTAAGATGCCGGAACATCCTTCCAATTCTTTAAGATTATCCTTCCAGTCGTCTCCTTCCAAGTCTTCGGAATTAATATATTTTATATTTACGTTTACGTTATTGGCAAGACCCCCGTGAATAAGGCTCTCGTTTAAGCTTTTATAAGACTCTTTAAGATTTACGTATTTTCCTACTACGGCTATAGTAACTAAATTTTTAAGCGTTTTTAAAGTATTAGATATATTCGTCCATGCGTTTAAATCCGGAGACTTAGCCCATATATTTAAGTATTCTATTATTTTGGAATCAAGTTTTTCTTCATGAAGGGAAAGCGGAACGTCGTAAATGCTTTCTTCGTCTTTAGCGGTAATAACTGCATCTGCTTCGACATTGCAGAAAAGGGCTATTTTTTCTCTTATATCCTGCGGCAGAACCCTGTCCGCCCTGCATATTATAATCGAAGGTTCTATGCCTATAGCCCTCAATTCTTTAACGGAATGCTGGGTCGGCTTGGTTTTAAGCTCGTCTGCGGTTTTTATAAACGGAACTAAGGTTAAATGGATATAAAGAACGTCGTCTTTGCCTTTGTCTAATTTAAACTGTCTTATAGCCTCAAGAAAGGGAAGGCTTTCTATGTCGCCTACGGTTCCCCCTATTTCTATAATCGCAACGTCTTTGCCTTCCGACGCTTCGATAATTCTTTTTTTTATTTCGTCTGTTATATGCGGAATTACTTGAACGGTTTTGCCGAGATAAGATCCTTTTCTTTCGTTGCCTATAACGGCATCGTAAGCCTGTCCGCTTGTTAAATTGTTCTTTTTCGTAAGGGAAAGCGACGTAAACCTTTCGTAATGGCCGAGATCCAGGTCGGTTTCGGCTCCGTCGTCGGTAACAAAAACCTCTCCGTGCTGAAAAGGATTCATAGTTCCGGGATCAACGTTTATGTAAGGATCAAGCTTCTGCATTGTTATATTAAGCCCCCTTGCTTCGAGAAGAGCTCCTATAGATGAAGCCGCAATGCCCTTTCCAAGACTTGAAACTACACCGCCTGTTATAAATATATACTTTGTCTTATTCATATTTATTCAACCCCAAAACGTCTCTCATATCATAAAATCCTTTATTTTTATCGCTAAGCCATAAGGCGGCTTTAACTGCGCCCCGCGCAAAATTATTTCTGGATACCGCTTTATGGGTAATTTCGATTATTTCTTCGTTTCCTGCAAATATTACCTTGTGTTCTCCGATAATATCACCTGCTCTTACCGAAAATATGCCTATTTCGTCTTTTTTTCTTTCCCCGACGTCTCCGCACCTGCCGTAAACAGCTTTATCCCCAAGCTCTATATGCCTCTGTTTAGCTACAGAGTCGGCAAGCATTTTAGCAGTTCCGCTTGGAGCATCCTTTTTCTTTTTATGGTGCATTTCAATTATCTCGCAGTCGTAATTTACACCGAGATATTTAGACGCATCATAGACGATGTTCATTAAAACGTTTATTCCCAGACTCATATTGCCCGACAAAACTATCGGAATACGCTTCCCGTAATCCTCTACCGTTTTTAAATCGTTTTCCGAAAATCCGGTGGAACCGATAACTATAGGAACATTATAGAGCGCCGCCTCTTCCGCATGTATCAAAGATGCGCTTTTAGACGTGAAATCTATAACGACTTTTTTCTTAATAGCGGCGGTTAGATGAAGAGCTTCTTTTAAAGTAAAAAATTTTCCCGCCGAAATTTTATTAGATTCTAATTCACATAAATCTTTAAAGGGTGCAACAGTTGTTTCATCCGCAGCGTAATTTGAATCGACACCTCCTATAAATAATAAATCCGAATAATCGGAAAGAACGGATATTATCGCACTCCCCATTCTCCCCTTGCTGCCGCAAACTATTATACCTGTTTTTTCCATTATTGCAATATCCCGAATTCTTTTAATGCCGTTTTTATATTGTCTATACTGACGCCGGAAGCTTCCGATAAAGGAAGCCTTATTTCATTTTCTATAAATCCCATTATGTTTAAAGCTTTTTTTACCGGTATAGGATTAGTTTCTATAAACATTGCCTTAATAAGCGGAAGCAGTTTAAAATTAAGCTTCCTGGCAGACTTAAGGTCTCCCTTTAGCGCGTAATCCGTCATAAGTGACATATCTTTAGGCGCAACATTTGAAACCGTCGAGATAACGCCGTGTCCTCCTATAGCAATTATAGGAAGAGTGAGAGCATCGTCGCCGGATAAAACGCAAAATTTTTCGGGTGCTTTTCTTAAAATAGCAGTTGACTGTTCCAAAGAACCGCTTGCTTCTTTAATACCTATTATATTATCTATTTCGGCAAGTCTTAAAACAGTTTCAGGAAGAATATTTACAGCAGTTCTTGTAGGAACGTTATAAAGAATTACAGGTTTGGAACAGCCGGCGGCAATAGTTTTAAAATGAAGAAAAAGCCCCTCCTGGGTAGGTTTATTGTAATACGGCGTGATTTGCAAATGTCCGTCGATTTTAAATTTTTCCGCTTCTTTTGCAAGATGGACGGCTTCTACCGTATTATTAGAACCTGTTCCGGCTATAACTTTGATTCTGTCACCAGCCGCTTCGGCAGCAATTCTAATGACATCTATATGTTCTTCAAACGAAAGAGTTGCAGACTCGCCTGTACTTCCGCAAGCAACTATTCCGGCCGCTCCGTTTTCTATCTGAAATTCTATAAGTTTTCTAAGTGCTTTTTCATCTATTTTACCGCCTTTAAAAGGCGTTACTATTGCCGTAAAAACTCCTTTAAACATATTTAACTCCTCTCCGGTATAATTTCTTTATCTATTAAATCTTCATACGTTTCACGGTTTCTGATTATATAAAATTTATCCTTATCGACTAATACTTCTGCCGCCCTAGGTCTTGAATTATAGTTAGAGGACATGGAAAAACCATATGCGCCCGCACTAAATACAGCAATTAGATCGCCCTCCGAAACCGAATTTAAAACTCTGTCTTTGCCAAAAAAATCTGCCGATTCGCATATAGGTCCTACTATATCGGCTTTAACTTTGGGTCCTTCCTTTTTTATAACAGGAACAATTTCATGATAAGCTTCATAAAGAGCAGGTCTTATTAAGTCGTTCATTCCGCCGTCGGTTATTACAAAATTTTTACTTCCTGTATCTTTGACGTATATGATTTTGGCAACAAATATTCCGCTGTTACCGACTATTAACCTTCCCGGTTCAAAAATCACTTTACCGTCATAATTTTTTAATATATTTTTAATAGAATTCATATAGGTAGACGGATGAGGCGGCATTTCATTTTCGTAAGTTATGCCGAGTCCGCCTCCCAGGTCCAGATATTTAATATCGAAACCTTTGGCGGTAATTCTGTCAAGCAGTTCTTTTATTATTTCCACTGCATCCTTAAACGGCGATATTTCGGTTAACTGTGAACCTATATGGCAATCCAAACCTATTATATCGATATTTTTCAATTCATTTGCCGTTTCATAGGCAGAAATGGCATGTTTTATGCTAATTCCAAATTTATTTTTTTTAAGACCGGTAGAGATATATGGATGGGTTTTAGGATCAACATTAGGATTAATTCTAAAAGATATTCTTGCTTTGGTATTTAATCTGCCTGCTACTTTGTCTATAAGAAAGACTTCTGGCAAAGATTCTACGTTAAACATAAGAATATCAGATTTGATCGCATATTCTATTTCGGTTTCAGTCTTTCCTACTCCGGAATATACAACTTTTCCCGTATCTACTCCGGCTTTAATTGCCCTGAAAAGTTCTCCGCCGGAAACTATATCGGCTCCCCAGCCCATTTTAAATAGAAAATTAAGTATTGCAATGTTTGAATTAGCCTTAACGCTATAACATATCAAAGAATTTAAAACCTTTGAACTTTCGTCAAATACATTAAAATGCCTCTTTAAAGTAGCAAGCGAATATAGATAAAACGGCGTTCCTACCCTCTCCGCAATCTCCTTAACCGGCACGTCTTCGCAATAAAGTTCGTTTTCTTTAAAAATAAAGTCGTTCATAAATTATAATTTCCTGTCTATTATATAATCTGCAATATCTATTAAACTATTTTTATATTTTGAGTCCGGAAACACGTCGAGATCTTTTTTTGCTTTTTTTATCGCATCTTTAGCCTTTGATATAGTATAGTCGATAGAACCGTAACTTTTAACCAATGACAAAACGGTTTTAAGATCTTTAGAAGCGAGTTTCTTTTTGTAAATTATATTTGTAATAACTTCTTTTTCGTCTTTATTTGCCCTTTCAATGGCATGTATTAAGGGCAGTGTCAGTTTTCCTTCTTTTAAATCGTTGCCTATAAATTTACCGAATTCTTTATCCGAAATATAATCTAAGGCATCGTCCATAAGCTGAAAAGCAATTCCTATATTTAAACCGTAATCGTAAAGTTTTTTTGCGCATTTTTCTTCTTTGCCGGCAATTATGGCGCCTACTTCGGAAGCGCATGCAAAAAGAACGGCGGTTTTTTTAATAATTATATCTAAATAATCTTTTTCGTCGGTTTTTATGTCTGCGGTTTTAACTAATTCCTTTACTTCTCCTTCAGCCATAAGCGTAGTCGCATCGGAATAAGATTTTATAACTTTTATATTATCAATGTCGGATAAAATCTTAAAGGATTTTGCAAATAGATAGTCTCCCACGAGAACCGAAGCTTCGTTGCCGAAAATAGTATTTGCGGACGCCTTACCCCTTCTTAACGGAGCGTTATCCACGACGTCGTCATGAAGCAGTGTAGCCGTATGGATAAATTCTATTACAGCCGCAAGCGAAATATGTTCGTCTCCGTCGTAACCGCATAATTTTGAAGCTACTATAAGAAGTATAGGTCTTATTCTTTTCCCGCCGCTTGAAATAACGTATTCGGCAACCTTATGTATTAACGGAGTTTCGGTTATAAGGTGTTTTTCGAACTGCTCTTCTACTTTTTTTAACTCGTTTTCTATATAATCGAAAGAAATATTTTGCAAAATTGATTCTCTTTTTATTTTTTAAATTATTTTTTATTAAATGCCTGATGTTTATTTTATTTCAGTTAGACTAAATATTCAATAATTTTTTTTAATTTTGTTAACGGATGAAGATTTATAGCTGAAACGCCCTTAACGTCTTTTACGTCCTTAACGTTTGATTGAGGAAGCAAAATATCGGAAAAACCCATACTCAACGCCTCTTTTATCCTTGCGGAAGGATTGGCGATGCTCCTGACTTCGCCGGTTAATCCTACCTCTCCAAAAGCTATAAAATTTGGAGGAAGCGGTTTTTCCAAGTAGCTTGAAGTTATCGAAAGCGCCACCGGCAGATCGACGGCAGGCTCCTGAACGTTTATGCCTCCGAATATTTTAACGTAAATTTCTTTTGAGGAAAGTTTTATACCTTCTTTCTTTTCCAGTACCGCGGAAATAATAGAAACCCTGCCGGAATCTATACCGAGGCAAACTCTTTTAGGAACCGGCATATAAGACGGAACTACAAGCGCCTGTACTTCGACCAGCATAGCTCTAGTTCCTTCCAAGCACGGCACTACAACCGAACCCGGCGAATCAGGCTGCCTTTCGGAAGTAAAATAAGCCGACGGATTTTTAACCCCTTTTAATCCGTTTTCCGACATTTCGTATATTCCTACTTCGTCCGTAGAACCGAACCTGTTTTTATAGCATCTTAAAATTCTGTAGGAATCTCTTTTGCTTGAATCAAAATACAGAACCGTATCTACTATATGTTCCAATGTTTTTGGTCCTGCAAAACTGCCTTCTTTCGTTACATGGCATACAAGAAAAACTCCGCAATTTTTTTTCAGGCACAGCGAAGTAAGCTCATGGGCTATTTCCCTTAATCCGTTGACACTGCCGTAAGCCGAATCGGACTGTGGAATAGTTATGCGCTGGATAGAATCTATTATTACAAAACCGTAATTTCCGTTTTCTATAGAATATAAAATTTCGTTAATATCGTTAAGTGCTTGAAAAAAAAGAGATTTAGAATCTATTTTTAATCTTTTTGCTCTTAAAATAATCTGGTTTAAAGATTCTTCGGTGGAAATATATAAAGTATTAAGCCCCGTCAGAGAAATTTTTTCGGCAACTTGAAGCATAAGCGTTGATTTTCCTATTCCGGGTTCTCCCCCTATAAGAATACTTTGTCCGGCTACGAGTCCCGAACCGACGGATAAATCGAATTCTTTTATTCCGGTTGCCATTCTTTCTATATTGCTGAAATTTTGCCAGTCTAAAACCGTGGCCGGCGAAACAGGCGGAGGGGTTTTTTTAAACTTTAATATCTTAGGAATATTTTCAGCCGCTGCAACTTCTTCCATAGTATTAAAACTGTGGCATTCGGGACATCTTCCTACCCATTTTAAAGAAACGGCGCCGCAGTTTTTGCATTTATACATTATTTTTATAAGCTATTATTAATATTTTCCTTAGCGCGTATTATGTCTAAGATATTTTTATTTTTTTCATTAAAAATTGATCGCTTATTAATTTTAACTCTTTATGAGATATAAAACAAGGTGGCAGATACGGCCAAAAATTGCCGATAGGAAAAATCGTCAGCGTGAAATTTGTTTCCCTAAACGTAATATTCTTCGAATGACGGCCATAGAAACTTAATATTTTCGCTTATGCCGGAATCGTCGTTCATCAAAGGATATAAGCGATACCTTTTTTTAGAAGCCGTTAAAAAAGGCTTTTTAAAAATAGATTCTATTTCTTCTTTATAATCTTTTAAAAAATTTTTAGACGACTTAATGCTGTCCGCCGCATAATCGCCTGCCAAACTTCCTGATATTATTGCATTTAAAATGCCGGCACCTGTAACCGGGTGGGTCAAACCTGCAGCGTCTCCGCAAAAAGCTATATTATCCTCGGTTAAATCGTTCAGTCCCGATACCGGAACTAATCCGGATGTTTTTTCTATAACTTCGCTTCCTATAAGCCCTTCGCTTCTTAATTCATCGGCAAACTTTTTTAAGCAGGAGGAAAGATTAACGTCGGAAATAGGTTTCTCAACGCCTATGCCTACATTTGCATGATTGCCTTTCGGAAAAACCCAGCCGTAGCCGTAAGGTATATAATGCTTGAAATAACAAAATACGGAATCTAATTCCTTTAAAAGTTGCGTTTTTATCTGCAAGGCATAAATATAGGATTCGCCTTGGGAACTATAAGATTTAAAAATATTGTTTGGACCTGCCGCTATTATTAAGTAGTCATAATAAATTTCATAGACTATTTTTTCTAAAACGTCGAGCACTTCTATGCAGTTTTTTTGCCTGTCTATTTTATAAACCCTTGAACCCGCAAACAATTTTGAACCTGATTGCACGGCTTTTTCCGACAGATTTAAATCGAAAATATCCCTGTTTAAAATATAGCCGTTGCCGCTGAATTTATAAGTTTTGCTTCCGGCGTTAATGCATATATATTTTATTTTTTGGTTTACGGCAGAAAGCATTGAACTCAAATCTACGTAAGAACTTATGTTGGAAGAAACAAACTCGGCGCACTGCACGGGTAATCCTATCGCTCTTCGTTTGTCTATGAGAATATTAGGTATTCCTTTTTTGGATAAAGCTATCGCCGCCGAAGAACCGGCAGGACCTGCCCCTATAATTGCAACTCTGGTTTTCATTTAATCAGCTGCCGAATATGCGGTATATCAATACCCTGTTGTTGTTAGTGTCGGCTATCGCAATATATTTTCCGTTTAAAGACATAGATATATTAGATTCATGATTAAAATTATTTTTACCGGTGCCGGGAGTTCCAAAATTGTAGGCTTTTACAACGTTATAACCGTCGGCTAATTTAAATACGGTTAAGATACTTCTGCCGTAATTAGCGACGTAAAGGTAGCCGTTTCTATAAACTATATCTACAGGATGATAAAGCATATGCCCGTACTGTCCTTTTATTCCTATAGCGCCGATATAATCGAACTGCCTGTTAAAAACAAGTATTTTTGAAAGACCGTAATCCGAAACATAAATGTATTTTCTAGAAAAAGCAATGCTTACCGGTTTTTTTAGCTTAAATGAAATAGGTAAGTTTTTAACTGCGCTTTTACTTGAACTATTCGAAGAATTTGAATGTTTTTTATTCTTTTTGCCTTTTTTTCCGGCGATTCCGCTTCCGGCTTTATGGGTTCCTTTTATTTTTGCCGAAAGACCGCTTCCTCCATTGCTTTTAATTAAAGAATTCCCTATAATTTCATAAAAATTTCCGTTTTTTGAATAAACCGTAATATCGTCGGCTCCGGAATTAGCAACGTATATTCTGCCGCCCGAAAATGCCACGCATGTAGGCTGGATAAGCATTCTGTTTTGATTTTTAGATATACCGAATTCGGATACGAAATCTCCGTTAGGCTTAAAAACCTGTATTCTTGAATTGCCGGAATCAACGACGTAAATTCTTTCAGGATTTCCGTAAGCAGACGCAAAGAGCGGAACCATAAATTCTCCGGTAGTTTTACCTTCTATTCCCCACTGTCTTATATAACGCCCTCTGATGTTAAACTTCACAATCCTTGAATTGCCTGAATCGACGACGTAAATATTATTTCTCCTGCCGAATGCAACGCCGGCCGGACCTTTAAGGTGATATCCCGCACCGATAACCCTTACCAGCTTTAGCGAAAACGGAGCCTTTTTAAAATAAAGGCCTAATCTCTTCTGCAAAAGCAGAAATGCAAGGATTACGATAATAATTATGCTTAATAAAAAAAACGCCTTATTAAGTTTATCTTTCTTAATTTGCATGGTCATTGCATCTTACCTCGAATAAATTTTATTTTTTATAATAACATATTAATTAATTTTAATAAATATGATTTTATAATTAGAAAAATTCGATTTTATGTTAAAATTACCCACGCTTTTTATGCAGAAAACATAATAACCGTTTTTTAAAACTTTACTATTTACATTATAAAAAAATTTACTATTTTGCAAGCTAAATCTTTTTTTAAAATTTAAATTTTGAAAAGCAAAAGGTCTTGATGAATTACACTGAGACTTAACCGCGTTTTTTTTGTTTTTGTAATAACTGCGGTAAATTAAAAAACCTTTAATTTTACTTAAATTGTAAGCATAGCGGTAAACTATGCGAACGATATTTTTATTTTTTTCGGCTTTCAATATTGCGGGAGAATGCGGCGGAGCTATTTTTGGAGGCTGCGGATATCCGGTTTTAGCGCATCCTGACAATAATAAAAAAGATATTGCGGTCAATAAAACATAAAATATTGAAAACGCAAAATTTCTTTTTTTATTTAAGAGAAAATAAAAATTTTTTATCGTTCTTAATTTCTTTTTCATAATCTTTTAAGGTCTTTTTGATCTGCACAAACGCAGTACCGCCGATAGTTTTTTTAGAATTTACCGATGTTTCTGGACTAAAAATTTTAAATATATCTTCTTCTGCGATATCTATAATATTTTTATATTCTTTTAACGACAATTCAGAAAGTTTTTTCCCTTTAATTTCCGCATAATTTACTATTCTGCCCACTGCTTCATGAGATTTTCTGAAAGGTACACCTTTTTTAACAAAATATGTTGCCATATCCGTTGCATAGATAGTATCGTTTTTTAGCCCCTTTGACATAGCATTTTTATTAAATTCTAAAGTTTTTATTATTTCTTTAAATATCGAAAGCGAATCATAAACGGTGGATGCGCTGTCCATAACAGGCTTCTTGTCTTCCTGCATATCCCTGTTGTAAGTAAGAGGCAAAGACTTCATCATAATGAAAAGCGAAATAAGATTGGATATTATTCCTCCGGTTTTACCTCTGATCAGCTCGAGAACGTCCGGATTTTTTTTCTGCGGCATAATGCTTGAGCCGGTCGTAAATTCGTCTTTTAATTTTATAAAACCGAATTCAAAACTGTTCCATATAATAAGTTCTTCACAAAATCTTGAAAGATGAATGGCTATCATAGAAAGGGAAAAATTAAATTCTATAGCGAAATCTCTGTCGGAAACTCCGTCCATACTGTTTCTGGAAACTTTTCCGAATCCTAAAATTTCCGCTTCGAAAGACCTGTCGATATCAAAATCTACTCCGGCAAGCGCGCCGCTCCCTAAAGTCAAAACGTCGGCGGTTTCGTAAGCCGAAGTTAATTTTTTAAAATCTCTAGTAAACATTTCGTAATAAGCGGAAAGGTGATGCGCCAGCGATACAGGCTGAGCATGCTGAAAGTGTGTATATCCCGGGATTACGGTTTCTACGTTTGAAATGGCGGAAGAAATAAGTTCTTCCCTTAAGGATATTAAAACCTCTCCGATTTTCTTAATTTCATTTTTTACGTAAAGCCTGAAATCGACCGACACCTGATCGTTTCTCGACCTTCCGGTATGCAGTTTCGGTCCCGAAGAAGGTAATAGTTCGATAAGTCTTTTCTCGATATTCATATGAATATCTTCATATTTTTTATTCAGAATTAATTCGCCGCTTTTAATTTCATTTTTAATTCTTACAAGAGCTTTTTCTATATCTTTTTTTTCTTTTTCATTAACTATGCCTGCTTTTTTCAGGGCGTAAAGGTGAGCGATACTACCGTCTATGTCAAAATCGGCAAGTTTTTTGTCTATATCCAAAGATGCCGTAAAGTTGGCGGTAATTTCCGATATATCTTCTTTAAAGCGACCTCTTACGAAGTTGTTATGTTTATTTTTATCGTTCATTTTTTTAGTTTTCCAAGTTTGCGACGTGGGACAGGAATTAAATTC
Organism: Candidatus Acidulodesulfobacterium sp.; assembly: GCA_049965795.1. Taxonomy (GTDB): domain Bacteria; phylum SZUA-79; class SZUA-79; order Acidulodesulfobacterales; family Acidulodesulfobacteraceae; genus Acidulodesulfobacterium_A. The sequence continues at coordinate 34,760 of JBMFVW010000006.1, forward strand.
TGTCCCACGTATTTATTTAATGTCCGTTTCGTATCCGATAACGTAAAGATTTTAAATGGATGAAGCCTGTTGCGTCGTTTTGGGAATATGAGCCTTTATCGTCCTCGAAAGTAACGATATTTTGTGAATAAAGGCTGTTTTTTGATTTTCTGTATAAAACTTTAATGTTTCCTTTATACAGTTCTAATCCAATTGTTCCGTTAACCGAGGTTTGAGTAGAATCGATAAGCGATTGAACGGCTTTTAATTCGGGGCTGAACCAGCTGCCTTCGTATATAAGCTTTGAATATTGCGGGACAAGGCTGTTTTTGAGTTCTATTTCCTCACCTGTCAGGGTTATCGATTCCATGACCTTATGCGCAAAACTTAAAATTGTTCCTGCAGGGGTTTCGTAAACGCCTCTTGATTTCATTCCCGTAATTCTCGTTTCTACTATATCTGCCCTGCCTATAGCGTTTCTGCCGGCTATTAAATTCAGCGCATCAACAATGTTTGACGGATTCATCTTCTTTTTATTTAAGGCTACCGGATTTCCGTTTTTATATTCTATTTCTATTTTTTCAGGCTTGCCGGAAGCTTTTTCGGGAGATACGGTTATTTCAAACATAGATTCTTCGGGAGCGTTTTCTAAGTCTTCTAAAATTCCCCCTTCATAACTTATATGGAATAGATTTTTATCGCTGGAATAAGGTTTCGACTTGGTTACCGGAACGGAAATACCGTTATCCTTAGCGTATTTAATAAGTTCCTCTCTCGAAACTATATCCCACTCTCTCCATGGCGCTATAACCTTTATTTCCGGATTAACGGAGGCATATGCAAGTTCGAACCTCACCTGGTCGTTACCTTTGCCTGTAGCGCCGTGAGCGACGTATTTTGCTCCTTTTTCCGTAGCTATTTCTATCTGCCTTTTTGCTATCAAAGGTCTTGCAATAGACGTACCTAGTAAATAAGCGCCTTCATAAAGAGCGTTTCCCCTGAGTATGGGAAATATATAATTTTCGGCAAATTCTTCTTTCATGTCTTCAACTATAGCTTCCGAAGCTCCGGTCTTTAAAGCTTTTTCTTTAACCGCCGCAAGGTCTTCTTTCTGTCCTACATCGCAGCAATAAGCGATAACCTCGGCTTTATAAGTATTTATCAGCCATTTTAAAATTACCGAAGTATCAAGCCCTCCGGAATAAGCAAGAACTATTTTGTCTTTAACGCTGCTTTTGCCTTTCTTTTTTAACTGAGCCATAATAAAATGCTATCCTCCTAAAAAATTTTTTCCATAATAGCTTTTTGAACATGCAATCTGTTTTCCGCTTCCTCGAAAACGACGGACGAAAATCTTTCGAACACTTCTTCGGTGACTTCTTCGTTTCTATGCACAGGAAGACAGTGAAGAAAAATAACGTCTTCTTTAGCGTTTCGCACAACGTTATCGTCTATAATAAAGGGCTTTAATTTATCTATTTTTTCTTTTTCTTCGTCCTGCCCCATACTTATAAAAACATCGGTGGTAATAACGTCTGCATTTTTTGCCGCATATATTTTATCGTTTATTACGCTAAATTTGCCGCCTTTCTTTTCGGATTCTTTTTTAACTTCCGAATTTATTTCAAATCCTTCCGGCATCGCTAAAACAAGTTCAAAGCCGAGCACAGCCTGAAGACTGACCCATGAATTAGCCATATTATTAGCGTCGCCGAAATAAACTATTTTTAAGTTTTTTATAATATTTTCCGCGTAGGATTGAGAACTGCCTTCGATTTTTAAATTTCTTTTTTTAATTTCATAAACGGTAAATATATCGGTTAAAATCTGCGCAGGATGATATAAATCGGTAAGTCCGTTTATTACCGGTTTCTCGAAATATTTTGCGAAAGATTCTATTCTTTCCTGCTCGAACGTCCTTATTACGACGCCGTCTAAATATCTGCTTAACACCCTTGCGGTATCTTTAACCGGTTCTCCCCGCCCCAGTTGAAGATCCTTGGACGACATAAAAATAGGATGTCCGCAAAGCTCGACTATGCCGACTTCAAAAGATACTCTCGTCCTCGTAGAAGACTTCTCGAATATCATGCCGATTTTTTTGCCTTCAAGACATGAATTTTTTCCGCCTCTTTCAGCCTTTAAAACGGCAGACCTTAAAAGTATGCCGTATATTGCGTCTTTCGAAAAATCATAAACCGATAAAAAATTTTTTGCTGAATTCATAATTTTAATTGACCGTCCGCTCTTGAAAGCGCCCTTATTCTATTTTTATTATTTATAACCGTCAAGAATTTTAACTATAGCATTCATTAATATATCGATGTGGTTTTTTTTGATAATCAACGGCGGGGTCAGCCTTAACACCGTATCCTGAACCGTAGTCGTCAAAAAACCTTCGGCTATTAATTTCACGGCTATATCTTTAGATTTAACGGAATAAAACTCTATAGCACTTATTAAACCTACAGATCTTACGTCTTTAATTAAACCTGAAAATTTTGATTTTAAACCGTTAAGCGATTCCTTTACATATTCGCCTGTATTTACAACTTCGTTTAAAAAACCCGCTTTAGTTATTTCGTCGAAAAAAGCGTTAGCCGCCGCTGTAACTAATGGTCCTCCGCCGAAAGTCGTAGCATGGTTTCCGGGTTCAAAAGCTTTAGCGGTCTTTTCGTTTGCAAGCACTGCTCCTATAGGCAGTCCTCCTGCCAAAGGTTTTGCAAGCGTCATTATATCGGGTTCGATACCGTAGTTCATATAAGCAAAAAGTTTTCCGGTTCTTCCGAGTCCCACCTGAACCTCGTCGAAAATCAAAGATACATCGTTTTGAGCCGTCAAATTCCTTAATGCTTTTATATATTCTTTATCGGATATATTAACTCCGCCTTCACCCTGCACGGGCTCTAAAATAACGGCACAGTATTCTTTGCCTTCCGGTCCGTTTATAAGATTTTCCACAGCATTAAAATCATTATACTTAACATGCGCAAAACCGTTTAAAAGAGGTTCGAAGCCGCTATGGTATTTATCTTGTCCGGTAGCCGAAAGCGCGCCGAAAGTTCTGCCGTGAAAAGAATTTTGCATAGCTATTACTTTATATCCTCTTTTAGAAAATTTACCCGCATAAATTCTTGCTAATTTTATTGCTCCCTCTACGCTTTCCGCTCCGCTGTTGCAGAAAAAAACCTTGTCCGCAAACGAATTAACGCATAATTTTTCTGCAAGCTTAGCCTGAGGTTCGGTATAAAAATAGTTTGACGTGTGTATCAGTTTTTTTACCTGGTTTATAACGGCGTCTTCTACCGCTTTATTCCCGTATCCTAAATTATTTACGGCAATTCCGGAAGCAAAATCTAAATATTTTTTTCCGTTTTCGTCGTATAAGAAGCAGTCTTCTCCTTTCACTAAAGTCAAATCGAATCTGCCGTATGTATTCATTATATATTTTTTCGTAAGCTCTTTCGTGTCCATTATTTTTTCACCTTTTTCCAATTTCACCTTTTATCTTCGATATTAATTCGAAATCTGGGTTCCTATACCCTTTTTAGTAAATATTTCCAACAAAATAGCGTGGGGCATAGAACCGTTTATCATATGTACTTTTTGAACTCCATGCCTTACGGCGTCGGCGCATGAATTTGCCTTAGGTATCATTCCTCCGTAAATTACGCCGTCTTTAATCAATTTTTTAATTTCACCCGTCGTAACGGAAGAAATCAGTTCTCCGTTAGAATCTAAAAGCCCGTCCTGATCTGATAAAAATATCAGTTTTTCGGCTTCGAGTTCGCCTGCTACCGCCGATGCTACAAGGTCGGCGTTAATATTAAGCGTTCTGCCTCCTTTGTCCATACTTACCGGAGCTATAACCGGAATAAACGACGGATCTAAGGTTAATAAAATCTTTTTATCTACTTTTTTAACCTCTCCTACGAAACCAAGATCGACGCTGCCGGAATTTATTTTTTCCGCAGTAATAAGGTTTCCGTCTTTTCCCGATAAACCGCAGGCACGTCCGCCGAATTTATTTATTAAAGCCACGAGGTCTTTGTTTATTTTTCCCGACAATACCATCTCGACCACTTCCATGGTATTTTCGTCCGTAATGCGGTAGCCTTCAAAAAAATTTGCCTTTATATCAAGCTTTTTTAAAAGAATGTCTATTTCTTTTCCTCCGCCGTGGATAATAATAATATTTATTCCGATAAGTTTTAAAAGTATAACATCCTTAATGAAGCTTTCTTTTAAATCTGCATCTACGGCTATCGATCCTCCGAATTTTATCACGAAAGTTTTGCCGGTAAACTCCTGTATATACGGCAGAGCTTCAAGTAAAACCTTTGCTTTTTTAATATATTCTTCCATTTTATTTATAGCGGAAAAGGTGTCGGATTAATTTTCCGCAAGAAACTTATTATATTAATTTACTTTATATTTTATATTGCAGAATTACGGTTATTTTAAAGAATGTATCTTGAAAGATCTTCGTCTTTAATTATTTCTTTCAATCTTTCGTCTATGTATTCTTTATTTATTAAAACTTTTTTTGCCTTCCCGTACGGAGCTTCAAAAGATACGTCTTCCATAATTTTTTCAAGTATAGTATGCAGTCTTCTCGCTCCTATATTTTCCGTTTTAAGATTGACTTCCTCGGCAATTTCCGCAATTCTTTCTATGCCGTCTTCGGCAAAGTTTAAAGCGACGTTTTCGGTTTTAAGAAGTTCTATATACTGTTTAATTAAAGCCCCTTTAGGCTCGGTTAATATACGGACGAACTCTTTTTTGGACAAAGAATCCATCTCTACCCTGATAGGAAATCTGCCTTGAAGTTCGGGAATTAAATCGGAAGGCTTAGAAACATGAAAAGCGCCTGCGGCTATAAATAAAATATGGTCGGTTTTAACGATGCCGTATTTAGTCATTACGTTTGAGCCTTCTATAATAGGCAGTAAATCTCTCTGAACGCCTTCTCTCGAAACGTCCGGACCGTATGATTTTTCCCTTGAAGCAATTTTGTCTATCTCGTCGATAAATATAAGACCGGAATTTTCAACTCTTTGAATTGCATTATTTACGACCTTGTCGTTATCGACAAGTCTTTCGCTTTCTTCGCGGACCAATATGTCGAAAGCCTCCGAAACCCTTACTTTTTCTAATTTTTTCTGTTTCGGAAAAATATTCGAAAAAATATCCTTAAAGTCCTGCCCTATATCGTCCATTCCAGACTGGGAAAATATTTCTATAACCGGAATAGACGCTTTATTTGAAGATTTAACCTCCATTTCTACAAATCTGTCGTTTAATTTTCCTTCTAAAAACATCTTTCTGAACTTTTCTCTAGTGTTAGAATAGCTGTCTTTATCGGATTCGTCTTTTATGCCGGATTTTACCGCTCCGTTCTTTTTAACCGTCTGCGGAGGACGCGGAATTAAAATATCCAGAAGGAGTTCTTCTGCATTTTGCTTGGCTTTATCGATAACCTGTTCTGTTTCTTTAGCCTTTTCGTTTATAAAAGCGGTCTCTACGAGATCCCTGACCATAGACTCGACGTCTCTGCCCATATATCCTACTTCCGTGAATTTAGAAGCTTCGACTTTTATAAAAGGAGAATCGGAAAGTTTGGCTATGCGCCTTGCTATTTCGGTTTTTCCGACGCCCGTAGGTCCAATAAGTAAAATATTTTTAGGAACTATATCATCCCTTATTTCATCGGGAACGTTATTTCTTCTGAAACGAGTCCTTAAAGCTATAGCAACCGATTTTTTTGCTTTATCCTGCCCTATAACGTATTTATCAAGCTCTTTAATTATTTCTATAGGCGTCATAAAATCTATTTTTAATAACGCTTTCGACTCGTCTTTGCCATTAGTATCTTTAATTTTGCCGCCTTTGACTGCCTGTATTTTTTTTGCCATACCTATGCTATAACTCCTCTATTATTATATTTTCGTTTGTGTATATACATATACGCGCCGCCGTTTTCATAGAAAATTCAGCGATTTCTTTTGCGCTCAAATCTGTCTTTTCGAGCAAGCCTAAAGCGCAAGCCAGAGCGTAAGGCGCTCCCGACCCTATAGAAAGCGCATCTTCGTCCGGTTCTATAACGTCTCCGGCTCCCGACAGTACGAAAGAATCGGTTTTATCGACGACAATCATCATGGCTTCCAGCCGTCTTAATATTTTGTCCGTCCTCCAGTCTTTAGCAAGTTCTACGCTTGCTCTTTTGACGCTCCCGTTGTATTTAGAAAGCTTTTCTTCCATTTTTTCAAACAGCGTAAATGCATCGGCAGTAGCTCCGGCAAATCCGGCTATTACTTTATCGTTATAAAGCCGCCTGACTTTTCTTGCATTATGCTTCATGACCGTATTGCCGAGCGTAACTTGTCCATCGCCGGCAACTACGACTTTCCCCTTGCGTCTTACGCTTATTATAGTAGTCCCGAGAAGTTTTATCCCTTCGTTATTTCCGTTATCCATTAATTTATATCTCCCGTATTTAATTAATAATCATCCTAACCGGTTTATTTTCCTGAAAGCGGGTGCGCCTTATTGTAAACGTCTATAAGTTTTTTAATACTTAAATGGGTATATTTCTCGGTGGTCGATAGATTTGAATGTCCTAGCATATCCTGAATAGACCTTAAGTCGGCTCCGTTGTCCAAAAGATTGGTAGCGAAAGAATGTCTTAAGCCGTGCGGAGAAATGTTTTTAAACTGGCCGGTAATCAGCATCGACTCTTTAACTATTCTGTGAACCGTCCTTCTGTTTAACCGCATACCTTTTTTGTTAATGATTATATATCCTTCTTTCGGCGGCAAACCTTCCGCCGATAAATAATGCATCCAAGCCTTAATTTTTTCGGCGGTAATATCCGTAAGAGGAACTATCCTCTGCTTAGATCCTTTTCCGAAAATTTTTACGTAACGGCTTTCTTTTTCAATCTCTATATCGGAAATCTTTACGGAAACAAGCTCGCTGACCCTTAATCCGCTGCCGTATAGAAATTCTAATATTAAATCGTTTCTTAACGCTTCAAAATATTTTGACGATTCCCGCGTTTCAAACCTGTCCGAAATATGCGCATTTATTAGAGGATATCCTTTAATTGCTTCCAGATTATCTTTTTTTAATTTCAGATCCAAATAATTATTCAATAAAAAATCGGCTTCCTTCGCAGTCAAAAAAAACGGCAGTTTTTTTTCCGTTTTTGGCAAATCCAATAAAAAAGCGGGATTTTGTTTGATTATATGCTTCTTCTCCAAGAAATTAAAATAAGATTTTATCGATTCTATTTTTCTGGCAAGACTGGTTTTTTTCAAGTTTCCGTAAATTTTGCTTAAATAGCCTTTTATCTCGAATTCCGTAACGTCTTCTATGGAATCGACCGACGTTTCTTCGCTCAGGTATTTCATAAAACCCCTTACATCCGCCGAATAAGCCGTCAAGGTATTATAGGAACTATTTTTTTCAAGACTTATATTATCCTCAAAATCTTTTAAAAAATCTTCCATAAGCATTTATTATTATAAAAATTTATTAAAAAATTATATTATATCACAATTGGAATATAAAATAATACAATTTTAAAGGAGATCAATAACGCCGAAAATCAAACTAATCTGTAAGTAAGAACGAAAGCACCGAAAATTATGCAGTAAAGGGCAAAAGGATAAAGAGCATTAATTTCGTATTTATTAAAATATTTCATAAGTGCGTAAACGCTCAAATATGCCGCTATGCCGGCAACCAAGCCGCTTATTAAAGAAACGGCGGTAAAATTAAACATGTGCAGTTTGAGCATTTTAGGCACTTCAAGAAGTCCTGCGGCAAGAATTATAGGCGTCGCAAGGAGAAACGAAAATCTTGCGGCATATTCGTGCTTAAAACCTAGATAAAGAGCCGCAACCATAGTTATAGCGGAACGTGATATACCGGGAATCAGCGCAAAAGACTGAAATACTCCTATGATAAGAGCGGCGGTAACGGTCATATCGGAAATCTTTGCTATGCCCTGTTTCTTTCTGCGTTTCTCGCCAAGATATAAAATTACGCCGTTAACCATAAGAAATGCCGCTGCTACCGACGTTATGCCAAACAATTTTTTTAACTTATGGACGAACAGAAGCCCTATGAGTCCGGCCGGTATCGTAGCAAGCGCAAGGAGGTATAATGTTTTGGAATCTTCGTTTATATTAAGGTTTTTGCTTTTTATGCCTGCAAAAAAACCTTTGAATAAATTAATCCAGTCTTTATAGAAATATATAAGAAGCGCTAAAGCCGTTCCAAGATGAAGCACTACGAGGAAAGGCAAAAAACCTTCCGACTGCCTGTTAATTTTCCATCCTAAAATAGAGGGCACTATAACCCCGTGAGCAAGGCTTGAAACCGGAAAAAGTTCCGTAACCCCTTGCAGAACAGCTAAAATTACGGCATGAAAAAAGGAAAGATGTATCATATTAACTCTGCCTCCGGATGATTTTTACGATAAAAAATTAATTTTACTTTTTATTTAATATAATTTGCCGTAAAATGTCAATAAAAATACGGTCAACATGCAACATCGTTTCGTTTGACGGTGTCTCTGCTTATGGTGTATAATGAAATAATAAAACTTACGATAACAAATTATTTAATTAATTTTTAAACAGAGGGCTGGTAATGAAATTTGGGAAATTCAGACATAAAAGCGGAGAAATGAGAGAATATTTCGGAACGCTTTCTACGGATAAAGATAAATCATTTATTAACATTATAGAAAAATTTAATTTCGGCGAAGATTTAAAATACCAATATACCGGCAAACAGTATGAATTAGACGAACTTGAATTTCTGCCGCCGATTCATCCTACTAAAATTGTAGCGGTAGGATTAAATTATAAGGACCATGCGGCGGAAATGCAGGTAAATCTGCCTGAAGAACCCCTGCTTTTCATGAAACCCACTTCAAGCATTATACCGCATCTTGGAGCTATAATCATGCCCGATGTTTCAAAAAGAGTGGACTACGAATCGGAACTGGCGGTCGTAATAGGTAAAACGGCAAAAAACGTTAAAAAAGAAACGGCTGCCGATTATATTTTCGGCTACACCTGTTTGAACGACGTAACGGCAAGAGATTTGCAGGCAAAAGACATTCAATATACAAGGTCTAAAAGTTTTGATACTTTTGCGCCTATAGGACCATATATAGAAACCGAAATAGAAAATCCCTCAAATCTTCAAATTAAAGGTTATTTGAACGGAGAATTAAAACAATTTTCCGACACTTCAAATTTAATTTTTAATCCTTACGAACTAGTTGAATTTATTTCTGGAATTATGACGCTTTTCCCGGGAGATATAATTTCTACGGGAACTCCTTCAGGCGTCGGAAGTTTCAATAAAGGCGATATTTTTGAAATAGAAATAGAAAATATCGGCAGGTTAAAAAACTTCGTAGAATAAATATAATCTAAAGATAAATGAATAAAATATCGGAACACAGGCTTTATAAATGGCTTGTTCTTACAATAGCCGTTACGGCATCTTTCATGGCTATATTGGATATAAATATAGTTATAGTTGCGCTTCCTAAAATGATGTCTCACTTCGGCGTGAACGTAATAACTATAGACTGGGTTATTATAGCCTATACTATAACATACTCTATAATTATTCTTCTTACCAGTTTTTCCAGTAAAAAATACGGTCTTAAAATTCCTTTTGCGGTTTCTATAGTTTTCTTTTTAATAGGTTCGGCATTCTGCGGATTTGCACCATCGTACAGAATAATGATAATATTCAGGATAATTCAGGCGGTAGGCGGAGCAGGACTTATTCCGATATCGGTAAATCTTATCGCTAAATATTTTAAAAGCAGCGAAAGAGGTACTGCTATGGGAATATGGACAATAGGCATAATGGTGGCGCCGGCTCTCGGTCCGATAATCGGCGGATATTTCGTGGACTACGTGGACTGGAGAATGATATTTTATTTTAACGTGCCTATAGGAATAATACTTTTTTTAGGTACTTTAATTTTACTGGAAAACGATATACCGAAAATACCTTTTAACAAAAGGTTCGACTTTATCGGCTTTTTTCTGATAGCTATATGCCTTGGGACACTATTATACGTACTTAACGAAGGGCAGACTTTGGAGTGGAATTCCCGGGTAATAATACTTAGCGAACTTATAAGCGCGGCATCTTTTATACTTTTTATTATTGTCGAAATTTTTTCAAAAAAACACTTAATGGATTATTCGCTTTTTAAAACAAGAAATTTCGTTGCCGGAAACTTAGTAAACATGATAAGGGCCGGCGGCATTTTCAGCACTATGTTTCTTCTGCCTATATTTATAGAAAACATACTCAATTATAACGCCATGCATGCAGGTTTTTTAATGGCGCCGTTTGCTATTGCAGTCGCTATTGCCTCTCCTATAGCAGGAAAAATTTCCGATAAATACGGGCCCAAATATTTAATGCTGGCGGGCATGCTTATTTTCGCCGCTGCCAATTTTTCTCTCGGCAGTATTTCTCTGCATACGTCAATTCCGTTTCTTATTAATAATCAGTTTTTGCGCGGCATAGGAGTGGGACTTATTAACGCCCCCGTTATGATGACGGTAATAAATTCTGCAAAATTTGAACAGATACCGGACGCTTCGGCATTGTATAATGTTTTATTTCAGATAGGAGCGTCTTTCGGAATAGCATGGTCGGGGGAAGAGCTTGCTGTGAGACAGGTTTACCATTTGAATCAATATTCCAGAGATATAAATTATAATTTCAGCAAATTTCATAATATTATCAATTTTTTAAACGGTGACATTATAAATAGAGGGAGTTCCGTCGTGAGAACTTTTATTTATCCGTATAATTCGATAAAAATTTTTGATTACATGATAAATGAATTTTCATTAATAGGAGCATACGGCGATGTTTATATTGCGCTCGGTTATCTTTGTATAATAGGCGGAATAGCTGCATTAGGAGTTAAAAACATAAAAGTTAAAAAACATTAATATATTTATATTAATATTAATTTTGTTGATTTAATAAATTAATTATAATAATATATAATGCAAAATAAATAATTAATAGGAGAATTTGCTTTTATGATAGCATATTTTGTTATGGAGTGCGGAGTAGACAGCAGAATACCGACTTACAGCGGCGGACTTGGAATTCTTGCAGGAGATACGCTGCAAAGTTTTGCCGATCTCGATGTTCCGGCGGTATGTATAACTTTGCTATGGAAAAACGGTTTTATAAGCCAGAAACTTTCTAACAACGGAGGACAGATAGACTCCTTTCAGGAATGGGATATCGAAAAATATATGCAGCCTACAAACGTAAAAATAAAAATTCCTATAGGCGGCAAAAACGTAACGATAACCGCTTTTAAATACGTAGTAGAATCTACTAAAGGAAATAACGAAATTGATGCATATTTTTTAACTCCGGACACTCCCGAAAACGATGCTGAAACAAGAAAATTATGCGACAGGCTTTATATAGAAGGCGGACTTACGCGCCTAAAACAGGAAATAATCCTTGGAATAGGCGGATACGAAATGTTAAAAGCCCTAAATTATAAACCCTTTCTCTATCATATAAACGAAAGCCATTCTGCACTTTTAATAGCGGGGCTTATGAAAGATATGGACGATTTGAACAAAGTAAAAGCAAGGGTAGTATTTACTACTCATACTCCTATTCCTGCGGCATTTGACAGATTTCCTATAAACGACGTAAAAGAAATGCTTTCTGATTACTGCGGAGAAAAAGTTTTCAACGATATTTACAGAGAAAATCTCGAAGAAAAAGACGAATTAAATCTGTCTTGGCTTGCCATTAAAAATGCAAAAAACGTTGTTGCAGTATCAAGAAAACATAAATATGTTTCGGAACAGATATTCGAAGGCTATAAACTAAAATACGTAACAAACGGAATTCATCACGTCAAATGGGCTTCTCCGCACCATAAAATGCTCTACACCAAATATATTAAAGGATGGGAAGAAGATCCCGATCTGTTAAGGGGTGCGGCATGCATCCCCGACGGAGACTTTGCGCAAACGCATATATTATGCAAAGAAACGTTAATAGAGATGATAAATGCAGAAACAGATTCTTCTTTTGTGCCTACAGATTTTACTATCGCTATGGCAAAAAGAATAACTCATTACAAAAGAAACAACCTTATACTTTCAAACCCCGACAGATTAATCAATATTGCAGAAAAAAAAGGGAATATTCAGATAATTTTTGCCGGCAAAACCCATCCTGCAGATACGGACGGACTTGCTATGATAAAATCGATTCACGATACGGCAAAATACATTGCATCGAAAACTAAAAAAATAAAAATAGCTTTCTTGGAAAATTATAATATTCATAAAGCAAATATTATACTTGCAGGGGTAGATTTATGGCTTAACAATCCTACAAGACCGCTTGAGGCATCGGGAACTAGCGGAATGAAAGCATCTCTTAACGGAGTTCCGAATTTCAGCGTATTAGACGGATGGTGGCTTGAAGCCTGTATAGAAGGTATTAACGGCTGGGGTATAGGTCCGAAACCTGCTTGGACGGACCTTAGTTATTCGGACGATTCGCAGGATTTAAACGATATATACGGAAAATTAGAATTTAATATATTAGATTTATACTACAAAAACTATTCGGACTATTTAAAAATAATGAAAATGGCAGTTTCTTCAATAGCGCCGCATTTTAATACTCACAGAATGGTTTCCGAATACGTTACCGATTTATATCTTACTGGAATAGTAATGTGCTATCTTGAAAAAGAAAAAGGCGGGGTCTGCGATATTTAAGGATTTATTATAACTTTAAGTGAATCCTGCGCTTTCGCTGTAAGTTCAAAGCCTTTTGCAATATCTTCAAGCGGAAATCTGTCCGTTATCATATCTTTCACGTTAATTCTGCCGGAGTTTATAAGTTCCAAAGCAATATTATGGTCTAATATAGATCCGGCATAAGAACTTAATAAAGTCACTTCGCTCCTCCAGAATATTTCGTTTATAGAAAGCGGCAGTTTCGCTCCGTCGTTTGCCGCTCCAAAAAATAAAACCGTTCCGCCGCGCCTGACCGATTTAAGCCCCTGCAATATCGCGCTGTCTGCTCCGGTAGATAAAATTACTATATCCGATAGAAATCCTTTATTTATATCTTTTAACGATTCAGGATTAAAATCTTTTGCATTAAAAATATAATCTGCTCCGAATTTTTTTGCATATTCCAAACGCTTATCGTTAATATCTACGGCAATAATCCTACTTGCGCCGGTTGCCCTTAAAAGACTTATATGAAGCAGTCCGGAAAGACCGCTGCCGAAAACTATAGCGGTATCGGCAGGTTTAACACCTGCAAGTCTCTGACCCCTTACAACGCAGGCAAGAGGCTCCGTAAAAGTTCCTTCTTCAAAACTGACGGTATCCGGCAAAAGATATATACCGTTTTTAACGTTTATTTCGGGGAGTCTTAAATATTCTGAAAAACCGCCCGGATCAAAATTTGTAGTTCTTAATGTTTCACAAACCGTTTGATGTCCGCTGAGACAATATTTGCAAGTATTACACGGAACGTGATGCGCTGCGCAAACTCTGTCGCCTTTTTTATACTTTACGACATTTTTTCCAACTTCTACTATAACGCCGGTTACCTCATGACCAAGAACAAGCGGGATTTTGTCCTTTCTGTACCATTCTATTACATCGCTGCCGCATATACCGCTTGCTTCTACTTTTAGAAGAACTTCGTCGTCGTTTATTTTAGGGATATCTTTTTCTATAATCCTTATGTCTTTATTGCTATAATATAGAGCGCATTTCATAATTTTTTAGTTTCTACCTCCTATTCTATTACTATTGTTTCTGCTAAAATAAATAAATCTGACAC
>JBMFVW010000006.1:48749-58953 GCA_049965795.1 Candidatus Acidulodesulfobacterium sp.
ACCTCCTATTCTATTACTATTGTTTCTGCTAAAATAAATAAATCTGACACTTTTATTTGCTATAATTTTTAGTTTCTATCCCCCTATGTATATTTAATATTTGCTTTTCAAAAAGTATTGTTTTCCGTTATGCCGGAAGGTGCCTTCTGCCCTTCTTCTATTGCAAGCACAACGTCTCTTTTCCTTAAAATACCCCTATATCTTCCGTTTTCATCGACTACTATAAGTTCGTCCGTATTTTTTCTGAAAAAATTATGGACTGCAATATCTAACGTGTCATGCATCCTAATTTTCGGCAGATTTGACGTATCCATTAAATCCTTTGCCGTTCTTGAATCGTCCGGCGAAGTCATCATTAAATTTTTTACGGTATCGTATTTAACTATGCCTACTATCTTTCCTTCCTTGTTAATAACAGGATGCATATAAAAATTTGAATAGAAAAATATTTTAATCATCTCATACAGAGGCATATCAGGATCAATAGGTTTAGCAGCAGCCGTTTCTCCGCTTTCCATAACGTCGCTTACCGAATATCTCTGAAGCGGTTTGATTAAATAATCTTTCATATGCGCCGGAGAATCCATCCTGTTCTTTTTCTGGCTTCTATATATGCTTCTTTTTCCGCTGACTATAAACGTTATAGCGGAAACAAGCATTAGCGGAGGAAGAAGGCCGTAGCTCCCGGTCATTTCAGAAACCATTAAAAGAGACGATATAGGAGTTTTTGCGGCTCCGGCAAAAAATCCTCCCATGCCTATTAGTACAAAAGGCGCAATATCCGACGAAAGTATTAAATGAGGAAATAATATATGAAAAATCATTCCTGCAGCTCCGCCGAAAGCACCTCCGATTACCAAAGACGGCGCATAAACACCTGCCGATCCGCCTGAACTTATCGTAAAGGAGGTAGCTACTATCTTAAAAAGCCCCAAAAGAATTAAAGTAATTATAGCGAGTTTGCCAAGCACGGCAAGCTGCAGCCAGCCGTAACCTACGCCCATAATTTCAGGAAAAAAATATGCTATGGCACCTACAAACGCTCCTCCTATCATGGGTTTAAAATGCGGTTTAATTTTTATCTTTTTAAAAACATCATGAATGAAATAAAAAAAACGTACGTAAAACTGTCCCGCAAAAGCCAAAAAAATACCCAAAACAGCGTAAAATAATAAAGTAATTGGTCTCGTATAGGTAAAAGAAGGTATTCTTACCACAGGATTAAATCCTGCATAAAAGTATGCATAAAGCGAATATCCTACTATAGCCGCAATAATAGAAAGCATTAATGCCCCGCCTTCGAAATCCATCTCGGAATATAGAACTTCTACTCCGAACATTGCTCCGGCAAGCGGCGACTTAAAGATGGCTCCTATGCCGGCTCCTATACCTGCAACCAGCATTGTCCGTCTGTCAGGCACAGGCAGCCCAAGATATGTAGCCAATACCGAACCAAAACCGGCACCTATCTGCGCGACAGGTCCTTCCCTGCCTCCGGAACCGCCTGAACCAAGCGTAACGGAAGAAGCAAGAGTTTTTATAATAGGCACCCTTCCCCTTATATATCCTTCCTTGTTATGAAAAGCGTCTATTGCTGCATCTGTTCCGTGACCTTCCGCCTCAGGCGCAAAAGTATAAACCAAAATACCTGATATTAAACCGCCGAGCATAATTATCAGCGGTATAACCCACCTTATAGGATGATTATCTGCCGGAGCGCCGGTCTGCCCCATAAGTTCGGGTCTGGGAGAATAGTAATGCGCCATGCTTACCTGAAAGATAAACCTGAAAAACCTTATGAGAGCGTTAAAAACTATCGCCCCCACACCTGCAATAATTCCTATTAAAACACCGAAAAAAATCCATCTTGAAAAATAAAATATAGAATTGTCCTGAAATCTTATAATTTTTCTTTTAAGGTTGGTTCTAGCCCTTATGAATAAATTTTTTAAATTAGCCATTGGTTTATCTCCAAAATATGGTTAAAGCATTATCTGTTAGCTCTATCGCCTGCACCCGTTATTTCGGTAAAATTGCCGTCGTCGTTAAGCGCAAAAACATCTCCTTTTCCGTCCACGGCTATCCCTATCGGTTTTTTGACGCTTCCGGCAAAACCTTCGAACTTCCCGTCTTTGTTAAATTTAGAAACGGTATTGTTATTGAAATTTGCAACAAAAATATTTCCAGCTCTATCTTCAGCGGCACCGTAAGGATAGTTTATACCGAAATAAATTTTACGAATTACTTCGCCGTTGCCCGAATATTCTATTAAACCGCCATAGACTGGTCCGTCGTTTATAACCCATATATTTCCTTTTTTACCTAATAATAGAGTATATGGATAACTTATATCTTTATAAGAACTCCATAATAATTTCCCATTATTCGACAGACATACTATATCGCCCTTATTGTAATTTGCCGCATAAATGTTTCCTTTATTCCCTATTATTATGGAATAAGGATTTTCTATACCCTTAACAATTTTTTTTAAAAATAAACCGTCAGGGTTGTATTCAGAAATATATCCGTCAAACCCGTTTCCGTAATTAGCCGCAAGTATGTCTCCGTTTTTCTCAAAAGCTATAGAATAAGGAAAATTGATTTGTTTTGTTATTTTAAGCAGGACTCTGCCGTTATCGGAAGAAATTTTAGATATAAACCCTCTTTTGCCCCCTTCGTTTGCAACCCATATGTTGCCTTTATTGCCGATAAATATACTCCATGGTTTTATAATGCCTTTATTTTTATAGATATAAATTTTTCCCGCTTTTTCATTTATTGCTTTAACCGATTTATTTTTATCTTTATATTGATGCTTAAGGTCTTTGCCGTATATAAAAGTCTTCAATCTCTTTCCCTTTATATTAAAAACCGCAATTTCGTAACGGTTCTTATCTCCGCCGGCTATGAAAATTTCGTCGTGGGAATTAACAGCTATTGCCGAAGGGTTTTTTATTGCTTTGTATATAAAAATTTGAGGATTATTTTTTGCGGAAATTTTTTGATAAGTACCGGCGTTTATTGCCGAAGCTATTGAATTGTTTAATATAATTGATAAAAATATGGATAAAAATACAATTTTTTTTATTATATTCATGCTTATTTATTTATGTTGATAATTGAAATGGCAGCCCCAACGGGATTCGAACCCGTGCTATTGCCGTGAGAGGGCAACGTCCTAACCGCTAGACTATGGGGCCTTATTTTAATGCTATAATATTATACTATAATTTCAATTTAAATTAAAACCTTAACACCAAATTTGCCGATAGCTAAATTAGTATTTTTTACCTTTTTATATAACCTCTAAAATAAATAAACATTAAGATTATATTTAAAGCCGTAAGTCCTGATAAACCGGAGTGTATTCCGATAGCAACCCATACTACGGAAGCAAAAGCGTTTATTACAAAACCTGATTTTTTATGCGAACTTAGCTGCCAAACTCCGACTAAAGTTAAGGCAAATGCAGACCAATCGGCTATATTCCAAAAACTTAAATCAATCCGCATAAATCAGCCGAATATATTTTTGACAGCGGAATTATGTTTTATGCCGATATGCTTTCCGGAATAAGCTTTACTATTGG
Organism: Candidatus Acidulodesulfobacterium sp.; assembly: GCA_049965795.1. GTDB lineage: Bacteria > SZUA-79 > SZUA-79 > Acidulodesulfobacterales > Acidulodesulfobacteraceae > Acidulodesulfobacterium_A. The sequence continues at coordinate 52,342 of JBMFVW010000006.1, forward strand.
AATTGGAATGGGTTTTGTTATAACACGTTATAAAACAGCCGTCATTCATAATATGATCTTTTTCCAAAGTCTGATTAGCGCCGGAACATCCTGAAAGCATAAGTCCGGCAGAGAATCCAAAAATACAGGTCAACAAAAAAATCTTGAGAAATTTTTTTAATTTCATATTTTTTTACCTTCTTATATTATATCTTTATTTTACATTTTTTTTATTTTCATTTATTATTTTTAAAATATAATTGCCGTAACCGCTTTTAATATATTTTTCGGACAGGCCTAAAAGTTCTTTCTCTGAAATAAAGTTCATTTTATAAGCTATTTCCTCTATGCATCCTATTTTAAGCCCCTGCCTTTTTTCCATCATTTCAATAAATTTTGAAGCATCAAGAAGGCTTTCGGGCGTTCCGGTGTCAAGCCATGCATAACCTCTGCCGAGCGCAACAGCATTAAGTTTTCCTCGTTTTAAATATTCATTATTTACGTCGGTTATCTCAAGTTCTCCTCTTTCGGACGGTTTTAACGAGCCTGCAATATTAACTACTTCATTATCGTAAAAATAAACTCCCGTAACGGCATAGTTAGATTTTGGAACTTTCGGTTTTTCTTCTATAGATAAAACATTTCCTTCCCTGTCGGTTTCTATTACGCCGTATCTTTGAGGGTCTTCGACGTAATAGGTAAAAATAACGCCTCCGCCTTTTTGTTTTATTATATTTTTTGCATAATTAAACTTTTCGGGAATGCCGTGTCCATAAAAAATATTGTCGCCTAGAATTAAACAAACGTCTTCGGTGCCTATAAAATCCCTGCCTAATATAAATGCTTCGGCAAGTCCGCCCGGATAATGCTGTTCTTTATAAGATATATTAATTCCCAAGTTTTTGCCGTCACCGAGTATAGTCCTAAATTTTTCTATATCCGCCGGAGTCGTTATTATTAGAATATCTCTTATTCCTGCAAGCATAAGGCTCGACAAGGGGTAATATATCATCGGTTTATCGTAAACCGGTAAAAGCTGTTTGCAGACACTAAGAGTTATAGGATAAAGCCTTGTTCCGCTGCCGCCGGCAAGAATGATACCTTTCATAATTATTTTTTTATCCTTTGTTTTTTATTTTTTGAGTATTTTTTGAGCATAATTTTAACTTTATCTTTATTTATCTTTATATATTTATTAAATCTTATAAATAATATAATATAATAGTTTAAAAAACAAGGGGGGTTAAAAGCTATATTGTCTGATAAATTTAAAATAATCAACATTGATTCTTTATCTTACGGCGGGTGGGGAGTCGGAAGGGTCGATTCAAAAGTTGTTTTTGTCGGTTACGCCGTTCCTGGCGACACTTTAAAAGTAAAAATAATCGAAGAGCATAAAAATTACGACTTTGCCTCAATAGATAAAATCATAAAACCGTCTAATGAGAGAATAGAACCTGCATGCGAGTATTTCGGTATATGCGGCGGATGCGATTATCTAAATATATCTTATGATAACGAAATTTACTGGAAAACCGAAATTTTCAGAAAGGAATTTAAAAAAACTTTCAGCTCCAATTCTTCAGCTCGTAATGTAGATATAAAATTTAATCCGTCAGCAGAAAACCTCAATTACAGGCAAAAAATAGGATTAAAAATACATCTAAAAGATATAGGATTTTACAAAAAGTATTCACACGATATAGTTAATATAAGAAACTGCCGTCTTGCAAAAGAAGACTTAAACGTATTATTAAAAAAAGCGGCTGATGTATTGTTATCCGAAAAATATTACCGGACGGTCGCTAAAAACATTTCAACAATAACGATTAGCAAAGCCGGATTTAAGAATATAATTTTCGGCTTTAAACATAATTTAAATAACTTTAAATTACCGGAGCAGTTTGTCGGAGATATATTTTCCGGCGCAAAATGCGATAATATTTTTTTAGAATCAGCCGGAAAAAAAATCATTAAATACGCAGCCCGAGATACCGATAAAAGTATTAATGAAAAATTTTTGACTATAAAAGATAAAAAAATTTTATATGATTTACCGTCATTTATCCAGATAAATAAAGAACAGAACGAAAACATAATAAACGCAATATCCGATTATATTGAAACCGTCACGGAAGGTTTGGTAAAAGGAGGAACAAAAAAATTTTCTAACGCCCTCGATTTATACTGCGGTTTTGGAAATATTACGCTTTTTTTAACCTCATATGCAGATAATATTATCGGAGTTGAATCCTGCGATTCTGCCGTAGAACTAGGAAAGAAAAACGTTTTAATAAACAATATTAACAATATTAAATTTATTAAATCCGATGTTTCTAAATTTCTCGATAAAATGGAAAAAAATAAAGATAAGGATAAAAAATTCGATTTAATAATCTTAGACCCGCCGAGATCCGGCATTAAAGGTTTGACCGGGAAAATAACTGCTTTAAATCCGTCATATATAATATACGTATCTTGCGATACAATGACGTTTCTAAGGGATTTAAGACAATTTGCCGAAAACGGTTATAAAATAGAAAAAATAGATCTTTTCGACATGTTTCCAAGAACATATCACTTGGAACAGATTGCTTATTTAAGAAAAAATTAGCAGGCAGAAGCCGGCGGCATTTACTATCACAGATTACTTGCCGACCTTAACCGCCCTGACTACTTTTCCCGCTTTAAGACATTTTGCGCAGACTTTTATTCTTTTATTGCCGCCGTTAGCAGTAACGGCCTTAACCATATGTAAATTAGGAAAAGATACTTTCTTTGTTTTATTATTGGCATGCGAAACGTTATTTCCGAACTGGATACCTTTACCGCAAATACTGCAAACTCTTGACATTTTAATATTCTCCTTATTCTTATAAAAACCTTAAAATATATCTTATATCTATTATATATATGATTATATATATGAATTTATTTAAACTTTGAGTTTTATATTCTATTACACTTCTTACCTTTTTGTCAACCGGAAAAACCCTTAAAGCATTTTTAAAGCCTATTTAAAATATTTAAAGGGGTCAGATTTATTTATTTCCTTACTCTTATTTGAGTTTTCACCCTTTATTAATATAAATATTTTCTACTATTTAATAATCAGTCTTAAATTTTCCTTGCATTTTATTCTTTTTATGATAAAATTAAAACAAATAAAATTTTAAAATTTAATTTAATTAACTTTAATATTAACGGAGGTTAACTATGAAATGGAAATGTTCGGTATGCGGCTACATTCACGATGGAGATTCTGCTCCTGATTTTTGCCCGAAATGCGGAGCGCCAAAAGAAAAATTTGAAAAAATTGCCGCAGATATTGAGCAATTAATAGAGCGCTCAAGAAAAACAAACCAGCTGCATATGGATCTTACTCATTTACTCACTAAGGTTTTGGAAGTCGCCGAAGCCGGCATCGAAGACAATCTTGACCCGGGGTGCGTTAACGTATTCCAAAAAGCCAAGAAAGCGGCATGGGAAGTAAGACAGATGTCTAAAGCCGAAATAGTCGTCCACATAAACAAACAAAAATGGGGTTGATTATTTAAAGAAATATTTAATTTATACGGAAGAAAGAACGCTGAATATTTTGCGCACTTTCTTCCGTAAGTTTTATTTTATCTATTCCCGTTTATATATTTCAAACTCTCCTCTACATTAGAAACAGCCATTATATTGAAGTTTTTAACAAGAAAATCTGCTACGTTCTCAGATAAAAATGCAGGCAGTCTATAACCAAGTCTTATATTTTTAACTCCTAAATACAGAAGAGCGAGAAGGACTATAACCGCTTTTTGCTCATACCATGCAATTTCGTAATAAATAGGAAGGTCATTTATGTCGCTTAAATTTAATTTTTCTTTTAATTTAAGCGCCGCGACCGCAAGAGAATATGAATCGTTACACTGACCGGCGTCTATAACTCTCGGCAGACCGTCTATATCGCCTAAATTCAACCTGTTATATCTATATTTAGCGCAACCCGCCGTCAATATTACGGAATCATTCGGCAGACCGCTTGCAAGCTCGGAATAATATACTCTTTCTTTATCGTTAGAATCGCATCCGGCCATAACTACGAATTTCTTTATTTTACCTTCTCCTACCATTTTAATTATGGCGTCTGCGGAATTAACTAAAGTTTCTCTGGCAAAACCTGAATCGATAGTACCTTTTATATTTTCAGGCATATCCTCCAAATTTAACGCCATATTAATAGCTTCAGAAAAATCGTTATTTGATATATGCTTAACTCCGGGCATTGCAACCATATCAGTTGTAAAAATCCTGCTCTTATAGCTTTCCAATGGCTTTTTAATACAGTTAGTCGTCATTATTATAGGTCCTTTAAACTCGGCAAATTCTTTTTCCTGCTCCCACCATGCTCCTCCGTAGTTGCCTATAAAATGGCTGAATTTTTTAAAGAACGGATAAGCGTGCGCCGGCAGCATTTCGCCGTGCGTATATACGTTAATATTTTTATTTTCCGTCTGTGCCAATAATTTTTCAAGCTCGTATAAATCGTGCCCGCTGATTAAAATAGATTTTCCTTGCTTAGTTCCGTTTAATACTTTAGTCGGTTCAGGTTCTCCGTAATGTTCCGTGTTTGCTTTATCAAGGGTCTCCATTACATTAACGCCAATTTTGCCGCATTCGGTTACTAAATTTAATAAAACGTCAACATCTTTATCTTTATTAGTCATGTAGCTTAAGGTTTTAATTATAAATTTTTTAACCTCATGACTTGAATAATTTAATATATACGCGTGATAAGCATAGGCAGCCATACCTTTTAATCCGTAAAGCAAAAGTTCGTTTAACGAATCCGTATCGCTCAATTTATTCGGTAAAACTATTTCTTTAGCTTTATCTAAATATGTTTTAAGGCTTTTATTTTCGGGAAACCATAAATAAAACTCACTAACACCTTCATATTTGTTCTGCGCCGATTGTTTTAATATTTTAACGTATTTGTTTTTTATATCTATTGATTTATTTAGCAAATCAAACATTCTTTGCTCGTCGAAATTAACGTTCGTAACAGTCGTAAATAATCCCTGTAAAATAAAAAAATAATCTTTTTCGTAGTCAACTTCGTTTACCTCAATTTTATCAATCAACATTGCAATTCCTTTTAGATTAAATATTAATAGATCCTGCAGGTCTGAAACCTCTGAGGTTTTTCCGCAAACGCCGCTTTTAACGCAACCAGTTTGGCTTAAAGTTTCTTCACACTGAATACAAAGCATACATACTTCTCCTTTTTAATTTGTTATAATTTGTTATTTAGAAAATCTATATATTTTAATTATAGAAAAATATGATTTAAAAATATGTGATTAAAGTCATTTATTTTTTTTAATATTTCAAAGAGTTAAGCAGCGCAATTTAAACTGCGCAATTTATTTCTTGCAATTAATATTTTTTTTTGCTAATATAATTAAGTTTTATATTGAAATTAATATTCTATTTTTTTAAATTGCAGATAATTTAATTAAGGGGGGATTAATTAGCATGGAAGACAATAACAAAAATTTTACCAGAGTAATGTGGGTAGTAGTTACTATTAGTGTTATCGTTGTAATCGGCCTCGGCATTTTTGCGGCAACAGGTCTAAATTATAGCTTCCCTAACATTACAAGAATGCTTCCCTTATAAAACTTTAATTATACTCAAAAGAGCCGCTAGCTCAGCAGGTAGAGCACCTGACTTTTAATCAGGTGGTCGTGGGTTCGACTCCCGCGCGGCTCACCACTCAAAACCTCAATAAATAAGCCTTTCCAGACATTGACAATAAATTCTAAATAGTATATATTTTGTATAAAATATATAAATTTTATCGAATTTTTGTCACAAAATTGTCACAAAAAATGTTAAGGAAAAGAGGCAATATATATCATTACGATTTCGAAATCGACGGCAAACGTTACAGGGGTTCTTGCAAGACCGACGACAAAAAACTCGCCGAAAATATAGCCGATACCATAAAAGCCGATGTGCTTCGCAAAAAGCATAGTTTGCCAAGCGCAATAAATTATAAGTTTAAAGACTTATGGGATAGTTATATATCATCTCAATCTTTGTGTTTTAAAACTCAAGAGTCTAAAATAAATTCGGCAAAACATTTTTTACCGATTTTTAAGAATAAAGAAATTGGAGGTATAACAATAGACCAGATTGAGAACTACCAGTTTAAAAGAAAACTCGAAATTTTGTCTTTGCCGAAAAATATGGGCAAAAGAGAACAAGAAATATCATTTAGAACAATTAACATAGAAATATCCGAATTAAATTATTTTTTTAATTTCTGTATTAAAAAAGGCTACATTGATAAAAATCCCTGCGCCGGCATTAAAAAACTAAACGAACTATCACGCCTTAAAACTTTATCCGATGATGACATTAAAAATCTTATCGCCGGAGCTACAAACAAGCTTACCCGTGACTTAATAACTTTTTTAATTTATACAGGCTGCAGGAAAGGCGAAGCATTAAATCTTAAATGGGACGACGTGGACTTGCAGAATAACGTCATAGCGATTAAAGGCACAAAGACTAAATATGACCGTTATATTCCGATACATACGCAGTTAAAAGAGCTTCTAATTTTGATAACAAAAAAAA
>JBMFVW010000007.1:0-10246 GCA_049965795.1 Candidatus Acidulodesulfobacterium sp.
CATATCACAATTATTGCAATCCTGCAAAAACATAGATAATGATTTTATAGAGCTTGAAAGATTAAATATAGACGATATGACAAACTATGCCGTTATCGTGCGATATGATGACATAATAGAGCCTAATATTGAAGACGCTAAAGAAGCTATCGATATGGCTGAAAAAGTGAAATTATTTACTTATAAAAAAATAAATTTATAATAAGCATTAGCGTATTTGTCACAAAATTGTCCCATAGCATTTTTTATAAAGAAAATAACTTAATAATATCAATAAGTTATTGTATGCAATAACCTGACTTTTAATCAGGTGGTCGTGGGTTCGACTCCCGCGCGGCTCACCAATAAAATCAAGCTTTACAAGAGTTCTTAAGTTTTATGATTTTTTTATCAAACGTATTTACGGCATCTTTTAAACGAGCGGATAGATGTTTATCTTATGCGCGGGCAGGGGCAGTTTTATACCTTATTAATTAGCTATATAATTAAGCCTTTTATAATCCATTAAATAATACTTTTTGTCTAAAAATGGCCGCTTAACAAAACGAAATAATTAATAAATATTTATAAAATTAAGAATTAATTTTCGTTCCTTTTAGAAGTATTATGCTCAATATCCATTAATACTAATATTAACTCCGCATAAGCCCATAGCAATAAAAATATAACTATAGTAACTATTGTTCCGCCGATCAATGAGAAAAAGAAGGATGACAAAGCCGAACCGACATTAAATCCGCCTCTTCCGAACATCTCCGACATTTTTCCGGACTGGTCCGCCCATACAAAAGACATTATTAAAGTGCCTATTAATCCGACCGTCAAATATACAATGGCTGCTATTTTTAATATAAAAGCAATAAGAGAAAGCGCGGGGTATTTTGAGTCGTTATTTAAAGTGCCTCTGAACTTGAAGTAAGATATGTAATTCATAAATTATGTTCTCCTATTATTTTAAAAATTTATTCCTTATTTTATATTTTGCTTTATTTTTGTTTATAAATATTTTCTTCCGCCGGAAAAGAACTGTCCTTAACTTCCCTGCCGAACGTTTTTAGAGCTTCGATTATTATAGGGCGGGATTCCGCAAATTTTTTAACGAATTTAGGAGGTTTTTGGGCTAACATTCCTATAACGTCGTAAAATACAAGCACCTGTCCATCGGTATATTTTCCGGCTCCTATTCCGATAGTTGGAATATTTATACTTTTTTTAACGATTACGGCAGCTTCTTCGGGCATCGCCTCCAAAACTATCATAAATGCGCCTGCGTCTTCTATAGCCTTAGCGTCTTCGACAAGTTTCTCGATTTGCGAACTTATTTTGCCTTGAACTTTATATCCGCCCATAACATTAATAAACTGCGGCATAAGACCAATATGGCCTATTACCGGAATACCGCTTTCGGCAAGTCTTTTAACGGTGCCGGATATATAAGAGCCGCCTTCCATTTTAACGGCATTTGCGCCGCCTTCTTTAAGTATTCTGCCTGCATTTGTCAAAGCCTGTTCCGGGTTTACCTGATAAGACATAAAAGGCATATCGCATGCCAAAAAAGTATTTTTTAAACCCGCCTTTACTATTTTGGTATGGTAAATCATCTCTTCTAATGTGACGCTTATAGTATTATCTTTTCCCTGAACCGTAGTCGCAAGCGAATCGCCTACCAATACTATATCTACGCCTGCTTCTTCTGCAATACCGGCTTGAATAAAATCGTAAGCGGTTATCATTACGATTTTTTCGCCGTTTAATTTCATTTTAATAAAATCTTCGATTCCTTTTTGCATTTTATATTCTTATACCCATGCTTTATATTCTAAAAATTTAGAATAATTTTCGGAGACTATAGAAGCAAACGCCGCCGAGTAAAGTCTTGCCTCTGCATTATCTGACCTGGAAGTAAGCACGACCGGCACTTTAAGCCCTACTACAATTCCCGCCACTTTAGCGCCTGCAAGATATTCCAGATCTTTAAAAAGTATGTTGCCCGATTCTATGTTAGGAACCAATATTATATCGGCATCGCCTGATACCTCGCTTGTGATTCCTTTTTCTTCCGCTGCTTTTTTTGAAATAACGTTATCGAAAGCGAGCGGCCCGTCAACTATGCCTCCCGTAATTTGACCTCTCTGAGCCATTTTGGAAAGAATTGCGGCATCCATAGTAGATGCTATCTTGGGATTTACGGTTTCCACCGCCGAAAGTATTGCCGCTTTAGGATTTTTAATGCCTAGAATTTTGCAGGTGTCGATGGCATTTTGAAGTATCTGCGCTTTTTGAACGATATCAGGATTAATATTAATGGCCGCATCGGTTATAAAGATTAATTTCTTATAAGTTTTTATTTCCATACAAAATATATGGGAAATAAACCTGTTAGTCCTTAAACCGCTTTCCATGCGGATAAGCTGATGCATTAATATATCGGTATGGATGTGTCCTTTTATTATTATGTCGACTTTTTTATCGCAGGCTAATTTAACGGCAATAATAGATGCATCTACGTCGTTTTCAGCACCGATTATTTCAATATCGTTCGCAGAAATACTTTTTTCTTTTTTTTTAAGGATGGAAATTATTTTACTCTTGCTGCCTATAAGTTTTGGGATTATAATGCCCTTTTTATAAGCTAAAACTATCCCTTCAACGACGAAATCGTCTTCGGCAACTACTACTGCCGCTCTTTTAGCTTTAAACGATTTCGCCGATATTATTAAATCGTCTAATTTTTTTTGCATTTAAAATATGTTTTTAAACGATTTTACTCAAAACATTTCCTGTTTTATTAGTTCCTATAGTAACAGCCTGCCCGTTGTTGTTATACTGATTCTGATTTGCCGTGTTGCCGTTACCTGCAGATTGAAGACTCCTTGTATTTTGATTAAGGTTTGCCGTTGATTGATTAAGCGCATTTACCAAACCTTGATTCAAAGTTCTGACCGTGTTTAGAGTTAATGCGGCGGTTTTATCCGCAACGTCGTTAGGACCGGAAATATTCCGATATTGCCCTTTATCGGCATTTGCTTGATTGCTTTGAAACAGCTGAGACGCCGTAGGATTTGAATTAATTCCCTGAACCATTTTAATTACCCCCATTTTTGAATATTTAATTAGTTGTTTTGATTAATCAATACATCTAAATACTATCTAATTACAATATCTATATTTATAATATCACAAAAAATTATATTGTCAAATCTTTCTGAGGAAAAAGCGTCGGGGAAAGATGCAGGACAATTATTTTAAGCGCTGAATTTAATATATTTATCTTTCCGGCATCCGCAAACAGGACATTTGTCGGGAGCTTCGGGTCCCACGTGCGTATGTCCGCATACCGGGCATATATAAACCGTTTCCCCGTCAAAATCTTTGCCGGCGTCAAAAAGTTCTTTGGCTTTTTTATAAATATCCCTATGAATTTTTTCCGCTTCTAAAGCATAGTGCGTTGAGAGCTGGGCTTCTTTCTCATTCTGAAACTTAGCGGTTTCGTTGAAAACGGGGTACATTTCTTCTATTTCATAATTCTCGCCGTTATATGCCGCTAAGATATTTTCACCGCTTTTTTTGATACCTCCTAATGCCCTCAAATGATTTTTTGCATGTATAAGTTCAGCTTTGGCTATAGCCCTGAATATGTTGGCTAATCTTGGTTTTCCTTCTTTCTCAGCCTCTTCGGAAAAAATCATATATTTAACATGCGCCTGGCTTTCTCCGGCAAAAGCCGCTTTCAAATCCTCTTCCGTCATGCTTCTCATAATTAAGCCTCCTTGATTTGTTTTTTATATTTATAATTATTAAAATTAAATACAATTAAATTTTTATCGTTTCGTTTATATATAATTAATTACAATTAATAAAAATAAACGTTTGAAACTGCGATAAAGTAATTCTTCATATACTGCAGATATGCCCTGATAATTTTTCTATATCTTCTATATTCTTCCGTCGCAACAACCGGTTTTTTTGATTCAAATTTATACGAGCAAATTAACTCCGTTTTATTATTTAAAAATTTACATTCGGAATATGCAGAACTTAATCTTCCCTTAAGCTTCAGCTCTCGTGGCATATAATAAACGGAAGACTTCGCCGGAAGCTTAATTTTAATTAATCCTTTATGTTCAAAAGGATAACCTATTATTAAATTATACCGTCTTTTCTCCTTTAAAACAAGCCCGAGTAATCCGGAATCTACCGGCAATACGGAATGAAACAGCAGCTTATCTCCGTTTTTTGTTCCGTAGTTCTTATCTTTAATTTTGATTATTAATTTTAAATTTTTATTTATATTTTTTAAATTTTTAAAATTAAAATCTTTTATCTGCGAACCCGGTAAAAAATTATATAACGAATTATAAACTTTAATCTTTTTTTCGTATTTATTAATATTTTTTAAGGAAGATCTTTCATAATTAGAATAAATCCCCTTATACTCGACCGAAACCGTTCCTGTAAGCGTTCCGTTTTTGTTTATTCTTCCCTTAAACGAAAATGTTTTTTCGTTTTGGCTCGGTTTTTCCGAAAGAGTTTTAATAAATTTAAATTTATTATATCCTGAAATAGCAGCGCCTTTTCTGCCGGACAATTCAAAAGGAATATCGAAAGCTTTATAAGAGGATGAATCTGGATATAAATAAAGGCGTTCATGCCGTCCTTTTTGTTTTAAAGTTAAACCAACCAAAACAGAGTCAAACTGTTTTGGTGAAATTATTTTACTATTAAAATCCGCCGTGTTTAAAGACGCGATTAATACAGGGTAAGCATTTATTTTTGCCGTCTTAAGCATGGTTATAAGCAGAGCCGCCAAAGATTTGGAATCGCCGTAACCGTCGTTAAAAACAGACGAAGCATCAGTCGGTCTGTAACCGTTGATCCCGTAACCGATCCCCGCGTATCTGAAAGTTTTGACAAACTTATCGTATATAGATGCCGCCTCTTTTTTTTCTGTTATAATACCGCCGTTGTCTTTGTTTTTATATTTTTTAATTGCGGATTTAACGAATTTTTCTATTTTTTTATCCGGTTTTTCGGCTTTTTTAAACATTGCGTTTATTCTGTTCAATAGAGCTCCCCATGAAGTATAAGTCGATACCGATATATACTTTCTTAATTTTTTTTCCGGAGGCATGTTGGATTCTTTTTTTATAGCGGGGACATTATTTGCAGAAATGTTTAATTTAGTAAATTTTTTATTCCTAAGCAAAACGGTTTTTCTTAATAAATAAGATTTTTTTAAATTATGAAGATACAGGTTAAGCTTAACCCCCGAAGGATAAAAGAGTGAAAAATTAATTTTTTGAACAGGAATACCGTATGAAAAATAATTAGTGTAAAAAACGCCGTTTTTAATAATGGGCTTAAAATTATTAATTTCGTAAGAAAAGTTTATTACGGAGCCGTCTTCTACCGCCGGCATAGAAAGAGTCATGTATTTTATATCGGAGTAAGCCGGATAATTAACCGCAAAACCCGGAGATACTATATTGACCGCATGTTTTCCTATAGGAATTTTGAACATTCCTTTAAGCAGCGTATATGCGTATAAAAATTTAATTTTTTGATATTTCGTCGAAAAAGGTATAACGACTTCCGAATACTTGTTTATACCTCTCTGGGAAAGTATTTTTAAAGACTCTGTAACATACTCACGCAATACGTAATTTTTATTAAGTTTTAAGACGACGTCTTTTTTTATTATATACGCTCCGTACTTTTTATATGCCCTTTCAATATTTTTCCCTTTAATTTTTTTGACTGCAACCGACTTCCTATTTAAAGTTTTATAAGAAAAAGCGGAGTGCATATCGGTTATATTTAAAAATGCCGTAAAAAATGCCGTTATAAACATAAAAAACAAAACAGGTTTTAATTTCTTATTTTTCATCGATGAGGATCCTTTTAATTTAAAAATTTAATTAAGTTTATAAACATATAAATTATGAAAGTCAGCCTTTAAAATTACAAATTGCATAAATACCGCACTTGCCGCAATCCGAACGATTTCCGCCTTTTGTACATATATCCAGTATTCCTAACCTTGTAATAGCGAAATCGTATTTTATAGGATCGGAGTAGTCCAATTTCTTAAGATTTTCAGTTATTTCTTCCGCCATTTTAAAAGACGGATTTTGACGTTTTGTCAAACCTATGTAACGGCTTATTCTTCCTATATGGGTATCTACCGGCATAATAAGCTGATAAGGTTGAATTCCGTTATTCCATATGCCGAAATCTAAATTGTCCGAATTTCTTACCATCCACCTTAAATATAAATTTATCCTTTTACACGGGCTGTTATCTTTTGGCGAAGTAAAGAAAAAACGGACCATTGAATGTTCGGGGAGATTTTTTGTTCCGTATATTGAGGAAAAATCGGCAATATGCAAAGCTCTTTCGCAAAAACTTTCTATAGATTTTTTTAAATTTATATCGGAAGGATTATATCCTATAAGAAAAAAATTTTCTATAGAACCGTATTGTTTTAGTATTTCGCTTAAAATAAGAAACAATGCGGCAACATCTTTTTCTTTTATAAAGCGGTAATAAAAGCCTTTAAATAATTTTAATCCTTCTTCCGCATTAAAATTAAAAGTAAATTCATAAAATTTATGCCTTGTTATACCGTCTATTTTATCCAATGTTTTAAGTATCTGGGGGACGCCGCCGAAAGCAAATCCGGCAGCTACAAAACCGGATATTTCTATATCTCTAGTGTCGTTAAATTTATGTACGAATCCAAGAGGGTCGGAATAAAGATAAGACTCCTCGAACTTGCAATATAAATCTTCAAGACATTCTTTTAATTTAAGGGTATTTCCATCCTTATTGAACGATTCGGCCTTGCTTATAATTCCGTTCCTGTAAACAAAAGTTTTGCCGTCGGAAAGAGACCAGCAGTCGCCCTCATCAAAAGGAAACGGAACTTCCAGACCTCTTCCTATAAAAACATCATTCCCGTCTATTTTTGTATAGAAGTTAAAATTATTATCCTCCCAAATCAAAGACTTGCCTGAGCCTTCTGTTACCTCTGGGGATTCGGCGTTTTTGCCGCCCGATAACAATAAATCTTTATCCGCTTCTTTATGACAAACCATTACAAATAACCTATTATTTTATCTTATCTTATTTTGACCTGTTTATCCGTTATTTCTTATTGAATCGATATATAAATAATTTAGCATATCTATAATAATATATAATACTATGAAAATACTATGAATCCTGCGTTATTTTGTATGCAAAATCCATTCCGAATTTTTCGCATTTAATTAAGTCTTCCTCAAACGGGGTCATCTGAATTTTCAATCCTTCCTGCGCAATAACAAACCGCAAGCTTTTCAAAATATCCTGAATCATCTGGACTGCCTCGCCGCTCCATCCGTAGCAGCCGAATACTGCAGCTTTTTTATTTTTAACGTTAAGCATAACTAAAGACGATATCATGTCAAATATAGGTTTGGGCGGTTTAGCGTTAAGCGTAGGCGAACCTACTATCACTGCGTCGGCTTTTTCAATTTCATCGACTATATAATCCGCGTCGCGGTCGACTAAATTTATTAACGCAACGTCCGTAAGTCCGTCTATTGCAGCTCCTTTAGCAATGTGCTTTGCCATTTCTTCGGTATTTCCGTAAGCCGAAGCATAAACTATAACTATCTTCTTCAGGGTGGAATCTGCATTGTTCGGTTTGCTTGCTTCGATGTACCATTCTATATATTTTTTTAAATTTTCCCTCAATACGGGACCGTGCGACGGCGCAATAACGTCGATATCTAAATTTTTAATTTTTTCTATAGCGCTCAAAGAATAATTTTTAAAAGGTCTCATTATATGGGTAAAATAAAATTTAAAATCCTCGAAGGCTTCTTCCTTGTCTGTTATTAAATCGTTAAAAATATTGGCGTCGCAATAATGCGCTCCGAAAAAATCGCAGGGGAAGAGTATTTTATCTTCTTTTAGATATGTAAACATAGTATCCGGCCAGTGAAGAAAAGGGGCGCTTATAAATTGCAGGGTTTTGCCGCCCAAATCTATGGAATCGCCGTCGCCTACGGTAATATTATTGTAATCTTTTTTTATAATATGCTGTACGAAATGATGAGCGTTTTTTGAATAAACAAGCGTAGCGTCTTTTGCAATTTCTTTAATTATGTGAAGCGCTCCGGAATGGTCCGGTTCTGTATGATTAATAATGATATAATCTATTTTAGAAATATCGGCAACAGAATTTAATTTATTTATAAGCTGGTCTTTAGTATTCAGCTTGACGGTATCTATCAGGGCGGATTTTTCGCTTCCCTGAATAAAATAAGAATTATAGCTTGTTCCGTTAACGGTAGGTACGACTATGTCGAATACTCTTAGATCAGGATCGAATGCTCCGGTATAATATACTCCGTCCTTTATTTTAACAGCTTTTTGAGATAAAATATCGTTTTTAACATTATTATCCATAGATGAACCTCCAGTTTAAATGTTAATGAATTTATATGGCCATGGGCTTATCCGGTCTATTATAAATTCAATTTAATATTTACAAATTACGTTTTAAATATTATATCATATATAATAATAAATAGTAAATTTTAAGGATACCCAAAAATAAAACTAATGTATCATACAGAGGCTAAACCAATGAGGGATTTGAGCTTATACATTCATGTACCGTTCTGCAAGAGCAAATGCAATTATTGCAATTTTTATTCAATATCTTTAACTAAATTAAAAAAAACTTACAGCTCCAACCTCGCGGAACTTTATCCGGAATTTTTAATAAAAGAAATAGGGATAAACGCAGAAAAATATCATTTGGAAAATGCCCGTATAAACACCGTATATTTAGGCGGAGGCACTCCTTCCGTTATGCCCGTTTATTTTTTTAGCGGTTTAATAGAATTTATCGATAAAAATTTTCAAATTGCTAAAAGTGCAGAAATAACTGCAGAAGTAAATCCCGAAAGCTGCGATCTAGAAAAATT
Source organism: Candidatus Acidulodesulfobacterium sp. (assembly GCA_049965795.1). Classification (GTDB taxonomy): domain Bacteria; phylum SZUA-79; class SZUA-79; order Acidulodesulfobacterales; family Acidulodesulfobacteraceae; genus Acidulodesulfobacterium_A. The sequence goes on from JBMFVW010000007.1 coordinate 8,982, forward strand.
AAACGGGTTAAAGGCGATCGGGTTTAACAGGCTTTCTATCGGAGCGCAAAGTTTCGACGACGGCGTGTTGAAAGCAGCGGGCAGAATTCATAATAAAAACGATATATACCGTGCAGTCGGCAACGCTGAAAAAGCGGGGTTCGAGAATATATCGCTCGACTTGATAATAGGACTGCCGGGACAGTCCAAAAAAATATTTTTGGACGATATTAATCATATAGTCGATATTGCGCCCGAACATATTTCCGCCTATATGCTGTCTATTGAAAAAGGAAGCTTATTTTATAATATTTATAACGGTTTTCCCGCTCTTGAACATCTGGAATTTATTGACGAAGAAAAAATAGCGGATTATTATATAATATTGTGCGAAATATTAAACGGACAATTTTACGAACATTATGAAATATCCAACTTTGCTAAAAACGGATATGAAAGCAGACATAATATAAACTATTGGAACAGAGGCGAATATTTGGGACTGGGACCTTCGGCTTCATCTTTTTTAAAACTCGAAAACGGTAAAGAAATCAGAAAAACGAATATTCCGGATTTAGAAAAATATATTAGTAACATTTTAAAAGAAAATGAAGGGCAAAGTCAAAAAGATGAAGGCTTTATAGAAATCCTCACCAAAAAAGATAAAATAAACGAGGAGATATTTTTGTCGTTAAGAACATCCTCTGGAATCAACGAAAAAAGACTGAGGGGATTAGCAGGCGGGGAAATTATCGATAAATTCATAAAAGAAAGACTAATGCAAAATTTTAAAGGCAATATTTCACTTACTTTAAAGGGAATGCTTTTATCCTCGGAAATATTCGCACGCATTATGATATAGCATAATATATAGCTATATAACCAATTCATATTTTTATTTATTAAATTGTGAAGGGGACAGAATTGAATTCTGTCCCCTTATTAAAAGGAAACATTTTTATATTGCAATAATAGAAATCTATATTTATAATATAATATTACTTAATAATAAACTCTATAAGGAGAGATGGCCGAGCGGTTTAAGGCGGCGGTCTTGAAAACCGTTGATGCTTAAAACATCCGGGGGTTCGAATCCCTCTCTCTCCGCCATAAATATCACTTCAGTAAACTTAATAACACTATTCATTAAGGCAGCACAGAGAGGGATTTGAACCCCCGAAGGGCGAAGCCCGCAATGGGGTTCGTCGCTTTTAGCGTCCGAAGGACGCTCATCCCTCTCTCTCCGCCATAAATATCACTTCAGTAAACTTAATAACACTATTCAT